>NZ_CP069396.1:12905314-13213980 GCF_016887565.1 Archangium violaceum
TTCCGGCGCTCACCGAGGTGGCCTACGCCAGCGGCCTCCAGCCCGGCTGGAAGGACGAGGGCTGGGCCGAGCGCGAGCTGAAGGAGCAGGCCCCCGCCAGGCTGCGCATGGAGAACCTGGGCGGGTGGATGCTGCACAAGACGGGCATCGAGGGCGAGTTCGGCGGACTCGCGCTGCGCTACCGCGCGCCCCAGGACTACGGGGAGTTCCTCGAGGTGCGGCTGGACTCCGAGGGCGAGACGCTCTTCCCCCGCGTGCGCGTGGACGGCACCCACGTGGCGCGCCGCGAGGGCGAGTGGGTGCAGCTCTTCGTCCCCCTCGAGCAGCTCAACCCCCAGAAGGTGCCCTTCTCCCGCATCGTCATCCGCGCCCACAAGAAGGTGGGCGGCGACTGGGTGGAGCTGGACCAGGTGGGCCTCACCGGCCCCGGTGGCATGACGCCCGCCGACGGCACCGCGCTGGTGGAGCAGGCGCGGCAGATGGACGGGTCGGCGCCCAAGCCCGTCATCGAGCCGGTGGAGCTGGCCTATGACAACGGCCTGCAGCCGGGCTGGGAGGACCATGGCTGGTCCGAGCGCGAGCTGAAGGGCGCCACCCCCGCGAAGCTGCACATGGCCAACCTGGGCGGCTGGGTGCTGCACAAGAAGGGCCTGCAGTCGGAGTACGGTGGGCTGACGCTGCGCTACCACGCCCCGGCCAGCTTCGGCGACTTCCTCGAGGTGCGGCTGGACTCCGAGGGAGAGATGCTCTTTCCCCGCGTGCGGCTGGCGGACTCCTACGTCACCGCCCGCGACGGCGAGTGGACGCAGGTGTTCGTCCCCCTGTCGGAGCTCAACCCGGAGAAGCACCCCTTCACGCAGATCGTCCTGCGCGCGTACAAGAAGGTGAGCAACGAGCAGGTGGAGCTCAACCAGGTGGGCTTCGCCAACCTCGTCACGCCCACCGTGGCGCAGGCGCCCAAGGACGCGGCCGCCGTGGGCGGTGGCCGCGTGGCCTTCGGCGACGCGAAGGGGGCCAAGGTGGTGGTGGACTGCACCGCGCCCGTCCACCGCATCAGCCCGCTCATCTACGGCATCGCGTTCAACAACATGCGCGAGACGAAGGACAGCCACCAGTGGGAGCTCGGCGCCACGGCGCGCCGCTGGGGCGGCAACCCCACCTCCCGTTACAACTGGAAGCTGGGCAACGTCTGGAACACGGCCAACGACTACTTCTTCCGCAACATCATCGTCGCCACGCCGCAGTACACCTACGACAACTTCCTCCAGTCCAACCTGCAGCGCGGCGTGCAGACGGCGCTCACCGTCCCCATGCTGGGCTGGGTGTCCAAGGACGCCACCTCCATGGGCTTCCCCAGGACCGTCTTCGGCATGCAGCAGAAGATGGACCCGGACGTGCCCGAGGCCGGCAATGGCATCGCGCCCTCGGGCGAGGCCCTCACGCCGCCCCAGCCCACGCAGACGAGCGTCGAGGCACCGCCCTCGTTCATCCACGAGTGGGTGCGCACCATCCGCGAGAAGGACAAGGCCCGCGGACGCAGCGTGCACATGTACCTGCTCGACAACGAGCCGATGCTCTGGAACACCACGCACCGCGACGTGCACCCGGAGCCGGCCACCTACGACGAGCTGCTCGAGCGCACCATCGCCTACGGCACCGCCGTGCGGCAGGCGGACCCGGAGGCCATCATCGCGGGCCCGGCCGAGTGGGGCTGGACGAACTACTTCAACTCGGCGGCGGACGTGGCCCCGGGCGGAAACAAGAAGGACCGCAAGGCGCACGGCAACGTGCCGCTGCTGGCCTGGTACCTGAAGAAGCTCGCCGAGCACGAGAAGCAGACGGGCACCCGCATCCTCGACGTGGTGGACGTGCACTTCTACCCGCAGGGCGAGGGCATCGGCTTCGAGGAGACGGGCGCCACGGACCCCGACACCTCGGCGCGGCGCATCCGCTCCACCCGCGCGCTGTGGGACCCGACGTACAAGGACGAGTCCTGGATCGACGACAAGGTCGAGCTGATTCCCCGCGTGAAGCGGTGGATCTCCGAGAACTACCCGGGCCGCGGCCTGTCGATTGGTGAGTACAACTTCGGCGCGACGAAGCACATGAGCGGCGGGCTCGCGCAGGCCGAGGCACTGGGCCGCTTCGCCGAGCAGAACCTCACCTCGGCGTTCCACTTCACCTACCCGCCCTTCCGCAGCCCCACGTTCTGGGCGTTCCGCGCCTTCCGCAATTTCGACGGCAAGGGCGGGCGCTTCCAGGACAACTACGTGCCCTCCAGCTTCGAGAAGCCCGCGGAGGGCCAGGGCATGTCGCTGTTCGCCTCGCGCAGCGACGACGGCAAGCGGCTGGTGGCCGTCGCCCTCAACCTGGAGGCGGACGTGGCTCGCAATGCCCAGGTGGAATTCAGGGGCTGCGGCGACGTGCGGAGCGCCCGGGTATTGGGCTACGCCGGTGAGCCCTCGGGCTTCTCCGAGCGCAAGTCCTTCTTCCAGTCCGGCGGCAACATGCAGGTGCTGCTCCCGCCCTGGTCCATGACCATCCTGGACATCACGATCGCCAAGTGAGCGCCGGGCGTCAGCCCTCCACGTGCTCGCAGTTCTCCCAGCGGGGCCAGCCCCGCTCCCGGGAGAGCGCCCGACCCCACGACACGAGCCCATCACGCTTCGCGTTGCCCATCACATGGGAGAACAGCGCCAGCGCCTCGCCGCCGTCCGGCGCCAGCCAGTGCAGCGAGAGAGAAGCGCACCCCTCTCCCTGGCGTCCATCGGGGCCTATCGAGCAGCGGGAGAAGGTGAGGTCGACACGCTTGAACGCCAGGCCCTCGTACAGGGTCTCCACGAGCCCGAGGCGCGCATCCAACGACAGGTCCTGGCCGCCGTCGGCGAAGAGGACGGTGGTCTTCGAGGGGCGCTGCGCGAGCGTGGCGTTCGCCAGCCACAGCGCATCGAGCAGCACGTGCATCTCCGCGGATTTCAACCAGTGCGCCTTCATGACGTCGAAGCCGGAGACCCGGGCTTGCTCCTCCGACTCCTCGACGTACAGGCTCGCGACGAGGCCGAGTTTCTCCGTGCCCCGGACCTCGACGGTCGGCTCCAACTGGCCCCCCGTGATGGGGTGGGGCGGCAACACGAGCGATCCCAGCAGGGCCCGCACGTGCAGGGCGATGTCCTCGGGCGGGAGCGTGCGCAGGAAGGCGGCCTCGGCCTCGGAGTCCACTCCCGCGTGGAGAATGGCGTAGGCGCGCGGGTTGGCACGCGCGAGATTCCTGTCCATCTGTGAGCCCTCTTCACGAGCCTCCGTCAGGTTCGACGGGGGCCGGAGGAGGAGTAACAGCGAGGCCCAAGAGGCGCTCGACTTCGCGAAAGAGTTTGTCGAAGGAGCCCGCGCGTCGCGCGGTCGTCAGGTCGAAGAGGCTCGTCAGGGCAGGCTGATCGATCGTTTCACTATAACCGTCCACCATGTGATGACTCAGCCAGCCCTTCGCATCTCGAACCTCCTCGGGCGCGGGCGGAGGGGCAAGATCTCCTGGAAGACCTCGTCGGCCACGCAGCGACTCCGCGGCAACCAGGAACCAAGCCTCGTACTCACGCTTCGCGACGACCACCGAAATGTCACGATCCGGGCGGTGCTCTCTCGCCTTGGTCAGGAGCCTGGGGCCCAGCACACAGGGAAGGTCGTCATCCGCATCGAGCAGGATGAGGATTCGCCCATCGTCCCCCACCTTTCTCGCCATGAACTCGACGGCGCGCTGGAGTCCCTCCTCCTTGACGAGTTGCCCCCGGGGGACTCGATGTGGAGGCAAGACAACGGGATTCAGTGCGGGTGCCAGCTCTTGCAGGATCCTCCGCAAGAGGATGGGGACCGACGCGACCTCTCCATGGCCCTCGACGATGAGCCCTACCTTCATCAGGCCTCCAGCTCGAAGAGGTGGAGCTGGTTGGGCTCGGGAACGGCTTCGAGCTCGGGCGTCAGCTGGTTCGTCTTCAACAGCTCGCCGGCCGTGTAGAGCCGATCCTTGAGAGAGGAGCGCGTGGCCTCGTCGAGCCGGGCAATGAAGGTCTTCCCCTTCTCGGCGACGACCGAGACGATCTCCTCGGCGGAGACATCGGAAGCATCGAGGAGCTCAGGGCTATGGCTCGTCACGATCACCTGCGCATGCCGTGAGCCATCGCGAAGGGCATCTCGCAGGATTCCCGCCGCAGCGGGATGCAGCGCGACCTCGGGCTCCTCGATACCCACGAGGCGCACACGATCCTCGACCCTGGCCTGGAGGAGGGCAACGAGGATACCCAGCGCCCGCAGGGTCCCGTCGGACATGTTGATCGCCGGGAAGCGCCAGGGATCCTTGGAGCCCTCGACGTGCTGACGGAACTCCAGGGTCTCCATGTGCCCGACGCGCTTGGGATCCACACCCTCCAACCCCGGCACGATACGGCTGAGGTACTCCTCGATGCGCCGCTTCGTACTCCCTCCGTCCAGCTTCTCCAGGCGCTCGAGCACGCTCGACAGGTTGAGACCATCGCGTGCGAGCAGCTCGCCCTTGTCGGGAGCTTGAAGAGCTCGAATCTTGTCCGGATTCAGGTTGTAGAACCCCATGTTCGAGAGCACGTCGAACACGGGACGGAACTCCGGCAGACCCGCGGCGTTGACGAGGTACAGGCGATCATCCGAGCCCGGTGGCGCGATGGGGGTGGGCTTGATGACGACCTCGCCCTCACGCACGAGGTACCGTGCATTCCCTACCTTGCACTCCTCTCTCTGGACCGCATAGTCACCATGGGAGCGCGCGCCCACCTCGAATGAGAAGTGCCCCCACTCCCCGTCGGGGAGCTGGAACTCGATCCGGATACCGAAGTGGGTGGGATGGCCGCTGGACCTCCGACGCACCTCGTGCACACCACCGCGATCTCGCAGGGCGTGATCGAGTGAAGTCCGCAGAGCGTCGGTGATGAGCCGCAGCGCATCCAGGAAATTGCTCTTTCCGGAACCGTTCGGACCCACGAGGAACGTCAGGGGCCCGAGCTCCACGTCACATGCGGCGATGCTGCGGTAGTTGCGCAGCCGTACGCGTGTCAGAAACGGTACGCGCTTCCTCGGCACGTTGAACAAGGAGGTCTGCCCAGGAGTCTCAGGCGCTGGCATCAGAACTCTCCAATGACGCCTCCAGGGCTGACGACAGCTCGGTATCCACGGGCGGCAGCGTAGACGAATGTGCGCGGCCCGCAAGCCCGCGGATTCCTCCGCCCCGCCCTACTTGTCGAGCACCATGGTGCGGATGAAGCCCTTCGGGTGCCTCGCGTACGAGCGCAGGTGCATGGCCACGTCCACCATCCACGGTACCCAGTCACCCGTGTCCAGCACCGCGTCCACCGCCCGCTCCCGGTTGCGCGCGTACCACTCGCGCCAGTACCGCACCTCGTCTCCCGACAGCCGCCCCGACAGGCCCTGCGCCCTCAACAGCAGCTCGAAGATGCCCCGGTGGCAGTAGATGTACTGGCCCCCGCCCTTCCACTGCAGCGCCTCGCGCGCCAGGTCTCCCAGCTGCGCCTCGTGCCCGCATGCCGCCTCGTACACGAACAGCGGCAGCGGACTGCCCCGCGCGATGTCGAAGCCCATCTGGCTGTAGAAGCGCGGGTTGAAGTCGATGAGCAGCTGCTTCCCGCCCGCCCGGATGAACTCGACCTCGAACGTGCCGTGGTAGCCCAGCTTCTTGCACAGGGCCCGCACCTTCTCCGCCACCTCCACGTCCACCGGCACTTCCTCGAAGCACAGGCCGATGCCCAGCTTGCGCGGCCGCTGCAACACCTTCACCGCCCCGCGCGCCACGAACAGCTCGCCCGTCCGGTCCACGAAGCCGCTCAGACTGAAGATGTTCTGCGCCGCCTCCGTGTAGAACGCCTGCACCATCGGCCGGTTCGCCCGCGCGTCGTACTCCATCAGCTTGCGCCCGTACCGGTTGCGCTCCAGGAACTCGCGGTAGCGCGGCAACAGCTCGCTCGCGCGCTCCACCTGCGAGCCCTTCACGTGGCTCTCGAACAGAATCTGCGTCTGCGGCTTGAGCAGCACCGGGAAGCGCGCCTGGGCCGCCACCTTCTCCAGGTCCGCCTCCCCCTCGGGGAACCACGTGTCCGGCACATCCAGCCCCACGTCCTTGCACAGGTCGTGGAGCTTCTGCTTGTTCAGCAGCCCGTAGATGACGTCCACCCCCGGCTGGTACATCCGGAAGTGCTTCCCCAGCTCCTCCCGGTGCAGGGCGAACAGCCACGCCATGTCATCGCTCGTGGGGTACAGCACGTGCCCGGGCTCCGCCTCGCCAAAGCGCAACAGCCACTCCAGGAACGCGTCCGAGTCCCCCACCTCCGGGCACTCCACCCGCCGCGTCACGTAGCGGCTCCAGCGCGCGGGCGCCAACAGCTTGGACTCGGCCACGGTGACCGGAATGCCCCGACGGCCCAGGCACCTCACCGCGGCCAGGGTGCCGTAGTAGTCGGCCATCGTCAGCAGGATGGGGGGACGGACCAGCTTCGTCATGGTGTCGGATTTCCTCGTGGGCCTAGCTCGGACCGACCGGGGTGCTCGCCACCGGCTGCGCCGCCGGCTCCACCGGCTTCTTGTCGCGCCAGTCGAAGCGGTTCTTCAGCTTCAGGAAGGGCTTCTCGAAGTAGCGGTAGCTCAGCGTCGCCAGGCCGATGCTCAGCGCCAGCGTCAGCACGTAATAGAGAATCAGGTTGTGTGGCACCACCCGGCGCACGATGTTCAGCGAAATCATGTGCATCAGGTAGATGCCGTAGGTGATGGAGCCCACGTAGCGCAGCCACTTGTGGTCGATGAGCGGCGCCAGCACGTGGTGCGGACGGATGCACATGGCGATCACCATCACCGTGAGCAGGAAGGACGAGAGCCACAGCGGCGTGTCGTGGTTGTAGATGGCGAAGAACACCAGCACGACGGTGACCGGCACGCTCCACACCTGCCCCAGCACCTTCCACGTCCACTCGAAGGGCTTGGGGTAGTGCACCAGGTACGCCGACAGGCAGCCCATGCACACGGAGATGGAGATGCTCGCCAGGATGCGCACCCAGAGGTGCGTCGTGTCGAGGTAGCCCGTCTTCGTCGCCCAGCCCATGAAGATGCCCACCGCCAGCATCCCCGACATGAACACCACCGGCCCCCAGGTGCTCTTGAAGTAGCGCACCACGAAGGGCCACAGCAGATAGAACTGCTCCTCGGTGGCCATGGACCACGCGAAGTAGAAGATGATGCGGCCCTCTTCCAGCTTGATGAACCAGTTCGACGTGTACGTGAGGTAGTACTTCACGTTGTCGAAGAAGGCCCCGCGCACCACCATGTCCTGCTCGAAGACGTACACGAGCACGATGTAGAGCGCCGTCACCGCGTAGTAGAGCGGGAAGATGCGCAGCGAGCGCCTCGCGTAGAAGCCCTTGAGCGAGATGGTGCCCGTGCTCTCGCGCTCGCGCAGCAGCAGCGTGGTGATGAGGAAGCCGCTGATGGCGAAGAACAGCGAGACGCTCAGGTAGAAGCGACCCACGAGCCCCTCGCGTGCCTCCAGCACGTGGTAGAGCACCACCGCGAAGATGGCGAGGGCTCGGAGCCCGTCCAGCGCTCCGAAGGTCTTGGTCTTGAGAAACGCCTGATGGGCGGCTTTGGCGGAGTCCATGTCCGCCCATTAGGAACGCAGAATTCCCGACGCGTCACAAGAGGTGCCCGTGTGGCCCCGCAGCAGCCTCACTGGGGTTCCGCTCGCCCGCCCGTCTGCCCCGACCCACCTGACAGCCTCACTTCCGCCACGTGGGAAAAATAGATGGGGATGCCAAGGACATAGCGGCTGAACAGCCGCCGGGGCTCCACCGCCAGACGGAACAGCCACTCCATCCCCGTCTTGCGCATCACCAGCGGCGCCCTCGGCACCTTGCCCCCGATGTAGTCCAGGATGGCTCCCCCGTTGACGATGAGCACCGGGTGCGTGAGGGCCTCGCGCAGTTGCACGGACACCTGCTCCTGCTTGGGCATGCCCATCGCCATGATGATGAGGTCCGGCTTCGTCTCCACCGCCAGCCGCACGTACGTCTCCGGTGGGTCGAACCCCTCCTGGCTCGCGACGATGCTCAGCCCCCACTCCTCCAGCGTGCGCCGCGCGTTGTCCAACCACGGCGAGCGCGTCCCGAAGAGCGCCACCTTCCGCCCCTTGTAGGCCCGGGCAATCTTGGGGATGAAGTCCGTCCCGTTCATGTTCAGCCCGAACGGCTTCTGGAAGGCTCTCAGCCCCAGCTTCACCCCGATGCCGTCGCGCAGCAGCATGTCCGAGCGCATCAGCCCGTCCAGCATCCCCGGCTGATTCCACCCCAGGTTCACCGCGTGCGCGTTGACGAAGGAGAGGATGAAGGGACGCTCCGGGCGCGTGAGCTCGTCGAGCAGCGCCCGCTCCGCCGCCTCGTCGTCGATGATGCGGATGCGCTCCATCAACGTGATGAAGTTGCGCGCCCGCTCGGCCTTGATGCCCTCCTGGCTCTGCATGCTTCCTCCTGAGGAGCCCGGAGGATAGTTGACCCGGCCGGGCTCCGGAACGGGTTGACGGCCCCTGCCGCCCCTCCTCGCGCCGGGTGTCCGGTGACCTCACCCCCACCCGAGTGTCCTCCGCCAACAGGAACCGCCACACGCTCCGCCCGCTGGTGAACGCCCGGAGGAGACTTTCGGACAGTGGAGGACGGACCCGCCGTGACTCGTGTCTAGCTTCTGGAGTCAACGACGCAGCGCACACCGCGCGGAGGAAGGCGCCTTATGCAGGAGCTCCACTTCCTTCCGGCCCACCGGCTCGCGGCCCTGGTACGGGCTCGCGAGGTGTCGGCCCGAGAGCTATTGGAAGCGCACCTGAGGCAGGTGGCCCGGCACAACGCGCGCCTCAACGCCCTCGTGACGATCGACGAGGAGCGCGCCCGCCAGCGCGCCCTCGAGGCCGACGAGGCCCTCGCCCGCGGCGAGTCCTGGGGCCCCCTGCACGGGGTGCCCATGACCATCAAGGACTCGTTCATGACGGCCGGGGTGCGCACCACCAGCAGCTACAAGCGGCTGCGGCACCACGTGCCCACGCACGATGCCACCGTCGTCGCCCGGCTCAAGGCCGCCGGCGCCATCCTCCTGGGCAAGACGAACCTGCCCACCTTCACGTTGGATTTGCAGACGAATGGCCACCTCTTCGGCCGCGCCAGCAACCCCTGGGACGAGACGCGCACCCCCGGAGGCAGCACCGGCGGCGGCGCCGCGGCCGTCGCCACCGGCATGTCCCCCTTCGAGGTGGGCAGCGACCTGGCCGGCTCCATCCGCGTCCCCTCGCACTACTGCGGCATCTTCGGCCTCAAGCCCACCGAGCACCGCGTCCCCATCTCCGGCCACATCCCCCCCATGCCCGGCCGCCCCCGCGGCGTGCGCTACGAGGGCGCCGCCGGGCCGCTCGCGCGCAGCCTCGAGGACCTGAAGCTGGGACTGAAGCTGCTCGCCGGCCCCGATGACGAGGACTGGGACGTCCCCCCCGTCCCCCTGCGCGACGTGCGCCCCCGTGAGCTGCGCTCCTATCGCATCGCCTGGACCGATGACTTCGGCGGCCTGCCCGTGTCACGCGAGACGCGCTCCGCCCTCGAGAAGCTGGCGCGCACCCTCGAGTCGCTCGGCTGCCGCGTCGAGCGCGCCGGGCCCAGGAACCTCGACTACGACGAGCTGTGGGAGGTGTGGGGCCGCGTGCTCGGCGCGGAGATCGGCGCCGAGATGCAGTCCCTCGCCCGCTTCGTCTTCAGCCTCCGCTTCAAGGCCATGCGCGGCGATGCCTCCCTCAACCGCGGCATCGTTCGCGGCGTGCAGAGCCAGATGTCCGAGTACATCGAGGCGCTCGCCATCCACGACCGCATCACCGGCAAGGTCGAGGCCTTCCTGTCCCAATGGGACGCCTGGTTGTGCCCCGTCACCGTCGGACAGGCCTTCACCCACCGCCGCAGTGGCGAGTGGATCGACGTGGACGGACAGCAGGTCCCCTACATCACCGGCACCTGCGCCTTCACCTCCGTGTTCAACCTCACCGGCCACCCCGTCGTCGTGCTTCCCCTCACCCGGCTCGTGGACTCGCCCCTTCCCCTGGGCATCCAGGTCGTCGGCCGCAGGTGGCAGGACGAGGAGCTGCTCGCCGTCTGCGAGGCCCTCTCGGAGGTCACCGGGGAGTTTCGCAAGCCCCCGGGGTACTGAGCGGCGAAGACCCTCACCCCAGCCCTCTCCCAGAGGGAGAGGGGGCATACACGGTCAATCCACCTGGAGTCCTGGCTCCCCCTCTCCGAGCGCCTCGAGTACCAACTCCGCCGCCTTCTCGATCGCGTGCCCCGGCGCCAGATCCTTCGCCACGAACAGCACCGAGTGCACCCGCTCCGCCAGCTCGCGCGTCCCCACCGTCTCTCCCTTCACCGCCTCCTCACAGAGGTGCAGCGCCAGGTCCACCAGCAGCAGCCTCCTCCGGTCCACCCAGCCCTGTGACAGCCTCGGGCTCGCCCGGTCCGGATACGCCTCGTGCACGCGCTCGTGTGTCTCCTTCAGCGCTCGCAGGATGGACTCCCGGTGCTCCTGTTTCAGCTGACCCTCGCGGGGGATTCGGCGATCCTCCGGGTCCGGGTTCTTGCTCATGTCTTCTCCACTCTCACGGGTGGGAACCCGGGGTTCTCGATACCCTCACCCCGTCCCTCTCCCGGAGGGAGAGGGGTTGGTGTGTTGGTGTTGGTGTTGGGGGGTTGTTCTCGTTGTTTTGATTTGAAACTCACGGCGCCGCGGGCTTGGGCGTCGTCGGCGGCGCGGCCGGCGGGGCCTCGGGTCGCGGCAACACCCCCGGCACCTCCGCCAGCACGTAGCTCACCCACGCCAGCGCCGCCGTGCTCTGCGCCAGGTCCTTCGGGTTCACCTTGTCCAGCGTGTCCGCATGCGAGTGGTGCACGTCGAAGTAGCGGCTGCTGTCCACCCTCACCCCCACGAAGGGCACCCGCGCCGGTATCAGCGGCGAGATGTCCGCTCCCCCCGCCTCCCCCGCGAGGATGACCCCCGCCCCCAGCGCCTCCAGCGGTTGCAGCCAGGGACGCACCAGCTCCTCGCCCCCAGGGCCCGCCCGGAACGTCACGCCCAGGGGCCTGCCTCCCCCCGAGTCCATCTCGAGGGCCGCCACGTGCGTGCCCAGCTCCGCCGCGTGCGCCTCGGCGTAGGCCCTGCCTCCCCGCAGCCCGTTCTCCTCGTTCGCGAAGAGCACCACCCGCACCGTGCGCCTCGGCGCTGGCTTCAGCTTCCCGAGCAGCCTCGCCGTCTCCATCACCATCGTCACGCCCGCGCCGTCATCGTGCGCGCCCGTCCCCACGTCCCATGAGTCCAGGTGCGCTCCCAGCAGCACCACTTCCTTCGGCTTCTCGCGGCCCTTCACCTCGGCCACCACGTTGAACGAGTCCGCGTCCGGCTGCGTCTGGCACCCCAGCTTCAACTCCACCTTCACCGGCCCGCCCGCCACCAGCCGGTGCAGCAGCTCCGCGTCCTCCACCGACACCGCCGCCGCCGGAATCTGCGGCACGCCCTCGTCGTAACGCATCGCCCCCGTGTGCGGCGAGCGCAGCGACGCCGTCGCCAGCGAGCGCACCAGCACCGCCACCGCCCCCGACTTCGCCGCCACCGACGCGCCCCGCGTCCGCAGCCCGGCGTACTTGCCGTAATCCGCCGCCTCGGCCATCGCGTGGTTGAAGAAGACGATCTTCCCCTTCACCTTCTCGCCCAGCCCCGCCACCTCCTCCAGCGAGCGCACCTCGAGCACCTCGCCCGTGACACCCTCGGCGGGCGTCCCCACGCTGCCTCCCAGCGCCAGCAGGGCCAGCGGGTGCTCACGGAAGCGCTCCGAGGCGAGCACCCGGCCACTCTCCTCGCCTCGCACCCAGCGCGGCACCTTCACCGGCTCCAGCCACACCTTCACCCCATCGGCCTCGAAGCTCCGCTTCGCCCACTGCACCGCCGCCTTCTCGCCCTCGGAGCCGGACAGGCGCGGGCCAATGCCATCGGTGAGCTCCGCGAGCCGCGCGTAGGCACGGCCCTCCGAGAGCGCCGCCCCGATGAGCTGCGCCGCCACCTGTGGCGAGGGGCCCGGGTCCTTCGGAGCGGCCACCGGAGCCTGCGCCTTCGGCGCGGCGGTGAGCAGGGACAGAAGTGCGGCGGACAGGGGGAGGGCCGAGGGCACGTCGTGACTCCGGGAAGAGAGGGCTGTCCGCACTCTCGTCCCGGGCGCGCTTCCTCGCAAGCTCAACCGTGGAGGGCCGCCGGACGCACCGGCTCCCTCCCCGCTTCACGGCCGGGCGGGCTACTTCTTCTCGGGGGTGCGGTACGTGAGCACCGGGCAGGGCGCCATCCGCACCACCTTCTCCGCCACGCTGCCCATCATCATGTGCGACAGGCCCGTGCGCCCGTGCGTTCCCATGATGATGAGGTCGTACCCGCCCTCGCCAGCCACCTTCGCGATGACCTGCGCCGGCTCACCCGACTCCAGCAGCTGCTTCGAGTGCGGCACGCCCTGGAGGAAGCCCGACAGCTGCTGGTCCGCGTGGTTGCGCAGGAACGTGGACAGCGTGAGCTCGGGCTCGCTGCGCGTCAGCACCACCATCTCGTCCCCCGCGTACTCCGACGGACGCCACACGTGCAGCACGTCCAGCTTCGCGTCGAAGCGGTTGGCGATGAAGTACGCGTACTCCAGGGCCTTCTTCGAGGTCTCGGAGAAGTCGACCGGCACGAGGATTCGCTGGATCTTGCTCATGGTTCCACTCCTGGGTCAGATACCCAGGCTTGGTGCAATGGTCGTTCCCACCCGTGCCCCCTCGGGAGCGCCCAGGCGCACGGCGCAAAGGCTGCGTGGCCGCGCACCCAGCGCAATTCCTGCACCTTGAGGCTGTCCGGAGCCGTGCTACAGACCGTCCGTAGGGAGCACCATGCCACCCCCCACCCCACTCTCACGGCGGCCCCAGGCCACCGCATTCAGCATCGAGGATCTGCTGGACCGCGTCCGCCGGGGGGAGGTGCGCGTTCCCGAGTTCCAGAGACGGCTCCGCTGGAAGGCCAACGACGTTCGAGACCTGTTGGACAGCGTCTATCGCGGCTACCCCATCGGCACACTGCTCTTCTGGAAGCGGGAAGCGCCCGCGACCGTCCTCCACTTCGGTCCGGTGAAGATCGACGCACCCCAGACCGCACAGGCCTTGTGGGCCGTGGATGGACAGCAGCGCATCACCGCGCTGACCGGCGTCCTGCTGCACCCTCCCCTGGAAGGGGACGCCGCACACGACGACTTCGCGCTCTATTTCGACCTGGAGCAGGAGGAGTTCGTCCGGCTCGCCAGACGCGCAACCCCTCCCCCCTACTGGCTGCCCATGAACAGGGTGCTGGACAGTGAGCAGCTCCTCGACTGGCTGGACCGCTACCCGGGCCGGGCCGACAATCCCCATCACACCCGGGCGGCGATGAAGCTCGGCAAGGCCATCCGCGAGTACCAGGCTCCCGCGTACATCGTCGAGACCGACGACCAGGAGGTCCTCCGGGTCATCTTCGGGCGGCTGAACTCCGCGGGAAAACCCCTGACGCGCGCGGAAGTCTTCAACGCCCTCCACGGCACCCGGAACGAGGAGCAACCCTCCGACCTGCAGGCGCTCTCGGAGAATCTGCGGGAGCTGGGATTCGGCACCATCGAGGAGGAGTGGCTGCTCAAGTCCGTGCTCGCCGTGCGCGGGCTCGACATCAACAAGGACTTCAAACAGCAATTCCAGGGCGAAGGCAGCATGCCCGAGACACTGAGGCAGACAGAGCAGGCCCTGCGCGCGGCAATCGTCTTCCTCAAGCGCGACGCGGGCATTCCCCATGTCCTCCTGCTGCCCCACAAGCTCCTTCTGGTCCCGCTGGCCCGGTTCTTCCACCTCCATCCCCAGCCCTCACCCCGCTCGCGGGAGTTGCTCTCCCGCTGGTTCTGGCGCGTCATCGCCAACCTGTTCTTCAAAACCCTCCGTCTCACGTCGATCCGCAACGACCTGCAATCCATCGGACCCGACGAGGAGAAGACCCTCCAGGAGCTGCTCACCTTCTTGCACCCGCCCGGCATGTATCGCGCCGACCTGCACATCCGGCTCGACACCTTCAAGCTCACGACGTTCCGCACCAAGGTCGAGGCAAACGCACTGCTCTCGTTCCAACCCCGTGACTTGCGAAGCGGTCAGCTCCTCGATGTCCCCGCGCTCCTGGAACGGGAGGGTGCCGCCGCCCTTCCACATATCCTCCCGTCGGCGCGAATCCTCTCCAAGACCAGCAGTCCCGACTGGAGCATCACCTTCTACTCGCAGGACACCCTCGCCAATCGGCTCATCCATCCACCCGTGGCCGACCCGCCCCTGTACTCCTTGCTTCGATCCGCTCTGTCCATGGCGCCCGAGGTGCTCCAGAGCCATGCCGTTCCGCCCGGTGCCATCGATGCGCTCCACCACAAGGACTTCACTTCGTTCGTAGAGCTGCGAGGCGACCTCCTGACAGACCACATCCGCCGCTTCCTGGACTCGCGCGCCCGTTGGGAAGCCGCGGACCACGGCTCCCTCCGATCGATGATCGTCTCCGACGAGGAGGACTGAGGTGCGGCCCACTCGCGAAGAGCTCGGGGTTCTCGAGGTCCGGCTCGAGAACATCCACGTGGGGACCCTGACGCTGCTGGCCGACGAGGTCTCGGAGTTCGTCATCTCCGAGGAGTACCGGCAACGCTACCCGCGGCCCGTACTGGGGCAGACCTTCGAGGAAGACCTCACCCGGCGACACAGCAGTCGAATGCGCCTTCCCCCCTTCTTCTCCAATCTCCTTCCCGAGGGACCTCTCCGTGAGCTCATCGCGGAGAAGGAAGGCATCTCCAAGCACCGGGAGTTCTTCCTCATCGCCCGGCTCGGTGAGGATCTTCCCGGAGCTGTCGTCGTCACCCCCGCTACGCCCCTGGCCTGGGACGACTCCAGGCTCGCGGCGGAGGCCCAGGCCCCAAGCACGCAGGTGCCCGAGCAGGAGCAACTCCGGTTCTCTCTCGCCGGGGTGCAGCTCAAATTCTCCATGCTGCGCAGGGACCGGGGCATGACCCTGCCCGTGGGCGGGCGGGGGGGAGATTGGATCGTCAAGCTGCCCGACAACCGCTACGACCGCGTCCCGGAGAACGAATACTCGATGATGACCTGGGCCCGGGCCGCGGGCATCGAGGTTCCCGAGATCGGCCTGTTCGAGGTCGCCAACCTCGAGGGGCTCCCCGAAGGCATCGTGCTGCGCGAGAACATCGCCTTCGCCATCCGCCGCTTCGACCGTCCCGAGCCCGGCCACCGTGTCCACATGGAGGACATGGCCCAGGTACTCGGGCTCTACTCGGACGAGAAGTACAAGAAGTACAACTACGAGACGATCGCCAATATCATCCTCAACGTCGCGGGCCAGGAAGCACTCCACGAGTTCCTGCGCAGGCTCGTCTTCATCATCGCCATCGGCAACGGCGACGCTCATCACAAGAACTGGTCCCTGCTCTACCCCGACAGCATCCACGCGACGCTCTCGCCCGCCTACGATCTCGTCTCCACCCTCCAGTACATCCGCAACGACACGCTCGCGCTGAACCTCGCCCGCTCCAAACGTTTCGAGGATGTGTCCCTGCAAGCATTCGAGCGCCTGGCTCGCAAGCTGGGCATCGAGAGCACGAACGTCCTCCCTGTCGTGAAGTCCGCTGTGGAAGCAACTCTCCAGTCCTGGCAGCAGCTCCGCGGCACCCTGCCCATCCCCGAGGAGTTCAAGCAGCGCATCGAGTCCCACTGGAAGCGGGTCCCGCTCCTCAACGGAGCGTAATGCACCGCGCCTGCGCTCCTGTTAAGTGCCCTGCTGGCCCCCTATGCGCTTCCAACGCACCATCCTCCAGCAGATCCAACGGCTCGACCCGGAGAAGGATGATCAGCGCATCCTCTTCCTGAGCTGGTACCACGACTTCCCCTGGGACAGCCGCAAGGCGCTCGAGTTCGCCCTCTTCCGCACCTACGCCGTGCCAAGCATCAGCGGCCTGCTCGACACCACCGGCGAATTCATCCAGCGCACCCAGCGGCGCTACGACGACACCGAGCTGCTCATCGCCGAGTTCGTCGAGAACGGCTACCACAGCGAGCGCGGCCGGCGCGCCATCCGCCGGATGAACCAGCTCCACCACCGCTTCCACATCCCCAACGAGGACTACCTCTATGTCCTCTCCACCTTCGTCCTCGAGCCGCGCCGGTGGATCGACCGCTTCGGCTGGCGCCCCTACAGCGAGCACGAGCGACTGGCCACCTGGTTCTTCTGGCGCAACGTGGGACGGATGATGAACATCCGCGACATCCCCTCCTCCTACGAGGCCTTCGAGCGCTTCAACGTCGAGTACGAGCGCACCCACTTCCGCTACTCGGAGACCAACCGACGCATCGGCGAGGCCACGCGCGAGCTGTTCCTCAGCTTGTACCTGCCCCGGCCCCTTCGTCGGCTCGGCCGTCCCGCCATCCACGCGATGATGGATGACCCGCTCCGCGAGGCCTTCGGCTTCCCCAGGCCTCCCGACGCCCTCCAACGCTCCGTCCAGGGCCTGCTGCGCGCCCGCGGCCTCGTGATCCGCGCCTTCCCAGAACGCCGCCATCCAAAACTTGTTACCCGGTTGCACCACAAGAGCTACCCGGATGGATATGACATCGAACAGCTCGGCCCTCCGGGTACCCAACGCGAGCGCGTGAACAGTGGCCAGTCCCACGGCGGGTGACGCTCCCCTCCTCCTTCGTGATACTCCGAGTCCAGGAGGAAACACGGATGAGCCACTCCCGTTTCGCCTGGCTGCTCCCGCTGGTGCCCGTCCTCGTCATGGCCGGGTGCGAGCCCTTCGAGCCCTGGTTCGACTACGCCGCGGATGACCCCAACCTGCAGCTCATCGGGCGCATGGACCGCACCACCCTCGATGGCCCGACGTATGCCCACCCCGGTGTCACCATCCGCTTCCGGTGCAACTGCACCGGCGTGGACGTGGCCTTCGCCGACAAGGGCACCGGCGGCGAGGAGCACACCAACTGGGTCAACGTCATCGTCGACGGCGAGACGAAGGCGAAAATCAAGCTGGAGCAGGGTGACGCGCGCTTCTACAAGGGCGCCCGCGATCTCAAGCCGGGCGAGCACCTCATCGAGATCGTCAAGCGCACCGAGTCCTATGCCGGTGACATGCAGTTCCTCGGCCTCAGCCTCCAGGGCATCATCCTGGAGCCCCCGCCCCAGAAGACCAAGCGGCTGGAGATCATCGGCGACTCCATCAGCTGCGGCTACGGCAACGAGGTGCGCATCTTCGCCCCCACCTACACCGAGCCCAACACCGGCTACCACTCCAAGAACGAGGACATCTCCAAGGCCTACGGCTCACTGCTCGGCCGCAGGTTCGACGCCGATGTCGTCACCACCTGCATCTCCGGCACCGGCGTCTACCGCAACCTCAATGGCGCCACGGAGAGGGACAAGACGTTCCCCGGCCTCTACCCGCGCGTCTTCCCCAGCCAGGAGAAGCCGCTCTGGGACACCTCGAAGTTCGTCCCCGACATCATCATCATCAACCTGGGCAACAACGACTTCAACGTCGTCGACGAGAACACGAAGCTGCCCCACCCCCCGCCCGAACAGCCGTTCAAGGACGCCTACAGGGACTTCGTCGTCCAGCTGCGCGAGTACTACCCCAACGCGAAGATCATCTGCTCCATCGGCCCGATGATGAACGACAACTACCCGCCCGGCCTCAAGCAATGGACGAACATGCAGAAGTACGTCGGCGACATGGTGGCCGCCTTGGACGACCCCAACGTCCACTACTTCTCCTACTCGCCCGTCGTGAGCGACCCCTATGGCGAGGACTGGCACCCCACCGCCGAGGTCCACGAGCAGATGGCCAATGAGATCGCTCCCGTCCTCCAGGAGCTCGGCTTCTGACACTCTCCGTGCCGTCGCGGGACGTCCGGGGCTCCGTGTATGCTCGCCCCGCCCGACTCTCCTGGAGCCCCCACCATGGACCGCTTCATCGTCGTGTTCGACGCCTCTCCCATCAACGAGCCGACTCCCTGGATGAAGCAGGCCGCCTCCCAGGCCAACCTCTTCCTCGTCCTCCAGGATGACATCGCTCGCGCCATCTCCGAGGACCCCGCGGCCCGCAAGGCCCTCCTGGAGATCGACACCGTCGGCGCCGACCCCCGCATGGCCCCCTTCTACCAGGCCGCCCTCGACAAGCTCACCCAGGGCAAGTCCCGCATCGCCCTCCACAGCGTCACCTGGCTCACCTACGGACTGAAGCCAGACGCCGTCGTCCTCTCCTTCGACCAGATGCAGAACGAGCGCGCTCGCGCCCACAAGCTGGGCATGAACGACCAGACCTACGACTACTACGTCGAAGAGGCCAAGAAGACCGTCCGCGCGTTCCTCAAGGGTGTTCCCGCGGAGAGGATGACCGAGGTCAGCGGCTCGGATTCGCAGAAGGCCACCGCCGCCGCAGCGTTCATTCGATCCAAGCAACGCTGAGCGTCGAGGACCTCGGGGTTCAGCCCGCGGTCCTCTATACCCTCACCCCGTCCCTCTCCCAGAGGGAGAGGGTCTGACCCGCGTTCACCCGAAGGCGAACTCCTTTCCGAAGCTGTTCACGTCCTGGATCATGTTCGACACGTCGTGCAGCGTGTCGACCGTCCCCACCACCGTGCGCAACGGCGCCACGAGCGGTCCCAGGCCGAAGGTGCCCGCGACGTCCAGCGCCACCTCCGAGCCCTTCAGCGCGATGCTCGTCCAGTCCTTCGGGTCCTTGTTGAACTCGTCGTACAGGTCCTTGCCGTCGCCAATCGCGCTGATGATGCTGCCGCCCGGGATGGCCGCGCCTCCCGCCTTCGCCACCACCTCGGCGATCTTCTTCTCGATCGTCGTGCGCACCGACTCAGGCAGCGCCGCCACGAACTGCTTGGCCAGCTTGCCCATCAGCTCCAGGCCCTCTCGCCCGAAGGGCAGCGTCACGCTCGGCTTGTGCGGCCACACCGGCACCTCGAGCTTGTAGTTCTCGCCGTAGCCGATGACCTTGCCCACCGCCTGCATCACGTCACCCAGCGCTCCCGTGATGTCCCCCGACGCCAGCTTCTGCGTCGCCTGGAACACCTCGGAGATGGAGCCCGACTTCACCAGCCCCTCGTTCAGCGTGTGGTCCCCGAAGAAGCGGCCCACGCTGCCCGGCAGCTTGCTCATCAGGTCCAGGAAGCCCACCGCCGCGTCCGGGTGGTTCGTCGCGAGCTTCTCGCCCGTGGCCCCCAGCGCCTCGATGAAGCCCGGCACGTCTCCCTTCGTGAAGGCGTTCACCGCCTCGCCCAGGCTCTTGCGAATCTCCGGGTCCGACAGCGCCTCTCCACCCTGCAGCACCACGTCCGCCAGGCCCGGCGGCAGCTTCATCGTCTTCGTGAGCTTGTCCGCGATCCGGTCCTTCAGCCCGTCCGGCAGATCGTTGATCACGCCGCCGAAGGCCTCGATGGCCTGGCCGAAGTCCTTGTTCTCGATGGACTCCTTCAGCGTCATGATGTCGTCGAGCGCCGACCCCGCGTCCGCCAGGTCCTCCGCCGACTCGAAGCCGATCTTCTCCAGCTTCGTACGCAGGCCCTCGTTCTTCCACAGCGAATCGGCGATCGCCGTCATCGCCGGCGCGTTGGCCGAGATGCCTCGCAGGCCCTCCTTGATGCCCTCCGGCGTGCCGCTCAGCAGCTGACCGATGGAGGCGTGCAGGTCCTTGTTCGAGACCAGCTCCTTCACCAGGTTCTTGTCCGTCAGCACGTCCTTCAACAGGCCCGGCTTCAGGTGCTCGCCGACCTTGTTGAGCATCGTGGAGACGATCTCCGGCGAGCCCTGCAGCGCCTGGCCGAGCTCCTTCAGCGCCTCCTCGGGCTTGCCGGCGGCGAAGGCCTCGCCCGCGTTCACCAGGTGCGGCAGCGCCGCGCCCGCTTCCTTCAGGTGCTCCTGGGTGATGCCCAGGTTGGAGAGCTTCTCCTGCACGCCCGCCGGGAGCTTCTCGTAGATCTTCTGGCCCAGCTTGTTGAGCAGGTCCGGCGCCGCGCCGCCCGCCTGGCCCAGCTCGTCGAGCGCCTTCTTCCAGTCGTTGCCCTCGATGAGCGCTCGGCCCGCCTCGACCAGGTGCGGCGCCGCCGCGCCCGCCTGCTTCAGGTCCTCGGCCGTCAGGCCCACCTTGTCCAGCTTCGCCTTGATCGTCTCGTCCTTCGCCGCCGCGTCGATGACCGCGTTGCGCAGGCTCTCGTTCTTCAGCAGGCCGGCCACGCCCTCCAGCTGCTTGCCGTCCTGCAGGAGCTTCTTGGCCGACTCGAAGGCCTCGTCGTTGTGGATGAGCTCCTGGATGACCGCCGGGTCCTTCAGGATGCTCTTGCCGACGCCCATGCCCTCGGGGAGCTGTTTGGCGAGCCCCTCGAGCAGCTTCTCGCCCAGCGGGCCGCTCTTCTGGAGCGCGTCACGCACGCTGTCGAGCGCGCCGCCGAAGTCCTTGTTGGCCACCTTCTGGGCCGCGTCCAGCAGCGAGGGCAGCGCGTCCTTGGCGTGCAGCAGGTCCTTGGGCTCCAGGCCCACCTTGGCCAGCGCGTCCTTGACCGCCTGGGCCTTGCCCGCCACGTTGGCCACGACGTCGCGCAGCTTCTCGTTCTTCGCCAGGTCGGCCAGGCCCGCCAGCTGCGTCTCGCCGTTGGCCAGCTTCGCCACCGCGTCGAGCGCCGCCGCACCGCCCTCGAGCACCTTCTCGCGGACCTTCGGGTCGGACAGCAGGTCCTTCGCCAGGCCCTCGGCGCCAGCCGCCACCTTGCCGAGGAGCTTCTTGGCCACCTCGCCCTGGGCGAGCTCGGGGTTGGCCTTCAGCGCGTCGCGCAGCGAGCCCAGCGCCTTGTCCGAGTGGCCGGCCTCGAGCTGGCCCACCGCGTCGAGCACGCCCTCGGCGCCCTTGCCGAGCTTCTCGAGGTCCTTGGCCTCCAGGCCCGCCTTCTTCAGCGACGCCTGGATGTCCGTGTCCTTGTTGGCCGCCTTCAGCGCCGTGTCGCGCAGCGCGTCGTCGCGCGTCAGGTCCTTCAGGCCCTCCAGCTTCGCCTTGGGGTCCCCACCGAGGATCTTCCCGAGCGCCGCGTTGGTGCCCTTGTCGTCGAGCACCTGCTTCGCCACGTTCGGGTCCTTCAGCAGCTCGCGGCCCAGGCCCGGCTTCGCCTGCTCGGCCAGCGCCGCGAGGCCCTTCTCCGCCAGCGCGCGCGAGCCCTCGGAAGCGGCGTCGCTCAGGTGCGAGAGGGCCTCTTCCGGCTTGCCCTTCACCGCGGCATCACCGGCGGCGGCCAGGTGCTCCTGGGCCTTCTTGCTGGCGCCGGCGTACTCCTCCGGCTTCACGCCCAGCTTCTCCAGGCCCTTCTTCGTCTCCTCGGGGATGGCGTCGGCCTTCTGCGCCAGGGCCGCCTCGCGAGGCGTCTTCCCGCCCGCCACCGCCTCGGCGAACTTCTGGTCCACGACCTTGGCGGCCTCGCCGCCCGCCGCCTTGCCCGCGGCCTGGAGGATGTCCGCGAGCGCCTTGGGCTCCGTGCCCTTGCGCGCGTCCTCCAGCCTCGTGGTGGCGGCATCGCGCGCCGCGTCACCGTCCGCCGAGCGCACCAGCTTCTCGCCCAGATCCTTCAGCCCGCTGCCATCCTTGATGCCCAGCTTGTCCAGCGCCTGGCGCGTCTCCGGCTTCTGCGCGAGCCGCTCGTAGTCCTTGTTGGCGTCGAGCTGGGACTGCAGCTCCTTCGTCGACGGACCGGAGGCGCCACCCAGCTTCGCGCTGGCATCACCGCCGTTGGCCGCCTCGAAGCCGGTCTTCTGCAGCTCGTTGCGCAGCGGGAAGGGCTCGGGCTTGCCCTCGGCCTTGGCGGCCTCGTTGGCCTCCACGGTCGCCTTCTGGGCCACCTGGGCCGTCTTCACGGCCTCGGCCTTCGCCTGCTCCGCCGCCTTCTGGGCCGCCTCGGCCGCCTTCTGGCTCGCCACGGCCTCCTGGTGGGCCTTCTTCGCCTCCTCGTGGGCCTTCTTCGCCGCCGCCGGATCCTTCTTTGGATCAGCCTTCTTCGCCTCGGCCGCCTTCTTCGCCGCCGCCGCCTTCGCCGCCTCGGCCGCCTTCTTCGCCGCCGCCGCCTTCGCTGCCTGCGCGGCGGCCTTCTTCGCCGCCTCCGCCGCCGCCTTCCGCGCCGCCTCGGCTGCCTTCCGCGCCGCCTCCGCCGCCGCACGGCGACGGGCCTCCGCCTCGGCCCTCGCTCTGGCCGCTGCCGCCGCCGCCGCAGCTGCCGCCGCGCTTCCGTTGCCGCTGATCGTGGTCATCGCTCGGTACTCCCAGGCGCGAAAAGGCCCTGCTCATTGTCGGGAAAATCCGTCCGTCCGAGATTATCGGAATCCGGGATTTTGAGTTTCGCCGCCCGAGACGATCACGCCTGGGAGTCTGGCTCACCCTCACCCCTCGTGGGGGTGGCCTACCGGCCGAGCCGCAGCAGGACGGCGGAGTCGGGGGGCACCGACATTCGCCCGGTGCCGACGTCGACCGAGCCCTGGGCCGTGGAGAGGATCACCCCCTCCCCCGCGCGCGTCTCCGCCAGGGCGCTCGCGCGCAGCACGCCGTCCGAGAGGAGGCCTCGCGACCACTCGTGCCCCCCGGAACCCTGGTAGAGCTTCACCACGAAGAGGTGGTTGTCCGCCCCGCCCTTCGCGCGCGTGGGCAGCCTCGGGCCTCCCGCGTCGTCTCCCGGGCAGTACTGCCCCACCACCACCACGCGGTTCTCCTCGTCCACCGCCACCGCCGTGGCGCTCTCCGCGAAGTGGCGGGTCCACACCTCCTGGCCCTCATCATTATATGCGGCGATGAAGGCGTCCTTCCCGTCCGCCGGTTGCGCCTGCCCCCGGAAGGTGAAGGCCCCCGAGTACTCTCCCACCACGACGACGCGCCCCGACGTCACCGCCACACCCGTGGCCACGCCCTCGGCGCCCGACAGGCCGCGCGACCACACGTGGCGCATGTCCGGGGTGAAGCGGGCGATGAACGGCGTGCGCCGGAGCGCCGTGGAGAGCGGGCCGCCCCCGAGGTCCACCTTGCCCTCGAAGAAGCCCGCCACGGCGATGTGGCCCGAGGCCGTCAGCCCGAGCGACGTCACCGACAGGCTGCCCCAGCGCACCACGGGCTCGAGCGACAGCACCCCGCCATCCTCCACCCGCACCCGGCCGACGAGCGCGCTCCCGATGGCGCGCCCCGGATCGAGGAAGTTCACCGCCACCACGAGGTGCCCGTGCTCCTCGTCCAGGGCCAGGGCGCTCGGGGGGAGCAGCGTCACGCCCGGCAGTGCCGCGGGGTGGGACCAGAGGTGCGTGCCATCCGGCGCGTACTTCGCCAGGAAGGGCCCCGAGGGCACCGGCTCGCCGCCGAGGCTCAGCGAGGGCTCGCGGTGCTCCCCGGCGATATAGAGGTTGCCCGAGGCATCCACCGCCATGGCGGACACCGTGGGGCGGATGCCCGTATAGGTGGGAAAGCCGAGTGACCAGAGGTGCTTGCCCCCCGGCGCGTACTTCGCCAGCGCGAGCCCCGCTTCGCCGGGCAGCGCGCCACCACCGAGGTCCACGCCCCCGCGCTCGTAGGTGAGCGAGACGAAGGTGTTGCCCTTGCGGTCCACGCCGACGGTGCGCCCGAAGACAGCGCCCGCCACCGGACGCGCGTGGCGCGTGGCGCCGCGTTCCTCTCGCATGGCCCCTGCCTGGACCGAGGAAGGCCACGCGGACTCCGGTGACTCCCTCCCCATGTCGCAACCGACGAGCGCCAGACACACGGCGACCCCGAGTCCCCACTCGCTCTTCACGCCGTCCCCCTCCTTCACGCCCGCGGACCGCTGGCCTCGCGACGGTGTGCACGCGAGCGGGCGGCGACATCGTCCACCGGGGTCGGGCAGGCGGGCATTCTCGGATTCCGCTCCAGCACGTCCGTGCACCGCGAGCCGTCTGGAACGAAGTATCTCTTCGCGCCATGACGAAACACCGCTTTTCCCCCGCCGAGCGCGAAGCCGTCTACAAGGCCATCAGCGAGCGCCGTGACATGCGCCACTTCCGGCCCGAGCCCATCGCGCAAGAGGTCCTCGCGCGACTGCTCCACGCGGCGCACCTCGGGCCGAGCGTGGGTTTCATGCAGCCATGGCGCTTCATCCGCATCACCGATGAAGCACTTCGGGGAGAGGTCGCCAGACTGGTCGACCGGGAGCGCGTCCGGACCGCCGAGGCGCTGGGCCCGCGCGGCGAGGAGTTCATGCGCCTCAAGGTGGAGGGCATCCGGGAGTGCCCCGAGCTCTGGGTCGTCGCGCTGACGGACCAGCGCGAGCGCTATGTCTTCGGCCGGCGCACCCTGCCGAACATGGACCTGGCCTCCGCCAGCTGCGCCATCCAGAACCTCTGGCTCGCCGCGAGGGCCGAGGGCATTGGCATGGGATGGGTCTCGCTGTTCGAGCCCGCCGAGCTGGCGAAGCTGTTGGACGCACCGGAAGGCAGCGAGCCGATCGCCATCTTGTGCCTGGGCCATGTCGATGCCTTCTATGAGCGGCCGATGTTGGAGCTCGAGGGTTGGGACTCGCGCCGGCCGCTGGAGGCGCTGGTCTGGGAGAACCGGTGGGGAACAGGCGCCACCGGCACCCGCCGATCCGCCGATTCCACCTGAGAACCCGCCCTACAGACCCACCAGGCCCCTGCGTACTTGTTCCTCCGGAGGATGAGGGACATGGACTCGAAGGACGTGGTGATTGTCGGAGGAGGCCCCGCGGGCCTGAGTGCCGCGCTCGTGCTGGGCCGCGCCCGGAAGAAGGTGCTGCTCTGCGACGCGGGAACGCCCCGCAACGCCGCGGCCGAGCACATCCAAGGCTTCGTCACCCGCGATGGAACGCCTCCCCAGGAGTTCCGGCGGATCGGCCGCGAGCAGCTCCGCCCCTATGACGTCGAGTACCAGAACGTGCGAGTCCTCTCGGTGGAGCGATTGGACTCGGGCTTCCGGGTGGGCCTGGAGGGAGGCCGAGTCGTGGAGACCCGGCGGGTGCTGCTCGCCACGGGCATGGTGGATGTGCTGCCGGACCTGCCCGGCTACCGCGAGCTGTGGGGCAAGAGCATCTTCCAGTGCCCCTACTGCCACGGCTGGGAGGTGCGCGACCAGGCCTGGGGAGTGCTCGCGACGGACGAGCACATGCTCGACTTCGGCCTGTTCGTGACGGGCTGGTCGAAGGACGTGGTGGTCTTCACGAATGGAGCCCTCGCGGTGCCTCCCGAGCAGCGGTCGCGCCTGGAGCACGCGGGGGTCCGCCTGGAGGAGCGGCGCATCCGCCAGCTGCTCGTCCGGGAGGAACACCTCCACGCGGTGGAGCTGGAGGATGGAGCGCGAGTGGCGCGCCAGGTGCTCTTCGCCCGGCCGCCCCAACGCCAGACCCCGCTCGTGCAACAGCTCGTGGGGCAGCTCGGACTCGCGCTGGACGAGCAGGGATTCGTGCGCGTGGACGAGCCCCACAAGCAGACCTCGGTCCCCGGCATCCACGCGGCGGGGGACCTCACGACGCTGCTGCAAGGCGCGCTCGTCGGGGCCTCGGCGGGGGCCATGGCCGGTTACATGATGAACCACTCCCTCAACATGGAGAACGCCACGCGAGGGGGTTGAGCCAGTGCCCGGAGAGAGGCTACGACGGTGATGATGCCCTCGCGCCGAGTCTTTGAGGAGCCCAGGAACCGCCCCCCCTCGTGGGAGAAGTTCGAGCGCCACCAGCTCCCCATCTGGGTGGGACGCTACGGGCCGATCTCCTCCAGCCCGGCCCGGGGGATGACCACCCACTCGTATGCCGTCATCATGCTCATCACCCGCGGGCAGACGAAGGTGCGGCACGCGGGGCAGCAGGTGCTGAACGAGGGGGATGTGCACCTCATCCCCCCGGGAGATCCGCACGGCGCCTCCCACTTCCAGGACATGGAGGGCTGGGGACTCGCCTTCCACCCCGAGGCCTTTCCCTCCGACGAGGGCTGGGGCAGCGAGCGGGGATTGAAGCTCGGCCCCCTGCTTCGCGTGAGGAGCGGATGCCATCCGGTGCTGAAGCCCTCGGCCGCCCAGCGCAAGCGACTGGAGGGATGGATGAAGCTCCTCGAGGAGGAGCTACTCCACGAGGAGCGAGGCCAGGAGGAAGCCTGCGCGGCGCTGCTGCGGCTCATCCTCGTGGAGCTGGAGCGGATCGCCACACCGCCGCGCATGCCCGATCCCCCGGGACTGAGCCTGGCCCGGCAGGCGCTCACGCACATCGAGGCGAACTGCCTGGAGCCGCTGTCCCTGGCGAGCGTGGCCCGGGCGCTCGGACGGTCAGGTCCCCACGTGGCCGCCGTGGTGCGCCAGGAGACGGGCCGCACGGTGGGTGAGTGGATATTGGAGTACCGCATGGCCGAGGCCCGGCGGCGCCTGCGGGGCACGGACGAGCGGGTGGACATCATCGCCGAGCGAGTGGGCTACGCGGACGCAACCCACTTCATCCGCCTGTTCCGGCGCATCCACGGTGTCACCCCGGCGGCCTGGAGACGGCGCGCCACCGCCGGATAGAGGACTCGCGAGGGATGGATCGGAACGGGTTCCACACTCATCGGCGTTTCTACTCCTCCTGTCCCTCTTCCTTTCCCTTTCCCTTCCCCTTGCCTTTTCCCTTTCCCTTGCCTTTTCCCTTCCCCTTGCCGCCTTCCCCGCTGCTCTCCTCCGCCGCGACGGAGTCGTTCGCCCCGGGCTGAGCAGTCGCCGTATTCATGGCATCGGACTTCCCCTGGGTGCCCTCGACCTTGGCGGTGCCAGCCTTCTGGACCGGGGCAGGAGTCTTCGTGTCGGATGGCGGAGCGGCGAAGGCGGTACTGGCGACGAATGAGAAGACGGCAATGAGCTTCTTCATGCTGGAATCTCCAGGCTGGGAAGGAAACGGCGTGAGCACATACGGACGATACTCTTTTCGCACAGGCGTGCGCGTCCGCTGGTGAGCAATCTCATACAAAGACAGTGATGACCCTCACAGCGCCACTCGCGCGCCCACTGTAATTTTTCATCATCACCCAATTCTCGAGGGGCAGCAGCCTCGAGGCACACGGGGGGGGATGACATGTGGCGAGCGCTCGGATGGATGGTATTGGCCGCCCTGGTTCATGCCGCGAACACCGCGGCCGAAGAGGAGCGAGCGAAGGCCAGGCTGCTGGAGGCGCGGGCGGCGTTCGACAAGGCCAACTGGCTCATCGAGACCGGCAGGTACACCGAGGCCCTCAATCACAGCCAACATGCGCTCACGCTGCGTGAGGCCACGCTGGGTGACAATCATTCCGAGGTGGCCGCGAGCCTCAACCAGCTGGGCGAGATCTTCCTGCGGCAAAGAAAAGCAGCCCATGCCAGACCGCTCCTCGAGCGCGCCTTCACCCTCTCCGAGCAATACCTGCGCACCGAGGCGCTCGACCTCTCCGAGTCCCGCCACACCAGTCTCCTGCACCTCCTCCGGAACGATGAAGCGCGAATCCATGCCCTGCTCCGGGCCCATCCGGACGATGCGCGCGTGCGGCACCTGGCCCTGACCGCCGTGCTGCTGCGCAAGGGCCGCTCCATCGAGGAGACCGCCAACACCTCTCGCATCCTCAACCACGACCTCGGCGCCCAGGACCGCGAGCACTTCGAGCAACTGCGCGCCCTGCGCTCCCAGTTCGCCACGCTGACGCTCCGGGGCCCCGGCCTGCTTCCCCCCTCCGAGTACCAACGGCGCCTCGAGGAGCTCGCCTCCCAGGCCGACATGCGTGAGACCGCCCTCGCCAGGCGTGCGGCCCCCCTGCGCGCGCTCATCGCCCTTCCGCCTCCCGCCGAAATGGTCAAGCGTGTCGCCGCCGCCCTCCCCCAGGAAGCGGCCCTCGTCGAGTTCGTCGCCTACGCGGAGGACTCCGGTCAGCTCCGCTACCTGGTCCTGGTGCTCTTTCCCAGTGGACGCACCCGCGCCCTCGACCTGGGACCCGCGGCGCCCATCGACCTGGCCACCTCGGACCTGTGCAACGCCCTCGCCAGCCGTGATGCCGCCTACCAGCTCCCCGCCCAGACCCTCTACGCCCTGGCGTTCCAACCGCTGCTGCCACTCCTGGGCGATGTCCGCCGCCTCTTCATCGCGCCAGACGGCCAGCTCGGCCTGGTCCCCTTCGATGCGCTGCACGATGGCCACCACTTCCTCATCGAGTCCTTCGACCTCTCCTATCTCACCTCTGGCAGGGACCTGCTGCCCCGCCCCCAGTCTCCCCCGCCTTCACGCTCGGTCGTCGTCATGGCGGATCCACTCCTCGAGGCCCCGCCCTCCACGCCACACACGTCCCCGACCGAATACCGCTGGGCTCCCATCCCCGGCACCCGCCATGAAGCCCTGGCCATCCAGCGTCTGATGCCCCAGGCCCAGCTCTTCCTCGGCCCCGAGGCGACCAAGGAGCGCCTGCTCCAGCAGGCCGCACCCGGGGTCCTCCACATCGCCACCCATGGCTTCTTCCAGGAGAACACCGCGGCTCCCGAGGGTGCCCGTGCCCTCATCCACGTCGGCGCCCTCGGGGGCGGCATCTCCTCGCGGAACCCGACTGATCCACTGCTCCGCTCCGGCCTGGTCCTCGCCAACACCCACGCGGCGGCCTCCAACAGCTCTGGCACCCTGGTCACCGCGCTCGAGCTCGCCAGCCTCGACCTCTGGGGCACGCAGCTCGTCGTCCTCTCCGCCTGCGACACGGGCCGAGGCGACGTCAAGCTCGGGCAGGGCATCTACGGCCTGCGCCGCGCGCTCTTCATCGCGGGCGCGGAGACGGTGGTGTCGAGCCTCTGGAAGGTCAACGACGAGACCACCCGCCTGCTCATGGAGGACTACTACCACCACCTGCGTGCCGGTAAGGGCCGGGCCGAGGCCCTGCGCGAGGCCATGCGCGCCCTGCGCGGGACTCGACCCCACCCCTACTACTGGGCCCCCTTCATCGCGCTGGGCCGGGATACGCCTCTGCGTTCGATGGACCCGGACCACCGTGAACGGCAAGCCTGCCCGGCTGCTTTCTGCTGACCGGCTGCCCGGTATGGGCCGCTCGACTTGGCTCAACGGATTCTGAAAGACTGAGGTCATCGATTCCATGGGTCCGCCAAATGCGAAGGACGCTCCGGAGGACCGGACCGAGACGATTGCCGGGCTCGACCCGAAAGCGTCTCCCACGCCCAACACACCCCCGCCACCGGCGGAGACCTGGACTCCCCCCACCGAGTTCAACGAGTTCCGCCTGGAGCGCATGCTCGCTCGCGGTGGCATGGGCGTCGTCTATCTCGCCCACGACACCTCCCTGGGACGCCCCGTCGCGGTGAAGTTCATCGCCTCGGGCCAACCCGAGCCCCTGGTGCGCGAGTACTTCGAGACGGAGGCGCGCGCCATCGCCCGCCTGCAGCACCCCAACGTCGTCACCGTGTTTCGCGTCGGCGCGGTCGGCGACCACCCGTACATCGTCTCCGAGTACGTCGCCGGCCGGACCCTCGCGGAGCTCGCCCTCCCCATTCCCTGGCGGCGGGTCCTCACGCTCGGCGTGGGCCTGGCCCGGGGGCTCGCGGCGGCCCACCGGCAGGGCGTGCTCCACCGGGACATCAAGCCCTCCAACGCCCTGGTCACCGATGGGGGCGAGGTGAAGCTGCTCGACTTCGGGCTGGCCGAGCAGTTCGAGCCGGGCGAGTCCTCGCGCTCCGCCGGTGCGCACCCGCCCGCGGGCACGCCCCACTACATGGCGCCCGAGGTCCTCCGCGGCGCGCCGGCCACCCCCCAGAGCGACCTCTATTCGCTCGGCCTGACCCTCTACAAGCTGTGCACGGGCAGGCTCCCGCGTCGTGCCTCTCCGGAGAAGAACCCCAAGCCCGAATTCGAGCGGGGCGTGGATCCGGACTTCGCGGCCATCATCCTGCGGTGCCTCGCGCCCGACCCGGCCGAACGCTTCGCCTCGGCCGACCTGCTGCGCGAGGCCCTGGAGCGACTCGAGCAGCTCCACGCCGCCACGCCGCTCGCCGAGGGCAATCCCTACCGGGGCCTGGCGCCCTTCGAGGCCGAGCATCGGGCGCTCTTCTTCGGACGCGACGCCGACATCCGCACCGTGCTCGAGCGCTTGCGCAACCAATCCCTGACGCTCGTCGCGGGAGACTCCGGGGTCGGCAAGTCCTCGCTGTGCCGTGCCGGGGTGCTCCCCCGGGCAGCCGCCAACGCCGTGGACGAGGGCCGTGAAGTCTACACGGTCACGCTCTGGCCCGGTCACCGGCCGCTCCAGGCCCTCGCCGCCGCGCTCGCGCCACTGCTCGGCAGGAAGGAGTCGGAGTTCCTCACCGCCCTGACGGACACCCCGCACTGGCTCGGCCAGACACTGCGCGAGGCGTACCCGGGCAAGCGCGGCCTGCTCCTCTTCGTCGACCAGCTCGAGGAGCTCATCACGCTGGCCGAGTCCAGCCAGGCGGTGCGCTTCGCCCGCATCCTCCAAGAGCTCGCCCTGCCCTCGGTGGGGGTGCGCGTGCTGCTGGCGGTGCGCGGCGACTTCCTCACGCGCGTGTGCGCCCTGCCCGGCCTGGGCGACGAGGCCGAGCGGGCGCTCTACATCCTCCGTCCCATGTCCCCCGAGGGGGTGCGCGAGGCCATCGTCGGCCCGGCGCGCGGCCGCGGCGTGGTCTTCGAGTCCGAGGAGCTCCTCCAGACGCTCGTCGCCTCCACGGCGCAAGGCATGGGCAGCCTGCCCCTGCTCCAGTTCGCGCTCGCCGAGCTGTGGGAGCGGCGCAACCCGGCGCAGGCCCGCATCACCCGGGCGGCGCTCGACGAGATGGGCGGCGTGGCCGGAGCGCTGTCGCGGCACGCCGACGGGGTGCTCGCGAGTCTGCGCCCGGCCGAGCAACAGGCGGCACGGCGGCTGCTCCTCCAGCTCGTGACCGCGGAGGGCACGCGCGGAGAGCGCGGTGAGGAGGAGCTCGTCGCGGCCTCGGACGACGCCTCCCGCGCCGCCCTTCACGCGCTCATCGAGGGCCGGCTCCTCCACGCCAGGACCACGGGTGGCAAGGCCCGCTACGGCATCGCCCATGACTCGCTCATCACCAGCTGGGGCACGTTGCGCAACTGGCTCGACGACGACATCGGCCATCGCGCGGTGCGCCAGCGCGTGGAGGAGGCGAGCGCCGAGTGGGAGCGATTGGGACACGCCAGGGACGCCCTGTGGGGGCAGCGGCAGCTCGACGAGACACGCCCGCTCGCGCCCACGAGCCTGGGCCCCCGTGAGCACGCCTTCCTGCAGGCCTCTCGCCGTGCCTTGAGCCTCCAGCGGTGGGGCCAGACCCTGGCCGTGCTCCTCGGGGTGCTCTCCCTCGCCGCCCTCTATGGAGGGTTGCGCCTGCAGGCGTACCGCGAGGACGCGCGCTTCGTCGCCGCGGCGATGGGCACCGCGAAGCAAGCGCTCGACGAGGGCCGCGCCCTGGGAGAGCAGGCCCGGGCCCGGCGCGAGGAGGCGCTCGCGCTGTTCGACAACCGGTCTCCCGCGTCCTTCAGCCCGGTAGCCTCCTCCAGCCCTCACGAGCTCTGGCAGAGCGCCGAACGACGGTGGGCCGAGGCGCTCGACCTGCTCGAGAAGAGCAACACGGCCCTGGTCAGCGCCGACCAATCCCTCGAGAAGGCGCTCGAGCGTGAGTACGGTCATGGGGAGGCGCGACGGCTCCTCATCGAGGTCACCCATGAGCGCATGCTCCTGGCCGAGGACTTCCACCAGCAGCAAGCGCGCGACGAGCTGATGCGGCGCCTGAAGCAGTTGATCGACCGCGCGGGCGACGGGGACAAGTGGAGGCAGCGGCTCTCGGCCCCGGCCGAGCTCGAGCTCGTGACCGAGCCCCCGGGGGCGAGCATCCAGGTCGAGCGCTACCTCCCGGACGCGCGAGGGGTGCTGCGCCTCGAGCCTGGCCCGAACCTCGGCCCGACGCCCCTCACCCGCGCGCAGCTGCCCGCGGGCTCCTATCTCCTCCACCTCACCCTGCCCGGCCGCGCTCCGGTCGGCCTGCCCCTGCTCCTCACCCGGGGCAAGAGCGAGCGCGTCCACCTCGTGCTCCCCACCCGCGTGCCTTCCGGCTACGCCTACATCCCGCCCGGCTGCTTCCTGCTGGGCACCGCCGAGCCGGAGAAGATCCGCAAGTTCTTGCACAGCACCCCCCTGCACCGCTCCTGCTTCGACGAGGGATACCTGATCGGCCGGACGGAGGTGACCTTCGGCGATTGGGTGACCTACCTGGACAGCCTCCCGCCGGACGCGGCGGCCAGACGCCTCCTCGAGCAGCCACGCATGGGCGCCTTCGGGGCGATCACCCTGCGGCATCAGCGCGGCGCGGGCTGGGTCTTCTCCTTCCATCGCGCGTCCGACGACGTCCTCACCGCTCGGGAGGGAGAGACCTTCCGTTACTCCGCCCGCCCCCAACGCGACACCGCCGACTGGCGCCTGTTTCCCCTCTCCGGTGTCTCCGCCGAGGACCTGGTGGGCTATTTCTTCTGGCTGGACCGCTCGGGACGTCTGCCAGGGGCGCGCTTGTGCGGCGAGCACGAGTGGGAGCGCGCCGCCCGGGGCGCCGACGGCCGCGAGTACCCGCATGGGGACCGGCTCCTGCCCGAGGATGCCAACATCGACACGACGTACGACCGGCAGCCCAAGGCCTTCGGGCCCGACATGGTCGGCTCCTACCCGGTGTCGACGAGCCCCTTCGGACTCGTCGACATGGCCGGCAACGCGTACGAGCTCACACGGCCCGTGACACCGGAGCTCGGGCGTATCGCCCTGCGCGGTGGGGCCTGGTACTACGACGGGCTCGTCGCGCTCGTGGCCAACCGCTCGGCGGGCGAGCCCACCCAACGCGACGCCACGATCGGCGTGCGCGTCTGCGCATCGGTCTCCACGCGCTGACACGGCCAGGGGTCGTGAGCGCCGTCACACGAAGCAAGTGAGAGCGCGCACAGCCCATCCGCGCTCCTGTTGGTACTTCATCCGCAGATGGGCATGTCGCCCCCATCCAACGGAGAGGTGCCTTCATGAACGCTTGGAACAAGTCCCTTGTCGCCTCGGTGTGTCTGCTGTTCACCGCGCCCGCGTTCTCCGCGAGCCCGGCCCCGGTGACCCCGGTGTCCAAGGCCGAGCGGTACGCGCGCCGCTGCCAGAGCCATGCTTCGGACCGCGGCCGGATGCCCCAGGGAACGGCGCTGTGGGGCACCCGGTCGACGTGGAAGTCCAAGCAGCAGGGCGACGAGCGGAGCAGCGTGCTCGTGTCGGTCGACCTGAGCACCCCGCTCCTCACCGATGCCAGCGTGAAGAGCCTGCGGCTGGAGAACGGGCACCTGGTGGCCTCGCCCCAGTCGGCCACCAGTCTGGTGGGCACCGTGCTCCAGGGCACCTCCAGTCAGGGCAAGCCCGTGGAGGTCGCCCTGTGCGGAGCCGAGCCCGCCCCCGAGGATCCGGACATGGTGTGGTACCGCGTCGAGGCGTGGAACCCGGTGGCGCAGGAGTGGGAGAACCCGTGCGTGGCCAACGACACCGTGACGGACCCGCGGGCGATGGCGGTGGGCGGTGTGTGGGACGCCAGCGGGGCGCACCACGACGTGTCGGGCAAGCTGACCCTGGCGTGTGAGACCGGCGTCATCACCAAGTGCATCCGCTGGGGTTACAAACCCTGGGCCAGCCGAGGCGGACAATCCCTGGCGGAGCTGCACCAGGCCTGCACCCGCATGGCTCGCGCGGACTACTGCGGCAACGGCCGGAGTCACACGCACGACGGCACCATCATCGACATCTATGACAGGGTGGGCGTGCTCTCGATGACCCGGGAGGCCTCCGCGGGATGGGATCCGGCGCGCGCCTCCTTCGAGGCGGCCTGGGGGCCTGACGGGGCCACGTGTCTCTCGCGCACCCGGGATGGGCGGGCGCTGGAGACGATCCTCAAGGAGTGCCCGGGACGCTTCCACGTGGGCGAGCCGGTGGAGTTGGGGCAGGAGGACCGCTGCACCGCGAGGCGCGCGGACCTCAACGTGGAGACGGTGATGCTGCGCAACCGCTCGTACGAAGGCCAGAAGGGCGCCACGGCTCAGGCCGGGGGCCAGTAGTCCCGCGGTCGACGACCCCTGGAGGAATGCCATGTGGCGAGTGATTGGATGGATGACGCTGGTCGTCTTGTGCAGTGCCGCCGGAGGCGATGCCGGCGTGGAGCCCACGGATGCGCGGCTGGTGGAGGCACGGGCCGCGTTGGACGAGGCGGATAAGCTGCAAAGGGCCGGCAAGTACGCCGAGGCCCTGGTGAAAGGCGAACATGCGCTCACCTTGCGAGAAACCGTGCTCGGCGGCACACATCCACAGGTGGCTTCTTGCCTGAAGCATCTGGGCAGGCTCTCTCTGCTGCATGGGGATTTCGAGCGGGCCGAGCCTCTCATCCAGCGCGCTCTCGCCATTTACGAAGCAACCCTCGGTGAGCACCATCCCAACGTCGCCCAGACGCTCGACACTCTCGCCGCCCTCTACTTCATGCAGGGGTTGTATGACCGAGCCGAGCCTCTCATCCAGCGCGCTCTCGTCATTCATGAAGCCTCCCTCGGCGAGCACCATCCAAACGTCGCCTTCGCGCTCAACATGCTCGCCGCCCTCTACACTTCGCAGGGATTATCCGACCGGGCCGAGCCCCTCTTTCAGCGCTCTCTCGCCAGCCTGGAAGCCTCCCTCGGCGAGCACCATCCAAACATCACCCTCGTGCTCAACAATCTCGCCACCCTCTACATCGCGCAGGGATTGTACGCTCGGGCCGAGCCCTTCTATCAGCGCACTCTCTCCATTCAGGAAGCCTCCCTCGGCAAGCACCATCCAGACGTCGCCATCTCGCTCAACAACCTCGCCGGTCTCTACTTCAATCAAGGGTTGTATGACCGGGCCGAGCCCTTCTATCAGCGCGCTCTCTCCATTCGGGAAGCCTCCCTCGGCGAGCACCATCCAGACGTCGCCACTGCCATCAACAACCTCGCCAACGTCTACATCGCGCAGGGATTGTACAACCGGGTCGACGAGCCCCGCGTCCAGCGCGCACTCGCCAGGCTGGAAGCAGCCCTCGGCCTGCAACATCCCGACGTCGCCCACACGCTCAACACCCTCGCCACCCTCTACAAGGAGCAGGGATTGTACGCTCGGGCCGAGCCCTTCTATCAGCGCTCTCTCTCCATTCGGGAAGCCGCCCTCGGCCTGCGACATCCCGACGTCGCCGAGTCCCTCAACGACCTGGCTCAACTGCGCCTTGCCCAGCACCGCCTCGCCGACGCACTGCCGCTGCTGACGCGTGCTTTCTCCCTCTCCGAGCAACGCCTGCGCCAGGAGGCCCTCGGCTTCTCCGAGTCCCGCCTGGCGGACTTCCTCCAACATCTCCGCACCAAGGAGGAGGTCCTCTACGCCCTGCTGCACGCTCACCCGGGTAACACACACGTTCAGCGTCTGGCCCTCTCCGCCGTGCTTCTTCGCAAGGGCCGCTCCATCGAGGAGACCTCCAGCACCTCCCGCGCCATCCTGCGCGGCCTCGGCCCCCAGGACCGCGAGACCTTCGAGCGCCTGCGCGCCCTGCGCACCCAGCTCGCCTCCCTCTCGCTCCAAGGCCCTGGCTCGCGCGCTCCTGCTGACTACCAGAGGAACCTGAAGGACCTGGCCGACCAGGGCGATGCGCTCGAAACCAACCTGGCCAGGCACTCGACGCCCCTGCGCGCCCTGTCCGCTCTTCCCGCGCCCGACGACATCGTCGACCGGGTCGCCGCTGCCCTCCCCAAGGACAGCGCTCTCGTCGAGTTCGTTGCCTACACGAACCGGCCTCTCGTTCCCAAGCCCGGCACTCCCCCATCAAAGCGGCCCTCCCAGCCGCGCTACCTGGCCTTGGTTCTTTTTCCGGATGCTCGCATCCGTGCCATCGATCTCGGCCCCGCTGCTTCCATCGACAGTGCTGCCGCCCATCTGAGCAATGCCTTCGCCGAACGCGACGGCGCCTACCTCTCTGCTTCCCAGGCGCTCTACGCGCTCGCCTTCAAGCCCCTGCTGCCGCTCCTGGGCTCCACGCGCCGCCTCTTCCTCGCCCCGGACGGGCAGCTGGCCCTGGTGCCCTTCGCCGCGCTCCACGACGGCACTTCCTTCCTCCTCGACTCCTTCGACTTCTCCTACCTCACCTCGGGCAAGGACCTGTTGCCTCGCCCCCAGGACAACACCGCCTCTGATTCCGTCGTTGTCCTCGCCGACCCATCCTTCGGCTCACCACCGGCCACCTCGACCGCCTCTCCCGTGGAAGCGTCTGCGATTGCCCAGCGCTCCGCTTCTCTGGAGGGCTTCTTCTCCACTCTCCGGGCAGACCTGGCCAACCAACCCTGGCCTCCTCTTCCCGGCACTCGCCAGGAGGCCCAGGCCATCCAGCACCTGCTTCCCCAGGCCCAGCTCTTCCTCGGCACGGCGGCCACCAAGCAGCGTCTGCTCCAACTGCCCGCCCCCGCCGTCCTCCACATCGCCACTCACGGCTTCTTCCTCGAGGACTCCTCCTCTCCCTCCGGCTCACGCGCCCTCGTCGCTTCCAGCAGTGGCGGCTCCCCCGCGCCTCCTCCGCCCGACCCCCTGCTGCGCTCCGGCCTCGTCCTCACCGGCGCGCAATCCCTTGCGCCCTCCTCTCCTGAATCCTCCCAGCCCCGCTCTGGCAACTCCCTCGTCACCGCTCTGGAATTGGCCAGCCTCGACCTGTGGGGCACCCAGCTCGTCGTCCTCTCCGCCTGCGATACCGGCCGCGGTGACGTCAAGCTCGGCCAGGGGGTCTATGGCCTGCGCCGCTCCCTCGTCATCGCTGGCGCGGAGACCGTCGTCATGAGCCTGTGGAAGGTCAACGATGACTCCACCCGCCTCCTCATGGAGTCCTACTACCGCCACCTCCTGGCCGGCTCGGGTCGCGCGGAGGCACTGCGACAGGCCATGCGCTCCCTACGCCAGTCCCATCCCCATCCTCACTACTGGGCTCCCTTCATCGCCCTGGGCAGCGACTCCCCTCTGCGCCTCCCCGCCCCTCTTCCTCTTCACCTGCCCCCTGTCTCCACGGAGCTCGCGGGGCTCTCCGCGCCGGGTGGAACATGAGCTCACTTCACCGTTCGCCGCCCCGCTTCAACTGCCGGAGGAGCTCCCGCGCGTTCTTGATGGCGTAGCACTCCCGATCGTTGTTGAAGTACGCCCAGACGCGCTTCGCCCCGCTCTCGCGGATGCGCCGGACCCATACCGCCAGCTCCTCCTTCGAGTAGTCGTGGCGGTACCACCGCTTCGTCCCGTGGAAGCGCACGTACACGTCGTCCGCCGTGCGCACCAGCTCATCCGGCAACCGCGGGCCGCTGCACGAGCAGAAGACCGCCTTCGCCTCCCGGAAGGCGTCGAACACCCGCTCGTTCCACCAGCTCTTGTGACGAAACTCCACCACGTTGCGCCGCGAGGGATCCAGCTGGGCGAGGATCGTCTTCAACCGTGCCGGCGTGTAGTGGTAGCTGGGCGGCAACTGGAAGAGGAAGCACCCCATGCGCGGGCCGAGGAGGTCCGCGATGTGCCCGAAGTCCCGCACGAGCGTCTTCGTTCCGGAGAACCGCTTCACGTGCGTGATGAGCTCCGACACCTTCACGGTGTAGAGGAACTTCCGCCGCCCCGCCTGCCGCAGCCACGTGTTCACCGTCGCCACCGTGGGCCAGGAGTAGAACGGGGCGTTGAGCTCCACCGTCTTGAATTGGTCGGCGTAGTGCTCGAACCACCGGCTGCTCGGCATCCCCGGCGGGTAGAAGCCATCCCGCCAGTGCCAGTAGAACCACCCCGAGCAGCCGACGTGAATCTCCGTCCGCTCGCCTCGTGGCCCCGGCCTGGCCACCTTCCCGGAGGAAACGCCCTCCTCGGCCAGCTCCCGCTCGTAGGCCAGACGGGCCTCGTGCATCCGCTTCGCGCGGCCGACGTTCTGCGCCCGTTGCTGCTCCCGCCGGGCCTGCCGCCGCGCCCGTCGTTCGAGGATCCGCTGACGCTCCGCCTCCGCCTCTGTCACGTGTGGCCTCTAGAGCGGTGGCCGGCTCAACGTCCCTTCTTGCCGGACGCCGCGCCGAAGGTGTCGCACGCCTCGAGGGTGCCCTGCTCGAGCCCGCGGCGGAACCACCTGACGCGCTGCTCGGAGGAGCCATGGGTGAAGGACTCGGGCATGACCCGGCCGCTCGCGCGTCGCTGCAGCGTGTCGTCACCGATGGCCGAGGCCGCGTTCAGGCCCTCCTCGACGTCCCCAGCCTCGAGCACCTGGCGCTGTCGCTGCGCATGGTGGGCCCAGATGCCGGCGAAGCAATCCGCTTGCAGCTCCTGCAGCACGGACAGGGCGTTGGCGTCCGCCTGTCCCATCCGGCCGCGCATCGAATGAACCTTGTCGGAGATGCCGAGCAGGTTCTGCACATGGTGACCCACCTCGTGCGCCACCACGTAGGCACGAGCGAAGTCACCGGGAGCGTCGAAGCGGCGGTCGAGCTCGTTGAAGAAGGTGAGGTCCAGGTACACGCGCTGGTCCAACGGACAGTAGAAGGGACCCACCGCGCTCTCCTGGAAGCCGCAGGAGGACTCCACCGCGTCCGAGAAGAGGACCAGGCGCGGCTCGGCATAGCGCACGCCCTGGGACGCGAGCAGGTCGGGCCAGGTGTCCTCGGTGTCCGCGAGGATGACGGAGACGAAGTCCTCGAGCTCCGCCTGCGCGGGATCCACCTGCGCTCCCGAGCCGCCGATGCCCACCTGCCCCGAGGGGCCGCTCGAGCCGGACGGGAGCTGCTCGGGGTCACCACCGAACAGCATGAACAAGAGCGCCAACACCAGCGCCCCGGCGCCGCCCCCGACCGCCAGCGGACGCCCCGCGCGCATGCCGCGCCGGTCCTCGATGTTCGAGCTGCGACGACCCCCTTGCCACTTCATCCGGCCCCCTCCTGACGAATACCTCGCTCGCACCAAGGTAGGCAGCGAGGCACACGGCATCGACCACCCACCGCCCGCCCGGGCGGATGGAGGGCGAGCGAGGGGGCACTCCGCTTCGACAGGAGGGAGGAGAGGGTTCAGTGACCGTGCTTGCACCGGCCGAGGAAGCGGACCAGTTCTCCGTGGAACCACTGTGGCGAGTCCAGCATCAGCCAGTGACTGGCGTGCGGCGCAACGGAGCGAGACAGGGTGGGCCGCTGGGCCACCAGCGTCTCCGGGCCGGTGGCCGCCACCAGCGCGTGAGTGGGCCCCGTGAAGCGCTCGAAGGCCTCGTTCGGGTCGTGGCCGAAGAGCGACTCCTGGTTTCCGGCGATGGCTTCCCGCCGCGAGGTGCGCAGCGTCTTCATCACCAGCACGCGCGTCGTCTCCTTCGCCTCGAGGAGCAGCGGCGCCAGCCAGTGTTCGTGGAAGGCCCCATACTTCGCTTCGCTGAAGTTCTCGAGCCAGGCGTCCGCCTCGGCCTTGGGCTTCTGGCGCAGGTCGCCCGCCGCCTCGACGTAGAGGAGCCCGCAGAGCCGCTCGGGGTAGTACGCGGCGAAGGCACCGGCCACCGCGGCCCCGAAGCCGTGGCCCACCAGGAGGAACTTCTCGGGGACCAGCGCGTCGGCGACGGCGGCGACATCCTCCACCGCCGCCTCCACGCCGAAGGGGCCATGGGCACCACCGCTCTCGCCCATCCCGCGCAGGTCGAACGCGACGCTGAGGGTCGCCAGGCCGTGCTGCGTCTCGGCCCAGTGCGACCGATCGCCGGCGAGGTCGTGCACGAAGAGGACGGGAATGCCGCCGTCGCCCTCCACTGTCGCCATCAGCCGTCCCGCGGGTCCAGGGACGGCCGTCATCTTCGGGCCCTTGCTCTTCATCGTCACGGCTCCCGGCCCCCGGTATGGAAAGGGCCTTCGTGCGAGCCTGAACTACTCCCTCAAGGCCGTACAGCGGTCCGGGTCCTCGGGTGCCACCGGACGTTCGGTAACGACCACCCGCGCCACACAGGCCTCGGCGCGAGGGTGACCCGTGCCCTGGAGCGCGGCGCGTTCTGGAGGGCCCAGGGGCAGCCGAGCAGGCGAAGAGCCCCCATGCGAGAAGTGTCGGCCTGGCGAGGCTTCGCGGTTAGAGTCCGCCGCCCGTGTCTCTGCCCGCGCTGCTCACCGCCGAGAACCTCCGTGCCACCGCTGGAAACGCGTTCGCCCGCGGCGAAGCCTACTGGCGCGAGGGCCGTGTCCTCTCGTGCGTCCTCGAGAACGATGCCCTCGAGGGACTCGTCTCGGGAACACAGCAATACCGCGTCCGGGTGTCCGCTCCGCGCGGGTCCATCGTGGCCCACTGCACGTGTCCGGCGTGGGATGGCGTCTGCAAGCACGCCGTCGCGCTCGGCCTCTCGTTCCTCGCCCAGCGCGGCCAGGTTCCCGAGACGCCCGACCCGCTCGACGAGATGCCCTCGGGGGAAGGTCCCTTCTCCACGCGCAAGGACCTCGAGCACTGGGCGGAGGCACACCACGTCCAGTACGCGCTCTCCGTCTCCGCCGAGGTCCTCCTCCCGGATCTCCCCATCAACGAGCCCCAGCGAAACGGGCTCCGGTACGCCCTGAACGGCCTTGCCCTCCGCGACGTCGGCTCGCGCGAAGGTGCGCTGCGCCACGGCGGCGCTCGCGGAAGAGGGCTCGAGACGGCCATCCCCGAAGCGGCCTGGGACTACCTGAATGCCGAAGCCACCTCGGTCCAGCAGGCCTTCACGGAGGAGGCCGCGCGCCGCGAACTCCACCCGGACGCCGCGCTCGCTCCGCTCTGGTCGCGTCTGCTCGAGCTGCGGCGCCCCCTCCGCGCCCAGGCCTCCCCGCGCTCCCGCGAGCGCCGCGCACTGGGCACCTGGAGCTTCGACGCCCAGGCCTGCGCGCTGACGTGGAAGGAGCGCGACCGCGTGGTCCGCTCCGGCCCCGACTACTCCACCGTGAGCGTCTCCGCGCGGCTGACCTTCCCCGGTGGTGGCGCGGGACAGGCGGAGTGCAACTGCGCCGCCCGGCAACGCGGCTGCACGCACGTCCTCGCGTTGATCGACACGACCCTGGACCTGCTCGACAGTCCCCCGCGTGCCGCCGAGGCCCGTGCGCTCGCCGATGAGCTCCTCCGCCCGAGCTGGGCCCGTGCGCTCAAGGAGCTCGAGCTCTTCGAGGCCGCGGCCGCGAAGCCTCGCGCCTCCATCGAGGTGTGGTGGTGCATCGAGCACGAGCTCGGAACGCTCACCGTCTCTCCGCTCGTGAAGAAGCAGACGCGTCGCGGAACGCTCAGCACGGGCGCGCGGATGACGGCGGCCCGGCTGCTCGAGGAGCACCGGGAGCTGCTGTCCGAAGCGGATCTTCGAATCGCCGAGCACCTCGCCTCATGGGCTCCCGCCTCGCGGGCCGCGGGAACGTACCCCTCGCGGGCCTTCCTCGCGCTCGCCGGTCATCCCCGGGTCGTGGTGGAGCTCCGTCCGGACGAGCCGCTCGAGGTGAAGCGCGTCCGGCTCGGCTTCACCGCCCTCGCCGCCGAGGACCACATCCGTCTGGAGCCCTCGGTGGAGGGAGAGCGCTTCAATCCGAAGCTGCTGGGCACCCTGCTCCGGACGTTCGCTCCAGGAGAGCCGCTGTTCACCGTCGAGGAGCAACGCGCGCGGTGCCTCCTCATCGACGTGAACGAGGAGGCGCGGCAGATGTGGAACGTGCTCGAGAAGCACGGCGACCGGTTCCCCCCCGAGAGCCACGAGCAGCTGCTCGAACGGCTGTCGCGGCTCGAGGCACGCCTTCCGCTCGTGGTGCCGCACACGCTCAAGGGCCGCGAGCTGACGACGGAGACGCGCACCGTCGTCCGGCTGCGGCTCCTGCCGGACGTGTCGCTGGAGCTCGAGCTGCTCGTGCGTCCGGGAGAGGGCGCGCCGCTGTTCCATCCCGGAGTGGGACCGAGGGACGTGCTCCTGTCTCACGGGGGGGAGCGCGTCTACGTGCGCCGGCAGCTCCTGAGCGAGGACGAGCGGGCACGCGCCGCGCTCGCCTCGCTTCCGCTCGAGGACGCGGAGGAAGGCCCTCCGTACTGCTTCCGCATCGGTGACACGGACGCCGCGCTGCGGCTCGTGGCCGCGCTGCGCGAGCCCCCCAACGGGCTCGAGGTCGAGTGGCTCGACGAGAAGCCGCACATCACCTCCTCCGTCGGCCCCGAGGCGTTGCGGGTGCAGATCGAGCGCAAGCGGGACTGGTTCGGCGTTTCGGGCGAGCTGAAGATCGAAGCGGGCCGGTTGGAGCTCGCCGTGCTGCTCGATGCCGCGCGCAGGCAGAAGCGCTTCGTCCGGGTCGATGCCCATCGCTGGGTGGAGCTCGGTGACAAGTTGCGCCAGCGGCTGCTCGCGGTGTCGGACCACACGTTCATCGGCAAGAACCGCGTCGAGCTCTCCCCTGGAGCCGTGCCGGCGATCAACGCGCTCGTCGACGCGGGAGCGGAGGTCAAGACGGCTCCCGCGTGGCGGTTGCTGACGGAGCGGCTTGCCACCTCGCTCTCGTTGAAGCCCAAGCCGCCCAAGGCGCTCGCGACGACGCTCCGGGACTATCAGGTGGAGGGGCACGCGTGGCTCAGCCGCGTTGCCGCCTGGGGCGCGGGGGCGTGCCTCGCCGACGACATGGGGTTGGGGAAGACGGTGCAGGCCATCGCCATCCTGCTCGACCGGGCGCGGCTCGGCCCCGCGCTCGTGCTCGCGCCGACGTCGGTCGCCTACAACTGGGTGCAGGAGCTCGAACGCTTCGCGCCGGGGCTCCGGCCGGTGCTCTACGCGGACCAGGCCGACCGGGCGAAGTGCCTCACGGGGCTCGAGAAGAACGACGTGCTGATCGTGAGCTACGGACTGCTCGTGCGCGATGCGGCGAGTCTCGGCGCGGTCTCGTTCTCCACGCTCGTGGTCGACGAGGCCCAGGCGCTCAAGAATCCGAACACGCGGCGCGCACGCGCGGCGCGGCAGCTGCAGGCGGGGTTCCGGATCGCCCTGTCGGGCACGCCGCTGGAGAACCACCTCGGCGAGCTGTGGAGTCTGTACACCATCGTCTTTCCGGGCCTGCTCGGGAGCTGGGAGCAGTTCCGCGAGCGCTTCGCCGCGCCCATCGAACGCGGGAAGGATCCCGATGCGCGAGCCGCGCTCTCTCGTGTGCTGCGGCCCTTCCTGCTGCGACGCACGAAGCAGGAGGTGGCGCGCGAGCTGCCCTCGCGCACGGAGATACAGGTCCCGGTCGCGCTCTCCGAGGAGGAGTGGACGCTGTACGAGGACGCGCGCCTGGCGGCGGTCGCCGAGGTGAGCACCGAGGGCAAGGGGCTGCGCAACGAGCAGCAGCGCTTCCAGGTGCTCGCGGCACTGACCCGGCTGCGCCTGCTGGCGTCGCATCCGCGGCTCTACGACTCACAGTCCAGCGTGACCTCGTCGAAGATGCGGCGACTGATGGAGCTGCTCGAGGAACTGCGCAGCGAGGGGCACCGGGCGCTCGTCTTCAGCCAGTTCACCTCGCATCTGGAGCTCGTCCGCGAGGAGCTGGGGCGCGCCGGCTTCAAGTACCTGTACCTCGATGGCTCGACGCCGGCGGGCGCGCGGGCCAAGAGGATCCAGGCGTTCCAGGATGGGGAGGGCGAGGTGTTCCTCATCTCGCTCAAGGCGGGCGGCACGGGCATCAATCTCACCGCGGCCGACTACGTCATTCATCTGGACCCGTGGTGGAACCCGGCGGTCGAGGACCAGGCCACGGATCGAGCGCACCGCATCGGTCAGACGAAGCCGGTGACGGTGTACCGGCTCATCGCCCGGGGGACGATCGAGGAGCAGATCCTCTCGCTGCACTCGGACAAGCGCGCGCTGGTGGCGGGGGTGCTCGAGGGCACCGACGTGGCGGCCCGGCTCACGACGAAGGATCTGCTCTCACTGCTCGCGGGGGGCGACTCTCCGCGCGATGCGGGCGACGACGGGGAAGAGGCGCCGCCCCGGATGGTGCACTGACCGGCCTGATGCGAATCACACCAACTGGTCCGACTCTCGGACCAGTTGCTCGGCTTCACGCCCGGAAGCCTCTCCGCGTGTCGCCCACGTCGAGCGCCACGACACGCGCGAACGGCGGGGCACCTCCCCTTTTAGTGGCAAGAGACACCTTCCGCTCCGAGACATGCGCGGCGCGGAAAGCCACGCCGGTCTCGGCATGCGAACAATGACTCGTGGTGTCTCAGTGGCTCATCATGGATCAGGCAAACCGGTCCTCGCGACTTGACTGTGCCGTCGAGGACCGGCTCCCCAATCCCTATCCCCATACCCCTGAGCCGGCTTCACGAGTGGCCTTCGCCGCTCGTCACAGCCTTTACTGCCCCAACCCGCCCTACCCCTTACTGCTCTGTACTACCCGTACTGCCCCAACCCCGTACTGCCCCAACCCGCCCTACCCCAACCCCGTACTGCCCAACCCGCCCTACCCCAACCCCGTACTGCCCAACCCGCCCTACCCCAACCCCGTACTGCCCCAACCCGCCCTACCCCTTACTGCCCGACCTGCCCCAACCCGCCCTACCCCTTACTGCCCCAACCCGCCCTACCCCTTACTGCCCCAACCCGCCCTGCCCCTTACTGCCCCGACCCGCCCTACCCCTTACTGCCCGACCTGCCCCGAACTTCCGTCGACCCCTGTCGACCACGGGGAAGAGCTTTAGCATTCGCCGTGCCGACCTCCCGCGAGGCCTGAAGCTCCTGTGATTTCAAGCAGATAGGGGACGAGACCAGGGGCGACTCCAGGGCAATTGCACAGGCATCCTGTAAAAAAGCCACCCCCTCCCATTCCGGCCCTTCCGGCCCGGTCCTCGCCGCGGCCGTGCTCGAGGGACGAGCCCCCGCGGGTGGCAGCGGGGGCGCTCCATTTCGCCGCATAAAACCCGAAAAAATGGGCCTCGGCTCCATAGGGGGCGTCGAGTCTCCGCTCGAAAGAGAGAGGCCCGACCCTCTCGAATTCTCTCAAACCCAGACTGGAGATTGGCATGAACAAGACTCTCGTTCGTCGAGCCGCCATTGCCTTGACCACCATGGGCCTGCTTGGCCTGACGGGAACCCTGGTGGTGCCGTCCGCCAATGCCTCTCAGATGAGCGCCCTGGCCACCTGCAACGCGACCTGGTACGGAGCCGAGGGCGAAATCCCCGAGGGATGGCCGACCGCCAGCGGTGAGCCCTTCAGCCGGTGGGCGCTCAAGGCAGCACACAACTCGCTGCCGTTTGGCACCCGGGTCAAGGTGACCTACCAGGGACGCTCTGTCACCGTGACCATCAATGACCGTGGGGGCTTTGGCGGCTCGACCTGCCTGGACCTCACCTACGGCGCGTTCATCCAGATCGCCAATCCCGACCTCGGTGTCATCCCCGTGCAGTACGAGATTCTCCGGTGACCTGATGGACTCGCCTCAGACGACAGCGGCCCGCTCACGCCCCTGACGCGCCAGTGCCGGTTGCTGATCGCCTCGCCGCTCGCCGCCGACGACTACGACGACGCGAACGGCTCGCTCAGCCCGGGGCGGGCGCTCCTGCTTCATCCGCCGCCGGGCGGCCGGGGGAAGGCTCCGGCCCGCTCTCGAACTCGACGCGGGCGTGCTCCATCACATGGTCCACGGCCAGCAGGTGCATGGCGGCATCCCGGATGGGCCCGGCTGTCTGGGGATCCGCCAGCGCCTGGCGCGCCTCCTCCGGGCTCAGCCCGAACGGCTCCACCGCGTCATCGACGAGCGCCTCCAGCTTCTCCGGCGTCAGTTGGAGCTTGTCCCGCTCCACGATGGCCCTCAGGGCGAGCGCGATCCGCAGGCTCCGCTCCGCCTCCCGCCGCGTGGAGGCGTCGCCCAGCCAGCCGTCGAGCGACTCCTTCAACTCGTCCGCGTCGAAGTCCTTCGCCCGCAGCAGGGGCAGCTCTCCCTCCTCCCACCGCCGACGGATCTCCTCGTCCACCAACTCGGGTGGCAGGGACACCTCCCCGGTCCTCCGCACCAGCTCGTCCATGACGAGCTCCCTCGCCTCCAGCCACAGCTCCTCGGCGAGCTCCTCCTCCAGGTCGTCCGCGATCGACTCCATCACCTTGTCCACCGTCTGGCCGCGCTCGAGCTCCTGGATGAACTCCTGGCTCTCCGGGTCTGGCAGCGTCACCTCCTGGGCCCCCAACACGTCCACCAGGAAGGTCGCCTTCACGCCCCGCAGGTCCTCCACCGGGTAGTCCTCCGGCAGGGTGAGCTCCACCTCCCGGTTCTCGCCGACCGGTGTGCCCACCAGCGCCTCGCTGAAGCCTGGGAGGAAAGCCTGAGCGTCCAGCTCCAGTTCCAGCTCGCTCCGCGCACTGAAGGGGATGAGCCGCCCCTCGGCGTAGCCCAGCGTCTCCAGGAGCACCAGGTCTCCCATTCGCACCGGCTCCCCTGGCGCCCGCTCCCTCTTCCGCGCGTACTCGAGCATCAGCTCGTGGAAGCGCTCCAGCACATCCTGCTCGGTGATGTCCTCGGGAGCCGGAACGGTGACGTGCAGGTCGTCGAGCGAGGGCGCCCGCACCACGGGCAGCACGAGCTGACGCCCTGACGCGCTCGCCGGGGGTGGCGCCTGCCGCTGCTCGACCGGCTCCTTCTTCTTCTGCGCCTGCTGGGGCGGCTTCGGCTCCGGCTTGATGGGCTGCTTCCGCGCCTGTTGGGTGGGGGCGGCCTTGCTGGAGCCCGGACTCTGGCCCTTCGTTCCCGCCTTACCGTCGGATGGATTGCTCATGGCTTCATCCTCTCGCTCGCACGGGTTCCCCGCGCTCAGAAGGGCAGCTTCGGTAGATCGACCTTGGGCGGCTTGATGGCGCTGGCGAGGTCTGCCCCCGTGGAGATGGCGGCGCCCACCTGACTGACGACGGGGACGTTGGTGGCACCGACGATGGAGCCCGTGGCCCGAACGCCCGCGAGCACCTTCTTGCCGGTGCTCGCCTTCTCGTCGCGCAGGGTGTTGACGAAGGCCGCGGTATCCACGCCGGCAATGGCGACGTTGGCGCCCGGGACGAAGCGGCCCAGCGCCTTGCCTCCCACGCGCGCCCCGGCCTTGACGGCCGCCGTCGAGCCCACCTGCCGCGCGGCACGGCTCACGGACCGGGCCCCACTGGAGCGGGCGAGCTGTTGGGCCTGCCGGTTCACCCGCTCGGACACCTTGGGTGCTTTCCGGCGGGCGACACGACCCAGCACGCGCGCGGACCTGCGCGCCAGGGGGGCATCCGTCACCAGGTCACGCGCCGAGACGAGCACATCCCGGGTGGAACCGAGGGCCTTGTCCACGGCCTTCTCGCCGCGTGTGCGCAAGGCGTGGCGGATGTCTTTAGACGCCGTGAGCGCCTGTCCAGGCAGGAAGGCGCCCCTCGTGCCGAAGCCGAGCAGCCTCCGGGAGTGGCCGCCGAGCCGGCGCCCCGTGCTCAATCCGCCGCGGAGCACGCGGGTGGTGGGGTGGCGCACCACGGCCCCCGCCTTCCGTCGCAGCGCGCCCGCGCCCCGGCGCAGGCCACTTCGGTTCAAGGCTCGCGAGGCCACCCCGGACAGCCGAGCCACCGTGGCCGGCATCTTCCGGCGGAGGGTCCGCTGTCCCGCCCTCACGGCGTCGCGGGCCGCGGGCGCCTGCGCCACCACGTTCCCCACCGAGCCAAGGGCACGCGCGGTGGAGCGGACGGCCCGGCCCGCGTCCGAGAGACTGCGCGTGCGCAGCGCGCGGCGGATGTCACGACCCGCCTTCAGACCATCACCGCCCAGACGCTTCACGCTCTGGCCGAGGCCGTGTACCGCCCCGGCATGGCCGATCGCGCGGGTGGCGGGGTGTTTCACCACGCGCTCCGCCGCCCGCCGCGCGGTCGTGCCCACCTTCGTCCGCGCCTTGGAGGTCGTACGTGCCACACGCCCCGCCGCACCGCGAGTCTTGCGGACGACCTTGCGCACGCCCTGGCGGGTCTTGGTCCGCACGGTCTGGCGTACCTGGCGCACGGCCGCCCGGGTCCGAGAGACCGCCTGCCGAGCCCGGCGCACGGGCGCGCGCTTGATGATGCTACGCGCCGGCCGCGACACGATCCTCCGAGTGCTTCGGGCCGCGGACACCACCTTCTTCCGGGTGCCCCGGACCGCGGACGACGCGGCCTTCTTCACGGAGCCCAGGACTCGCCGAGGAGACCAACGGCCCAGCTTGAAGGAAGGCATGAAGAGCGACCCCCTCTCCGGGAAAAGCGGCGGAAAATCACGTGCTCTTCTCGTCGGAGGACCGTCGCGGAGAATGTGATGTGCCCGAGGGCTCGAACCTTCCCAGGCACTCCTCACGAGTGCCAGGGCGCTTCATCCGGGTTCGCGGATGCTCCTCGGGAGCTCGGCCCTCCGAGCGAACTCGGCCTTGAGTCTCGGCATGGCGAAGTCCACGAAGGCGCGAACCTTGGGGACCGACAGGCGTCCCTCGGGGGTAATCAGATGGACGGGCATCGGCGGCGGCTCGGCATCCGGCAGCAGCACCACCAGGCGGCCACTCCGAACCTCATCCGCCACCTGATACGAGAACACCCGCGTCACGCCGTGACCTTCGACCGCGGAGGCGACGGCCGCCTCGACGCTGTTCACGATCAACCTGGGCTCGAGATGGACGTGTCGCTGGGCGCCAGTCCTCGCATCGGGCGAAAAGCTCCACGAGTCCTGACCGAAGTGGCTCATCGCGATACAGGCGTGCGCCATGAGATCTCCTGGCTCGACGATGGGCGGCCGACCGACAAGATAGGACGGCGATGCACAGACGACCTTTCGGACCTCGCCGATGCGGATGGCGATCAGGCTCGAGTCCGGCAGATGCGAGATTCGAAGCGCCACGTCGATGCCCTCGTCCATCAGACTCACCGGGCGATCGAGCAGCGTCAGCCTGGCCCTGACGGTGGGGTGCAGGTCGAGAAAGGCGTCGAGGATCGGCCGCAAGACACGCGCCCCGCTGACGAGCGGAGCGGTGAGCGTGAGCAGGCCCCGGGGGGCCGCGCGCTCACCGGCGACGAGCATGTCCGCCTCCTCCAGCTCCGTGAGCACTCGCCGACAAGCCGCGGCGTAGCGCTCGCCGGCCTCGCTGAGCCTCATGGAGCGCGTCGTGCGGTGCAGCAGCTGCGCCCCGACATGGGCCTCGAGAAAGGCGATGGCCCGCGTGACGGCGGCTGGAGAGCGTCCGAGCCGCCGGCCCGCGCCCGCCAGGCTGCCCTCGTCCAACGCCGTCACGAACACACGCATGGCCTCGATGCGGTCCATGATTCTTCCTCTTAGCGGAAGAGTGGCTTTCACGCCGTAGGTATTCAGTCTCCCGGCGCAAGGCCGCATATCTCCTCGTGTCGCCGCACAGGAGACTGCCCATGAACGCCACTGCCTCTCGTTCCGCTCTCGCCGTGACCCATCATCGGACCACCCGGGTCGATGGCATCGACCTCTTCTACCGCGAGGCGGGTCCCGCCGATGCGCCGGTGGTCGTGCTGCTGCACGGCTTTCCGACGTCCTCTCACATGTATCGCAACCTGATTCCCGCGCTGGCGGATCGCTATCGCGTCATCGCGCCCGACTATCCCGGCTTCGGCCAGAGCGCCATGCCCGCCCGCGAGGACTTCCCGTACAGCTTCGCGAAGTTCGCGGACCTGATCGACGGCCTGCTAGATCGGCTCGGCGCCACCTCCTACGCACTCTACGTCATGGACTACGGCGCCCCCGTCGGCTTCCGGCTGGCCCTGAAGCATCCCGAGCGGGTGACGGCGCTCATCGTGCAGAACGGCAATGCCTATGAAGCGGGCCTGCAGGCGTTCTGGAATCCGCTCCGGGAGTACTGGGCGGACGGCTCGGCCGCGAAGCGCGAGGTGCTGCGCCCGATGATGTCGCTGGAGGTCACCCGGTTCCAGTACGTCGATGGCGTCAAGGACGTCTCCCGGATCTCTCCGGACAACTGGGTGCACGACCAGGCGCTGCTCGACCGGCCCGGCAACGCCGAGATCCAGCTCGACCTGTTCTACGACTACCGCACCAACGTCGCGCTCTACCCGAAGTTCCAGTCCTTCTTCCGCGAGCATCAGCCGCCGACGCTGATCGTCTGGGGTGCGAACGATCAGATCTTCCCCGCCGAGGGAGCGAAGGCATTCAAGCGCGATCTGCCGAACGCCGAGCTGCACCTGCTCGATAGCGGGCACTTCGCCCTCGAGGACAAGGCCGACGAGATCATCCCGCTGATGCGCGACTTCCTCGAGCGCCAGCTTCCCACCCGGTAGCAGCCACGCGAGCCCGTGGGCCCCAACGATTCCTCACAAGGAGAAACACCATGAGCACGGAACAGAAGGTCGCCCTCATCACCGGCGCGTCGCAAGGCATTGGCGCGGGTCTGGTCAAGGGATTCCGAGACCGCGGTTATCGCATCGTCGCCAACTCGCGGTCCATCAAGCCGGGGGCCGCCGGGGGTGATCCGGACATCCTGATCATCGAGGGTGACATCGCGGAGCCGCGCACCGCCGACCGTGTGGTTGGCGCGGCGATCGACCGCTTCGGCCGCATCGACACCCTGGTCAACAACGCGGGCATCTTCATCTCCAAGCCCTTCGTCGAATACTCGCAGGCCGACTTCATGGCCCTGGTGTCCGTGAACCTGATGGGGTTCTTCCACATCTCGCAGAGGGCGGCCGCGCGGATGTTGAAGCAGGGCGCCGGGCACATCGTGAACATCACGACGACGCTGGCCGAGCAGCCGCTGACGGACGTGCCGGCGGCGATTCCAGCCCTGACCAAGGGTGGGCTCAACGCCGTCACCCGCTCCCTGGCCATCGAATACGCCAGCAAGGGCATCCGGGTGAACGCGGTGTCTCCCGGCATCATCAAGACGCCGATGCACCCGGCCGACACGCACGACTTCCTCGCGGGCCTGCATCCCATGCGGCGCATGGGGGAGATCCAGGAGATCGTCGACGCGGTGCTCTACCTGGAGACGGCGGCCTTCGTGACCGGAGAGATCCTCCACGTCGATGGTGGAGCCCACGCCGGCCGCTGGTGAGCAGGCAACGCCGAAAGGGAGACTGCAATGCCATACGTCAATATCCGAATCACTCGCGAAGGAACCACCCCCGACCAGAAAGCCGCCCTGATCAAGGGGGTGACCGACGTTCTCCAGCAGGTCCTGAAGAAGGATCCGGCGGTGACCTTCGTGGTCATCGACGAGGTGCAGATGGAGGACTGGGGTGTTGGCGGCCTGCCGGTCGAAGCCTACCGGCGGCAGGTCGCGGCCAAGGGCTCCTGAGTAACCGAGGGATGTTCAGGGCACTGGGGCGGTCGCGGCCTCCTCGTCCCTGGCCCGCGCCGCCTGCCCGCGCTTCAGCGTGGAGGTCCCGGTCGCGCTCGGGAGCAACTGGTCCGACTGTCAGACCAGTTCGTCCGAAGCGCGCCCGGAAGGTGCCCCCTCCTCTTCCCGCGAGAGCACCCCTGAAAGAACCTGCTCCAGCTGGCTCAGAAGGCGGTGCCGTTGGTGCGCTTGCCAGCGGAGGCCGTGAGCGAGGAGAGGGTGTTGTGCAGCACGAACCCGGCGCCCGCGGTGGCATCCGGGCCGCGGTTCATCGACACGCCATCCGCCGAGGCCAGCGAGCTGGAATAGGTGTGGCTGTCGATGGTGGCACTGGCCGCGTTCTTCAGGGTGACCGTGTCGGTGGTGTTGGCCAGGTTGAGCGTCCCGGTGGAGGCGCCCACGGCGTTGGACAGGCCCGAGGGGACGCCGGAGGTCGCGCCGAACACCACCAGCGCCTTGCCGGGAGCCAGCACGGTGCCGGAAGCGAAGGTGTGACGCACGGCCGTGGCGTCCGACAGTGTCCATCCGCTGATGTCGATGGAAGCGCCGCCCACGTTGACCAGCTCGACGAACTCGCCGGAGGTGGCGGAGCCGGGCTCGTTGGCGAGGATCTCATTGAGGATGACACGCGCGGGAGCCGCCGCGCAGGTGAAGCCATCTCCGGTGTAGCCGGGCTTGCAGGCGCACGTGCGCGAGCCGGGGATGTTGGTGCAGGTGGCGTTCTCGCTGCACCCGCCATTGTTGTACCCGCACTCGTCGAGGTCGGCGATGACGTACTCCCTGCTGCCGGAGGTGGAGAACGTCTCGCTGGGAAGGGGCGTCTGCACGTAGCCGGATCCCGAAGCGGGCGTGAGTTGCAGGGAGGAGTAGGAGCCCGGAATCATCCGCACCGTGAACCGCCCATCCGAGCCGGAGGTGGGCGACAGGTAGTTGCTGCCGTCCGTGCTGGACCCGTAGCCCGACAGCTGGGCACCGGCGACGGGCTGGCCCAGGGTGTTGAGGACACGGCCATCGAGCAGGATGTCGGAGAGCGTCAGGTGGAGCGTGGTGCTGGTGTTGACGGCGTAGGACTGCACCACGCGCTGCGAGCCATAGAAGCCCGGCGAGGTGAACTGGACGCTGAAGTTGTAGGTGCCAGGGCTCAGGTTCAGCGAGTACTGGCCCAGCGAATCCGCGGTGGTGTACTGCGAGGGCCCCCACGAGGAGGACATGGCGGACACCGTCACCCCGGACGCCACGCTGCCATCGGCGAACCGCACCTGCCCGCCGAGGCTGACCGCGCTGGTGAGGACGAAGTCCCGCGAGGTGGAGACGGAGAACGTCTCGCCGGGCAGCGAGGTGATGGCATAGGGGCTGCCCGTGGGAGGCGTGAGCTGCAGCGAGGAATAGGAGCCCGGCACCATCCGCACCGTGAACCGCCCGTCCGAGCCGGAGGTGGGCGACAGGTAGTTGCTGCCGTCCGTACTGGACCCGTAGCCCGACAGCTGGACACCGGCGACGGGCTGGCCACTGGCGTTGAGAACACGGCCGCTGAGCAGGATGTCGGAGAGCGTCAGGTTGAGCGTGGTGCTGGCGCTGACGGTGTAGGACTGCACCACGCGCTGCGAGCCATAGAAGCCCGGCGAGGTGAACTGGACACTGATGTTGTAGGTACCAGGGGCCAGGTTCAGCGAGTACGCGCCCAGGGCATCCGAGGTGGTGTACTGCGAGGAGCCGCTCGTGGTGGAGCTGGCGGACACCGTCGCTCCGGATACCACGCCGCCATCGGCGAACTTCACCTGCCCGCTGAGTCTGACCGCGTTGGTGAGGACGAAGTCCCGCGAGGTGGAGACGGAGAATGTCTCGCCCGGTAGGGAGGTCACGGCATAGGGGCTGCCCGTGGGAGGCGTGAGTTGCAGGGAGGAATAGGAGCCCGGCACCATCCGCACCGTGAACCGCCCATCCGAGCCCGAGGTGGGCGACAGGTAGTTGCTGCCGTCCGTGCTGGACCCGTAGCCCGACAGCTGGACACCGGCAACGGGCTGGCCACTGGCGTTGAGGACGCGGCCATTGAGCAGGATGTCGGAGAGCGTCAGGTTGAGCGTGGTGCTGGTGTTGAACGTGTGAGACTGCACCACCCGCTGCGAGCCATAGAAGCCGGGCGAGGTGAACTGGACGCTGATGTTGTAGGTGCCGGGGATCAGGTTCAGCACGTACAGGCCCGACGCATCCGAGGTGGTGTATTGCGAGGAGCCACTCGTGGTGGAGCTGGCGGACACCGTCGCTCCGGACACCACGCTGCCATCGGCGAACTTCACCTGCCCGCTGAGGGCAACCTGCGCCCAGGCGGAGCCGGGCAGGCACAACAGGACCAGGGCCACGAGGGCCATTGGGTAGACAGAAACAGTGCGCTGGGACTTCACGGTATGGGCAGCCTCCATGGCGCGTCGGCGCCAAGGCCATGACATTCCTGCAAAACCGTTTTTACGGTTTGCACGGAGACGCCAAGCACTGTCGGGAAGACGCCAGCCGTTGGCCTCGTCCCCTGCTGTCCGGACCGCCCCACGAGCGCTAGAGCTCCTCCTGCGCCTCGGCCTCTCCGGCCTCAGGCTCCTCGGAGGCGGCACCAGGTTCCTCGGCGGGCGTTTCCGGCTCGGCCCGCGCATCCGCGACCTCCTCCTGCGGGTCCTCCTCGACCGGCTCCTCGCCTTTGAAGGAGAGCACCACGCCCATGAGGATGAAGAGGAAGCCGGACACGTACGCCGCCACGCGCGAGGCCATCCCGACCTTGGGAATCTTGAGCTCCCTCACCTCGAGCCCGCCCCCCACGATGCCCGTCAGCACCAGGAGCGCGCCCAACCCGCACATCAACACTTCAACCGTCATGGATGTCCCCGAGGCCAGTCACGCCTTCGTCCACCAGGACGATGGGGACGCGCGTCCGTGACACGCTCACAATCCCGCGCACCCGCCTCTCCCCTTGGGAGCAACAGAGGAGAAAGCCCCTGGGTTGACGCACTCCGTCATGGATTGGTAAGCGCCTACTCAACAGACTGTCGAGCAAGAACCCGCCCACCCGCCGGGAGGCTCCATGCATCACCCCCTCACCCTCAGCGCGGTCAGTCTGCTGCTCGTGCAATGCATCACCATCATCGGGGTGTCCCGGCTGCTGGGCCGGGGCATGCGCAAGCTGGGGCAGCCGCTGGTCATCGCCGAGGTGCTCGCGGGCATCCTGCTGGGGCCCTCGCTGCTGGGGTGGGTGGCCCCCGGAGTCATGGAGGTGCTCTTTCCCGCCAGCTCCATGCCGGTGCTCAAGATGCTCAGCCAGGTGGGGCTCATCCTCTTCATGTTCCTCATCGGACTGGAGTTGGATCCCAAGCTGCTCGAGGGCAAGGGACACGCATCGATCATCATCAGTCACACGAGCATCGTGGTGCCCTTCGCGCTGGGTTCCGGAGCGGCGCTATGGCTCTACCCGCGGCTGAGCGACCCGTCCGTCTCCTTCACCTCCTTCCTGCTCTTCATGGGCGTGGCCATGAGCATCACCGCCTTCCCGGTGCTCGCGCGCATCCTCACCGAGCGGCGGCTGCTCAACACCCGGGTGGGGGCGCTCGCCATCACCTGCGCGGCGGTGGACGACGTGACGGCGTGGTGCCTGCTGGCCTTCGTCGTCTCCATCGTGCGGGCCGCGGACGTGGCGCACGCGGCGTTGAGCACGCTCATCACCCTGCTCTACATCGCCTTCATGCTGTGCGTGGTGCGGCCCTTCCTGGCGAGGCTGGGCAGGCGCGTGGCCAGCCGCGAGGGCCTCAACCAGAACGTGATGGCCCTCACCCTCCTGCTGCTGCTGGCCTCGAGCCTCGTCACGGAGCTCATCGGCGTCCACGCGCTCTTCGGCGCCTTCCTCTTCGGGGCCATCATCCCCAAGGAGGGCGGACTGGCCAGGGCGCTGGCGGAGAGGCTCGAGGACGTGGCGGTGGTGCTGCTGCTGCCCCTCTTCTTCGCCTTCAGCGGCCTGCGCACCCAGGTGGGGCTGCTCAACACGGGAGGCCACTGGGCGCTGTGCGGCCTCATCATCCTCCTGGCGTGCGTGGGCAAGTTCGGCGGCGGCACGGTGGCCGCGCGCCTCACGGGGCTGCGCTGGCGCGAGGCCAGCGCGGTGGGCATCCTGATGAACACGCGCGGGCTGATGGAGCTCATCGTGCTCAACATCGGCCTGGACCTGGGCGTCATCTCCCCCACCCTCTTCACCATGATGGTGGTGATGGCGCTGGTGACGACGTTCCTCACCACGCCCATCCTGCGCCTGCTCCATCCTCTCGGGGGAGCAGAGGAGGCCGCGCCGGCTCCCGCACGAGGCACCCCCTCCTGAAGGAGCCCCTCAGGGAGTGGGACGCCTCGAGCCGGGCCGTCCCTGCCGGACGGCCCTGGCGAGGGTGCTCGCGGCCACCTCGCAGTCGTCCGCGGAGCAGATGGCGGACACCACCGAGACGCCGTCCGCCCCCGCGGCGATGACGGCCGCGGCGTTGGCGGGGGTGATGCCACCGATGGCGACGACCGGGACGGACAGCTGGCGCCGCAAGCGGGCGAAGTCCTCCAACCCGAGCGCCGGGGTGGCGTCCGCCTTGGAGGTGGTGGGGAAGAGAGGTCCCACGCCGGCGTAGTCCACCACGGAGGGGTCCAACGTCGGCAGGTCTCCCGGCCCGGTGATGGAGAGCCCCACCAGCGCGTCGGGCCCCATCAGGCGTCTGGCCACCTCGGGCGGCAGGTCGCCCTGTCCCACGTGGACACCGTCCGCGCCCAGCGCCAGCGCCAGGTCCACCCGGTCATTGACGATGAGCGGCACTCCGAGCGGCCGGAGCCGTTGCAGCAACACCCGGCCCAGCTCCAGCGTCTCGCGCGCCGGGGCGTCCTTCTCGCGCAGCTGCACCACGGTGACACCGCCCCTCACGGCGGCGAGCACCACGTCCACCAGCTCGCGCCCGCGAGACAGGGTACGGTCGGTGACGAGGTAGACGGACAGGTCGGGCACGCGGCGGGGCATGGCGGGTCTCCTCAGCGCACGCGGGCACGGGCCCGCACGGTGGCCTCGTCCAGCGTGTAGAGCACGTCCAGCAGGTGCACCTGCAACGAACCGGGTCCCCTGGACTGCTCGGCGGCGAGCTCGCCCGCGAGCCCCAGCACGGAGAGGGCGTGCGCGGCGGCCAGCACCGCGTCGGGCTCCACGGCCAGGAAGGCGCCCACGAGCGCGGACGCCGTGCACCCCATGCCCGTCACCCGGGGCATGAGCGGGTGACCATTGTCCACCGCCACCACACGGGAGCCGTCGGTGATGAAGTCCGTCTGGCCGGTGACGGCCACCACGGTGCCCAGGCTGGAGGCCAGCCGCCGTGCCGCCTCGAGCGAGTCCTCGGAGGACTGGGTGCTGTCCACACCGCGCGTGGCCCCCGCCTCACCGGCCACCGCGAGCACCTCCGAGGCATTGCCGCGGATGACGGCCGGAGCCTGGCGCGCCAGCTCGGCCGCGGTGGCGGTGCGGTAGCGCGTGGCCCCAGCGCCCACCGGATCCAACACCCAGGGCACCCGCGAGCGGCGCGCGGATTGGATGGCCAGATGCATGCCCTCCACCCACTGCGGCGAGAGGGTGCCGATGTTCACCACCAGCGCCTGCGAGATGGCCGCGAAGTCCGCCACCTCCTCCCGCGCGTGAACCATGGCGGGCGAGGCCCCCACGGCGAGCAGGGCGTTGGCCGTGTTGTTCATCACGACGTAGTTGGTGATGTTGTGCACGAGCGGAGACCGCTCCCGCACCCGCCTCAACGACTCCCACACGCCTGCGCTCAGATCCACCGAGGGTTCCTCCTGGCGCGTCATCTAGCACCATCGCGCCAGGAGCAAGAGTGGGAACCTCCGCGAGGCCACACCGCGAGTCGCGGATACGGTAATGCTCCCGCACCCTTGTTCCGGGTCCCTGCCCGAGGAGGCTCCCGTGCCCCATCTCCGTCTCGTTGCCGTCACACTCGTCCTGCTGTTGGGCCAGACCGCGCGCGTGCTGGCCGCCGAGCCACCGAAGGCGGAGAAGCAGCGCATCACCGCGGCCTCGGGGGTGAAGCTGCGCGCCACGCCTGGCGCTGGCGGGCAGGAGGTCGCCCGGCTCTTCATCGGCACGGAGGTGCGCGAGCTCGAGCGCTCCGAGCGGCAGGAGACGGTGGGGGGAAAGACGGACCACTGGTACCGCGTCGCCACGCCCGAGGGTCAGGAGGGCTGGGTCTTCGGCGCCTTCGTCCCGCCCTTCGAGCCGGAGCAGAGGGTCAAGACCTATGTGGAGATCGCCAACCAGCGCATGGCGGACGAGAAGGCGCCCTTCGTGGACCGTGCGGACCTAGCCAACTTCCTGAAGCGCGTGGTGGAGAAGGAGTCCGACAAGGCGAGCGCGGCGCGATTGGAGCTGGTGCGGTGGCGCGCGGTGCGCTGGGCGCTGGAGGCCATCAGCTCGGAGGTGCCCAAGGCGACGTACGAGCCCTGGGCGAAGCGCCAGGGCGAGGCGCTGGTGTACAGCGAGCTGTCGGGGGAGTGGCTCGTGAAGACGAGTGTCCTGTGGAAGCTCGAGGAGAAGTACCGGGGCCTGCCCGAGGCCGAGGCCTTCGCCTGGGATGCGGCGACGGCGCCCACCCAGGGCGAGTGCGAGGGGTATGTGCCGTGCAGCCTGAACATGATCAACACAGCGGAGGGCGAGTACCTGCGGCGCTACCCCAGCGGGCCGCATGCGGAGGAGGCCCTGAAGAATATCTCGGAGGCGCTGACCATCGACGAATCCATCACCGAGCTCGACAAGGACGGACGCGCCGAGTTGCACAAGGAGCTGAAGGCGCTGGAGGGGGCGGTCGCCAAGGTGAAGCCCGAGCAGAAGAAGAAGATCCTGGAGCAGATGAAGGCCATGCGGAAGGCCACGGGCGGCTGACGGCGTCATCCGCTGATCTGACGACGTACCCAGGGGCTACCCACATCGTGGCGCTCCGCTTCCCAGCCTTGTTGCAGCACCAAGACTTCGACAAGGCTGGGATCCCGCTCGACCAGGTGGTTCAAGCCAACCACTCGCGGCCCATCACCGGGTTCATGCTCTTCCCCGCAGAGGAACTGCCAGTCGCCGTCCTCATGCGCGACCAACCGGATGGGCCGGCTACCGTCGAACACATGGCAGCACACGAATGCGGCACGTTCGCGATTCAAGATCAGCTCCAGGTCGTTGCTCTTGAACTAACGTTCTTTTGGAGGAACCCAGTCAACATCCACCTCCCTGGCTCCTTTCTCGCGGTTACACGCTCGGCAGGAAGGAGCCAGATTCTCGGCTGAAGAGGAGCCACCTTTGATGTACGGCTTTCGATGATCCGCCTCATAGGATTTCGACTGCCCCGACTCTCTTACCAGTTCTTCGTCGCAGTACTCACAGCGCGCTCGGCCCGTTGTATCCTGGCTCTTATCGTAAGCCGCGTCGCGGTCTGCCTTGCTGAATCGACGTGGTCCCCGCGCATCCGACGTCATGGCCACTGCACCCGGAGCCAGGGTGAGGGTCAGGTTTTCGGCGGATACGGCAACCGTCTGCACCTCCCCCAGTGCCACGAGACGGATACCCACTTGCGTCTCCGCCTGCGCCGCCGCTTGTATCGAGCCAGGAAGCTTCGGCACCTTCGCCGCCAGACCTGGCGCAGTGTTACCAATGGCTGCCATGGTCAGCATGGCGAACGCTCGCGCCGCGTTCTGGCCCATGACCTTGCCGTAGCGCTCACCCGCCTTGCGTAATTCGTCGAACGTCGTGGCCCGGTCCGCATCCTCCATCAGCCGCTTGAACCCCACGATGAGGCCCCAGAAGGTATCGACCCCCACATAGGAAATGAGCGTGGCGGTCATCACAGCAGCGAGGCCCTTGGAGACGGTCACGTCGGGAATCGAGAGGAGGACCATGTACGTGGTCCAGGTCCAGGGAACCGCCGCCACCATGGCATGAGGGTCGGCCATGTCCTTGAACGCCTCCAACATCTCGTCCAGCACGACACCTTTGGCGAGGGCCATGGCCAGAGCGAATCGGCCGTCCCCATTGACGATGGAGCTTTCCATCAACAGGCGCAGACAGTCCCCGGGCCTGCCGGTGCGCTCGCACCAGCGCAGGTAGGCGCGCGTCAACTCCACTTCCGCTGCCGTCGACCCCCCCGCCAGGTGTTCGCCAGGCCCGAGTGGAGTGAGGTGGGAACCGCGTATCTCGTACGTGTATGAACCGCTGCGCGCATCCACCTCGAACAGTTGCCGGGCGGCCTCTTGAGGCCGAGAGGGAAGTCGCGCGTCCTGGGCAAGCTTCGCCATGGATTCCTCGAACTCGACATCGTCCACTTCCACCGGCTCGGCGGTCGAACGCGGGGTGAAGACAAGGGTGTCGGTCCGGCCCGTCTCCAGGCGCACCACCCGAGAGCCAGTACCACACCCAAGAAGGAGCACCAGCAGCAACACGACCGTGCAGTACGGCTTCATGGGAACTCCTCCTGGTTCTGGGCACTCCTACCGTGGCCATCCTGGCGTTCTGACCTCTTGTATAAGGAACCTCGGGAACATCAAACCCACCCAGACGGGGCTACTCACATGAGAACGATTGGACTCATTGGCGCGGGACACATCGGAAGCGCCCTGGCGAAGCTCGCGATCGACGCGGGCTACGACGTGGTGCTGAGCAACTCACGCGGTCCGGAGACACTCTCCGGCCTCGTCGCCCAGCTCGGCCCGAAGGCCAGGGCCGGCACGACGCAGGAGGCCGCCAGGGCGGGCGACATCGTCGTGGTCACGATTCCGCTGAAGAACTACAAGTCGGTTCCGGTCGAGCCCCTCAAGGGTAAGATCGTGATCGACACCAACAACTACTACCCTCAGCGCGACGGGCAGATCCCCGAGCTCGACTCCGAGAAGACCACCACCAGCGAGCTGCTGCAGGCTCACCTGCCAGAGTCCAAGGTGGTCAAGGCCTTCAATCACATCTGGTTCGAGCACCTCAAGACGCAGGGGCAGCCCGCGGGCTCCAAGAATCGCCGGGCGCTGGCGATCTCCGGCAACGACGCCGAGGCCAAGAAGGTCGTCGCCGGGTTGATCGACACGTTCGGTTTCGACGTGGTGGATGCCGGCCCGCTGTCGGAGGGCTGGCGCTTCCAGCGCGACCTGCCGGCCTACAACCGCCCCTTCAACGCGCAGGAGATGAAGGTGGCCCTCGGCGAGGCCAAACGCTACGCCGAGCTCGGGCGTTAGCTGGTGGACGATTGGACGGGGGAGAAGCGGAGGAACGTCGGACATACCTCCTTGGTGGTACGGAGGAAGCCTCCCTGGGGCTCTTGTGGGGACGTACCTTCTTGACGTTAGGCTCGGGGTGTCTCCGAGCCCCGGTCATGGAGGACACGCGCCATGGACATGTCGGATCTGAGCTCCCATGAGCGGAAGCTCGCGTTCATGCTCCAGGACATCTTCCTCAGCTCGCTGGACCTGGCGGAGGTGTTCTCCGCCGCCAGGGAGCCCTTTGCCCGGCTGCTTCCGTCGGATTACGCCGCCCTGGGCGTGTCCAGACCCGGGCAGCCCACCGCCTATGACTGGCTGGTGGCGGAGATGCCGGCGCCGTACTTCGACGACTACCCCGAGCTGGCCTCCGACGACTTCGTGCGCAGTTCCGTGGTGCGTCAACCCGGCAGGGTGCTGCGGGATACGGAAATGGTCGCGCGTGAGGTGCTGGAGCGCAGCGCTCTCTACCGGCATGGCCGAGAGCTGGGCATGCCGATGGAGCACGTCATGGCGGTGATGTTGAACGTGAGCCAGGACAGTCACGCGGGGTTCATGCTGTACCGGGCACGGCGTCGGCCCTTTTCCGATCGCACCCGGGACATCCTCGAGTGGCTGACGCCCCGGCTGGTGGCCACGGTCCGCAATTGTCAGAGGTTCTCCGAGGAGGTGAAGCACAGGCAGCTCCTGGATGCGCTCGGCCGCTACCAGCGGGAGTCGCTCCTCGTACTGGCGCCTCCCGCCATCGAAGTGAAACGCACGGGGCGTACCACCGAGCTGTTGGAGAAGTGGTTCACCGCCTCCGAGCGCGGTCCCTCGGGTATTCCCAAGGTGCTGCTGGAGCGGTTGTCCATGCTGGTCCGCGTGGAAGGAAGCATGGGCCTCGCGCCAGACACCTGGGAGTGGGAGCGCCCGGAAAGCACGCTGAAGGTGACGTGCAACCGGCTGCCCGTGGAAGGCCGTCTGCTGTGGGTTCTGACACTGGAGGAGGTTCCGATGAATCTGCTTTCGACATGGCGCAAGAAGCTCACACCGCGCGAGTTGGAGATCGCGGACAGCGTGCTCGAGGGATGCCAGAATGAAGACATCGCCGAGGAGCGCCGCTGCGCGGTGGGCACGGTGAAGAAACACCTGTCTCGCATCTACAAGAAGCTGGGCGTGGACGGCCGGGCGGACTTCATCTCGAGAGCGCTCCGCCCATGACCCCCCTCCCCATGCAGGGCATCCGCATGGGGAGGCGGAGTGGATGAACCAGCGGTCTTCCTCCTAGGAAGTATGGGCCGGGTGCTTCGCCGTCTCCCTGGCGAAGAGGCCGGTGTAGAGGGCGCGCGTGGTGCGGGCCGACAGCAGCAGCGCGGACTGTTCCGCCGGGTCCGTCAGCGAGCGCAGCACCGAGACCAGCTCGGCCACGTGCGCTCCATCCGCGTTTCCGTGCCCGCGCAGGAAGGTGACGGCCTTGTGGATGTTCGGAATGGTGTTGGCCGCGAGCAGGCGCTCCACGGTCGCGCTGGCGCGGTGCACGGACAGGTACTCCAGCACGTAGGCCGTGCCGAGGAACGCGGCGGGCATCCCAGACATCGTCGTATAGCGATTCCACGCGATGTAGGCGGTGACGGCGGGGGAGCGTCCCGCGCCCTCCACGCGCTCGGCCGGCCACCCCAGGTTCCGCAGATCCGCCAGCAACCACCGCTCGTGCCCCCGCTCCTCCGCTGCCTTCTGGATGAGCAGCTCCCCCAACTCGGGGTGCAGACCCAGATGCTTCATCCTCTGGCCCGCCTCCGCCAACAATGGCGTGCTCCACCGCACGTAGTGGTACGTCTGCACCAGGTAGCGGGCGTAGCCGCCCGCGTCGAGGGTCCCATCGAAGAGCCGCCGGGCGGCGGGATGCGCATCCAGTTCCTCCAACAAGGTGCGCGCCTCGTGCTCCAGGGCCTCCGTCCAATCCGTCCGAGTCTGCGTTCCGGTCTGCGTGTGCATGTACGTCTCCTGTCCGGGGCCGTCGCCGGTCCCGAGGGTGAGGGGAAAAGAAACCGTGTGGAGGGAATCAGGCTCGGGCGCGGAGCGAGCTGCCGCGGCGCAGGGCCTCGAAGCGGTTCAACGTGCTGGCGGGAATCTCATCGAGCGCAGCGACGAGCGGCAGGGAGAAGCGGTGGAAGCCCGCGTCGTAGAGCGGCTCGGCGATGAAGCGCGCACCCATCTTGTGAGCGAAGAACGACAACACCCGGGGCATCCGCAGACCCTCGAGCTGTCCCTGCCTGGCGCGTGCCCGCTGCGCGGGAGTGAAGTGGGGCGCGCTCGAAATGTCGGGAGGTCTCGGGGGCTCGAGGGCCCGGGCACGCCAGCGCTGGCTCAGCAGTCCCTGGTGCGCCGCCACCTGGAAGATGAGCTGGGCGTCCTCGGCGGAGTCCGTCTCCATATTGGCCGAGGCAATCCAATGCGTCACACCCCGGCGCCGGCTCTCCTCATGGAGCCCGACCTGTAGCCACACGAGCGCCTCGGAGTGGCGCCACGCCTCGAGGACGCAGAAGCGCGTGCTCTCCGCGAACACGAGACCCGGTCCCCCCACGTCCGACAGGTCCAGCTTCCGCTCCAGGTCGATTCCCCACCGTCTCCCCGTGGCGAGCGCCACCTCGGGGTTGGGCAGCAACAACCGGCAGGTGGCCACCGGCTCGTCATCCGCGTAGACGACGAGGTGCACGGTGGTCTCCAGCGTGTCGAAACAGTTCACCTCCCGCGGCGCGGGTGGAACGGATTCCCCGAACAATCCCAGCTCCGCACCGAAGACGGCCCAGCGGACGCGCAGCGCATCATCGAGCTGCCGCTGGGTGGTGGCGACCCGGCAACACAGTGTCGTCATGGCTCCCCTCGCTTGAAAACGAGACACGAGGTCACGGGCTCTCACCGTGTCCTCGTCATGAACTTCGGAGCCGAAAGGCAGAAGTGCGCCGTGACATGTCTTTTTTCTCGCCGCGCCGTCCAGCCACCAGGAGGGCTTCCGGCGCAATACCCCCAAAGTGGTACAGACGCCGCGACCCGGCGTCATCCAACCTCTCCCGCCATGCGGAATGGGTTCCCGTCGAACTTCCCCGGCGCGGAACCGAATGAAGGGGGTGAGACGCGATGAACGCGTGGGCGAAACAGTCCCGGCGAGGAGAGGGGATGCGCAATCCACCACCAGAGGATGAACGGGCTCTGCACGAGCGTGTGCTCCAGCACGATCCAGTAGCCCCCACGGACGTCTTCAAGACGTACATGGAGCTGATCGAGAAGGTCCTGAGGAAGATGGGCGTTGACGAGGACGCGGCCCATGACTCCGCTGTCGAGGTCATCTGGTCCTACCTCGACACGCCTGGTCGGTATGACCCCGGCAAGAAGGTGAGCCTGTTCACCTACCTCAAGCGGGCAGCCATTCACCGGGTGGTGGACAAACGTCGCTCAGCGGACGCGCGAGCCCGCCGCACGCACGAATTCGTCCGTTCTGTCGAACAAGGCGCGAGGACTCCGAATGAGGTGATGGAGGCGTCCGTGAGGTCGAGAGAAGCCGTGGATCAGCTGGAGAAGGGGAACTACCTGACCGAGCGGGATCGCGCCGCCCTCCGGCTCATCCTCGCCGGAGAGGTATCGACCGAGGAGATCGCCAAGGCCCTGGGGCTCCCCCCCAAGCCCCTGGCCGAGCTGCGGCGAGAGGTGAAGCGGCACAAGGACCGCCTCATGAAGTTGCTGGAGCGTTTTGGAAAGGAGGATTCCGATGACGAATCCTAAGTGGCTCAAGGTCGCGGCCCAGCGCAGCGGGCAGCGCACCTGGACGCTCGGCTACGTCTTCGAGCAATACCGGAAGTACGAGGACAAGTCCGTCGAGGAGCTCGCGGCGGAGCTGGACTGCTCGCTGGAAGTGCTCGACTGGTTGTCGCTGTGCCGGCGCCCCGACAAGGAGCGGTTCACCGAGCACCTCGATGTGATCGCCAAACGTTTCGCAGTGAATCCTTACCGGCTCGCGGCCGTGATTCGGCATGTCGAGGTGTTGGATGTTTTCCCCGCGAGCAAGGAGGACGGGGAGGTGGGGGAGGATGCCTTCCTGCTCGCGGCGAGAGATCACACCACCGACGACGAGACGAGCTCATGATTGAAGGTTGGCTGCGAGAAGCCGTGAAGGCATGCGGTCTGCCGTCCTCCCCAACGCTCGGCGACCTGCGCGATCAGGTGCGCATGTCGCTGCCACTCACCCTGGTGAAAAGGCCACGCCTCACGTGTGGCCTGGCCCGGGACTGGCTGGATTCAATGGGGCGCGCGCACGGCGGGCTGCCTCGCACGGACCGTCGTCTGCATGGGTGCATGGTGGCACATGGGGGCGGCGGCATCCTCTTCTATGACAGCCAGGACGATGAGCTCCAGCAACGCTTCACCCTGGCGCATGAAGTGGCGCACTTCGTGCTCGACCACCACCTGCCCCGGGCCCGGGCGCTGCGCTCCTTCGGGGAGACCATTCTCCCGGTCCTCGACGGCAAGCGCCCCCCCGCCCCCCACGAGTCCCTGTTCTTGATGCTCGAACGCATCCCCACGGGCGTCCAGGTCAGGCGCATGGAGCGCAACGACTCCGGCGAACCCTGTACGGGAAGGGAGATGGAGGCGGAGCTGCACGCGGATCGGCTCGCCTTCGAGCTCCTGGCCCCGGCCAGGGAAGCACTTCCCCTTCTGAGACGCGCCTCCAGACAGGAGGCGGCCGCCGAGCTGGCCTCCCGATTCGGGCTCCCGGAGAGAGAGGCACGCGCCTACGCCCGGTTGCTGATGGCCCGGGAGCCCGCCCGGCGCTCCTTCTTCGTGAACCTCGTGCCCGTGGAGGAGTGCTCGCATGAGTGACGAAATCCCGCCGGGTCTGGGAGGTCGCTTGATTGGAGACGCGGATTACCAGGCGGGGTTGAGCGAGGATCTCTCCACTACGCTGGACCTCTCCACCTGGGAGAAGGGGTGGGACATCGAGCGGTTGATCGCCCGCATCAGGTCCCAGGTCACCAGTGCCGAGAACGCGGAAGAACGCATCCGGGCCGCCATCCGCAACGAGATCCTCCCCGACCTCCGGAACCAATCCATGATCCCCGAGGCGGGAGTCTATGAGGCCAGTCCCAAGCGATTGAAGACCGTCTTCGAAAGCCTGCTCTTTCCGGGACGGGTCGAGGCGGTGAGCAGCATCGTCGCCGCGCATGACAGCCTGTCCCTGGGAATCACCCAGATTGGTGTTTCCGCCGTCGGCTATGGGGGCAGGTCTGGCACCTTCTCGCAGCGTGTCTTCCGCAAGGACATGACCGCCCGGAACCAGGATGCCTTGAGGGTGGCACAGGCTTGCATCGACAGGCGTCATGAGCGCGGCCAGAGGGACCTGTTGTCCGAGCTGGCACGCCGTGGCATCCGAGCCTACGCCGAGCGGGCCATTCTCGTGGACAGGTCGAAGGCCGAGTGGCGCATGGGCCAGGGCAATCCCTGCTCGCGGGAGATGCTCTCCGGCTCCAATTACATGCCGCTGTTGAGGGCCTCGCTCGGAGTGCTGGAGCGGCTCATCCTGGAGCACAAGAAGTTCGTGTTCGTCCCCAGGGTGCTCAACGAGCAGGGATATCTGACGATCGGAGATGCGCTGAAGGCGGGCGAGTACGCCATCCTCCATACGATCGAAGCGGACAGCACCCTCTTCGTCGAGCGGTGGCACTACGATGTCGGGATCGGGGAGGCGCTCGAATTCGTGAGGAAGTGCTGCCCGAACGTCTTCGTCGGGCTCTTCCGGGCCTCGGAGCAGGCTCCGCCGCGTCTCTTCTACGCGCACCGGGAGCACGTCCACATGGCGGCCCACATCGCCCTGGCCGACAGCATCCTTCGACCCGAGCGGGGCTTCCCCATGCTCCTCGACGTCGCGGACGCATCATGCCGTGGCGTCTTCGGCCCGGAATCCTTCCTGGGTCTGGTGAACGACGCCTACACGCGGGCGGGAGCAACCTTCCACTACACCGGACGCTGAACGCGCCGCTGGGAGACATGACACATGGCTGATGACAAGACTCCGAAGTCTCCGGGTACGGGTGTGCCTCCAGGCGGAAACACCCGCTCGCCGGTCACGCAGGGAAACTCCAAGACGCCTCCGCATCCGGCCGCTGGTCCCCGCGGGGAGTCCGCTCGTCCGGCCCCTCCAGCGGGTCAGAACGCTCCGCGGCAGGCAACGATGGGTCCCCCTCGGGGAAGCATGACTCCGCCTCCGGGAAATGGCCGTCCGCGCGGCGAGCCCGCTCGTCCTCCACCGTCCGCCTCCAGCCGGGCCGGGCCGCCTCCGGGCGTGGGCCAGCCCCGGAGCGGGCCCACCCGCCCCCCTCCGGCCGACGACAGGGCTCCACCCCGGCCAGAGACCGACGTGCCTCACAATGAGATCGTCCGCCCGATTCCGGACAAGGAGCTCGAAGAGCTCGACGCGCTCGAGGATCTGGCGGCCTCGGAGACCGCGGAGCTGGACCCCGAGCTCGAGAAGGCGGTGGGCTTCACCCACTTCGACACCCCCGCGAGCCACGACAATCTCGTCACCATCCTGACCACCCGGGAGGATCTCCACCTGCTCGCGTCCCAGACCCTCGTCCGGGTGAAGTCCCACGAGGACAAGCGCTCCTACCTGGGCCTGGTCGTCCGCGGTCCCTTCGCCGAGCCCGATGCCGTCTCCACCAACTCCACCATCGCCATCGGCGTGGTGGTCCAGGGCAAGAAGCTCACCTATACCTTCGACTACCACGGGCGCGCGGAGATCGAGATCCTCGGCGAGGAGAGCGACGGAAAGCTGATTCCTCCCGGCCGCCGGCCCCGGCCCAAGAGCCCCGTCTTCCTCCTCGATGACGCGGAGAGCGAGCACGTCCTCGGGATGGCTGGAGACATGTGTCTGGGAATGGTCGTGGGCTACGAGTACATGGAAGCCCGCTTCCATCCCATGGACAAGGCCATCCTGCCTCGCCACACGGGCATCATCGGAACGACGGGCGGCGGCAAGTCCACTACCGTCGCGACGCTCATCCACCGGGCCCAGGAGGCGGGAATCTCCACCATCGTCTTCGACGTGGAGGGTGAATACACGCATGTGGACAAGCCCACCGATGACCCCTCCATGCTCGAGGCGCTCAAGCGCAGGAAGCAGAAACCCCAGGGGGTGAAGGAGCTCCACATCCACCACCTGATCGGCCGGGACAGCCGGAATCCCCATCACGAGAACCTGCACCCGTTCGCGTTGAACTTCTCGAGCCTCTCCCCCTATGCCATCGCGGAGATCCTCGACCTGTCGGACGCGCAGCGGGAGCGCTTCCACAAGGCCTACGACGTCACGAAGCTGTTGCTGGAGGACTTCAACATCTTTCCAACGACCCCCGAGGAGCGTCGGCAGGTGCTGGAGCTCGACGAGCTGTCGACGGGCTTCCCCCGCATGACCATCCAGCACCTCATCGACGTCGTGAGTGCCTATATCTACAGCCTCAGCGACGAGGGGAAGACCGAGACCAAGAGCAGGTCGAAGTCCACGTCCCGGAAGCAGGCTGACCTCCTGGAATCAGCCGAGGGCGCCGAGGGCGCCACCGAGGGCGCCAACCCGGAACCGCCTCTGGCGAGCACCCTCACCCTGTACAGCGAGTTCCGAAGCAATCCCGGCCGGGTGATCGGCCGGGTGATGGCGCATGGCAGCAGGAACGAGATCAGCTGGAAGACCCTGGCCGGCAAGCTCCACTACCTGCGGCGCCTCAAGCTCTTCGATGTCGGATCGACGAAGGGCGTGGATTACGGCTCGATGCTGAGCGCCGGGCGCGTGTCGGTGATCGACCTGTCGGACACGGATTCGCCCCAGCTCAACAACTTCGTCATCGCCGACATCCTCCGTGGACTCCAGGAGCACCAGGAGGCGCTCTACCAAGAGGCCAACGAGCGCGGGCAATCCGTCAACCCCGTCCTCATCATCATCGAGGAGGCCCACGAGTTCCTGTCCGCCAGCCGCATCTCGCAGATGCCCGTGTTGTTCGAACAGGTGGCCCGCATCGCCAAGCGCGGCCGCAAGCGCTGGTTGGGACTCGTCTTCGTCACCCAGCTGCCCCAGCACCTCCCCAACGAGGTGCTGGGACTCCTCAACAACTTCATCATCCACAAGATCACGGACAGCACCGTCATCTCCCGGATGCAGAAGACCGCCGGCTCCATCGACGAGAGCCTCTGGAACCGCGTGTCCAGGCTCGCCCCCGGTCAGGCCCTCGTCTCCTTCAGCAACTTCACCCGCCCGCTCATGGTCGCCGTGGACCCCGCTCCCGTGAAACGGTTGCTCGTGGAGTAACGGCTCGGAGCTCGCGGACTCGGGCTCAACCCGGGACCCGCGATACCCTCACCCTCCGCCCTCTCCCGAAGGGAGAGGGGACTTCCTCCTCGTCCCCTCTCCTTCTCGTGGTCTGGCTCAGTCTTCCTGCGTGCTGATCGTCATCGTCGGGCCCCAGGTCTCCTGGCCCTCCCGCTCGAAAAAGAGCGGCTCGCGCTTGAATTGACGGCCGCCCACCTCGTTCAGCGTCATCGCGTCGAACAGCCGGCCTCCCACCATCGTGTAGCGGATGGTCGAGCTGTTGCGCAGATCCTCCAGCGGGTTCTTGTCCAGCACCAGCAGGTCCGCCAGCTTGCCCTCCTCCAGCGAGCCGATGTCCCCATCCAGTCCCAGGTAGTGCGCTCCCGACAGCGTCGCCGCCTTCAGCGCCTGCAACGGCTTCATCCCTCCCTGGCCGAACATCCAGATCTCCCAGTGCGCTCCCAGGCCCTCGCGCTGGCCGTGCGCCCCCAGCTGCACGCTCACGCCCTTGTCGTTGAGCACCTTGGTCACCTCCGCCACCCGGATGTGGTTGAACTCGTCCTCCGGCGCCATCACCGGCCGCCGGCTCCGCGAGTCCACCACCCGCCTCGGCACGAACGCCAACAGCCGCTTGTCGTCCCACACGTTCGTCTTCTGGTACCAGTAGTTCTCACCCCACACGCCGCCGTACCCCACGATGATCGTCGGCGTGTAGCCCGTGCCACTCCGGCCCCAGAGCTGCAGCATGTCCGCGTACGCGCGCGACACCGGCACCGAGTGCTCCACCCCCGTGTGCCCGTCCACCACCATCGTCATGTTGTGCTGGTAGAGCGAGCCTCCCTCCGGCACCACCATCATCTGCAGCTCGCGCGCCGCCTGGATGACCTTCTGCCTCTGGTCTCGCCTCGGCTGGTTGTAGCTCTTCACGCTGAACGCCCCCACGGCCTTCATCCGCCGCAGGTGCGAGCGCGCGTCATCCAGCGTCTCGATCGGCGCGCGGAACGCCCCCGCCGCTCCGTACAGGATGGTGCCCGTCGAGTAGACGCGCGGGCCCACCATGCCGCCCGTCTTCACCAGCTCGCTCGTGGCGAACACCGCGTCCGTGTCGTTCGACGGGTCGTGCACCGTCGTCACTCCGAACGCCAGCGACGACAGCAGCTTCCAGTTCTGCTCCGGCAGGATTCCCTCGTCCCCCATCGACCCGTGCCAGTGCACGTCCACGATTCCCGGCATCAGCGTCTTCCCGCTCACGTCCACCACCTTCGCCCCCGCCGGCACCGCCACCTTCCCCTTCGGTCCCACCGCCACGATGCGGTTGCCCTTCACCACCACCACGCCCTCCTCGAGGACCTCGTCCCCCTTCATGGTGATGACCCGGCCTCCCACCAACGCCACCGTCCCCGAGGGCACGTCCGTCTTCGCCTGGAAGCCGATGTCCTGCCCCTTCTCCGGCACCTCCGGCAGCTTCTCCGGCGCTCCCTCCTGGAAGCGGAAGGACTCCTTCAGCTCGCGCGTGTAGAGCTCGGGGCCCAGCGCCCAGTGCAACCGCTTTCCATCCCCCGACCAGTGCAGCCACTCGCCCGAGTCCCGCGAGACCTTCGACACCGGCAGCGCCTTGCCCTCGGGGCTCGCCACCGCTCCCTTCGCCCCGCGCGGCAGCGGCTGGATGAACGCGTTGAAGTTCTCCCGGAACGCCACCCACTTCTCGTCCGGTGACACCCGGTACTCCGTCGCCTCGTCGCTCGACAGGTGCGTGCGCTGCTCGCTCCCGTCCAGCCGGATGCTCTTCAGCGCCCGGTCATCGTCCTTCTCGCGGTAGTCCACCGTCAGGAAGAACACCCGCTCCGAGCTCGCGCCGAAGTGCGGCTGCTCCCCGTCCTTCGCCAGCCGGCGCGGAGTGCCGCCCGCAGCCGGAATCACGAACAGCCCCTGCTCGTGGCTGTAGAGCCCGCTGCGCAGGTAGCCGCCGCCGATGGTCCGGTACACGATGGACTTCCCGTCCGGAGACAGCGCCGGCTCCACGTAGTGCCCCGGCTTCGCCGTCACCACCCGGCCCTCGCCTCCCGTCACCGGCACCACCCGGATGCTCCCCAGCTTCTCGTCGTCCCACGTCGTGTAGACAATGCTCTTGCCGTCACGCGAGAACGACGGGTACAGCTCGGCGTGGTCCGTCTGCTTCGTCACCCGCTTCGGCGTGCCGTTGGGCAGGTCTCGCACGTACAGGTGTCCCAGCGCCTGGAACACCACCTTGTCCGCCTTCGGCGACACCTGCACCCACCGCAGCATCTTCACCTGGAAGGTGTCGGGCGACACCGTCTGCGGGAAGCGCAGCGCCTCGTGAAGGGTGCGCGTGCCTCGCACGCGGAAGGGGATGGGCGTCACCTTCTTCGTCGCCACCTCGATGCGCTGCAGCTTGCCGCCCGCCCAGAACACCAGCGACTTGTTGTCCGGCGTCCAGGCCATCGTCGGGTACACGCCGTGGATGGCCCACGTCTCCTGCATGTCCCGCTCGAGCCCGTCGTACAGGGGGCGCTCCGCGCCGCTCGCCAGGTCCGCCACGTACAGCGTGCTCTTGCCGCGCACGCGGCGGACGAACGCCAGCGACTTCCCATCCGGCGACGGCGTGGGGCGGATGGAGCCGCCCGGACCCACCACGAAGCGATCCGTCTCCCGCGTGTCCAGGTCCAGCCGCTGGATGACGTAGATTTCGCCGTTCGGGTCCTTGTTGTACTCGAACGTCTTCCCGGGCGTGACGTCCTGGCTGTAGTAGACGTAGCGGCCGTCCGGGGAGAACACGGGCTCGCCCAGGTCCTTCTGGTCGTTGGGGCGCTCGGTGAGCTGCACCCCGTCACCGCCCGAGCGGTGGTACATCCAGATTTCACCCGCGCCCAGCGAGCGCCGCGAGGTGAAGTGCTTGCGCGCGATGACGAACTGCCCGTCCGGCGACCACGCGGGGCTGTTGAGCAGCCGGAACTTCTCCTGCGTCACCGCGGTGGGCTCGCTCCCGTCCCGCTTCATCACCCAGATGTTGTCGCCGCCACCGCGGTCGCTCGTGAAGGCGATGGATTTGCCGTCCGGGCTGTAGCGCGGCTGCATGTCCCAGGCGACGCCGCTCGTGAGCGCCTTCGCCTCGCCGCCGCCGATGGGCAGCACGTAGAGGTCGCCCAGCAGGTCGAAGACGAGCTCATCTCCCTTGGGGCTGACGTCCAGGCTCATCCACGTCCCCTCGGTGACGTCGATGTCCACCTGGGTGGCGGGGAAGCCGGGAGCGTTCACGTCCCACTTCTCCTCGGGCTTCTTGTCCTCGGGCTTCTTGTCCTCGGGCTTGCCCGCGTCCTTCGACGCCTGGGGCACCGGGGGCTTCACTTGTACGGGGGCCGGCGCCTGCGCGCGGGCGGACAGGGGCAACGCGCTCGTGAGCACGAGCGCGAGGCAACGGAGGCTCAGTCGATTCACCGCGAATCCTCGTCGGGGGTGCGTGAAAAAGCGGAGCGCAGACTACCCCGGCGCGGGCGCATGTGGAGTCCGTTACAGCAGGCAAGCGGGCACGTTCCACGCGGGGTGCGGGCCAGAGACGGACTCCCAAAAGGGGTGGAGTGATGTGACTATCGGTCTCTTTCGGAGATCCGCGGGCCGTGGTTTCCAACCCGTGCGATTCTCGTCTGGAGAAGTGCGACCATGTCTCCGCATCCTGTCCACCCGAGCCTCCCGTCCGAACGGCCACACCGTTGCCTGAACGCACTGGCCTTGAGCACCTTGGTGCTACTTGCCGGATGTGTCACGGCAGCTCCCGCCGGTGGGGATCGCCCCTCCACGGTCCGGGAGTCCCACGAAACGCGGGACCGGGTGGCGGCGGTGCGGGCGCCCAGGGTCGATGACGACGCGCTCGTGTTCGCCACGTTGCCTACCCGCTTCGAGCCGGTCCGGATAGGTGACACGGAACTCACCGCCGCGCTGACAACGATGGTGCTCGACATGCCGCTGCGGGTGGCTGTCAATCGTCCCCCTCTTTACGTTGGCCGCAAGCTGGCCTTGGCGGCCTCGTCCACGGAGACAGAGAGCTGGCACTCGGAGCTGGCCCGGGCTTACGGGCGATTCTGCGAGCGACGAGGCGCTCCGGGAGATTGCCTGACGCTGTACGAGGATGGTCCCCCTCTGCACGACGATGACAGGCGTAGCATCGCCCTGGCCCTCGCCGTGGGCCCGGCCCTGGAGAGTTTGGACGCAGAGTTGCGGACCATGCTCTCACCCACGCGACTGCTGGCCACCGTCAGCATCAGCATCACGGCCCACATGGCGCTCCTGGTAGCCCCCGAACCGGTGTCCAAGGGAGTAGCCACCACCCTCACGGTGCTCTTGTGGGGATATCTCGGGTGGGAGTTTTTCGACCTGATACGGGGCTACGTGCAGCTCTCGGAAGCATCCGCCCGAGCCACCACTTTCGCGGAACTGCGCGAGGCGGGCGAACGGTTCGGCCGGGTCATTGGCCCCAACAGCGTGCGAATCCTCGTGCTGTTGGGCACGGCGGCGGTGGGCGAGACGGCTGCACTCATGTCCAGGGCGCCAAGGCTGCCGGGCTTCACGCAAGCCGCGCGCTCGGTCGAGTCGAGCACTGGGTTGCGCCTGGTCGAGGCCGCGGCAGGAACCGAGCGGGTCATCGTCTCCGTGCCCGAAGGTACCCTCCGTGTTGTCCTGCCAGCCAACGCCCTTGCCGTAACTGGACAGGACTGGGGAAGAACACCCCCCGTCACACATGGAAATGGGCATCGAGCCTTCAAGACCTTCAAAGCCTTCAAGAAGTTCATGGGACCTGCTGGTGAAGGCAAGCAGTGGCATCACATCGTCGAGCAGCACGAGGGCAATGCACAGCGATTCGGACCCGAAGCCCTTCACAACACCGAGAATGTGATTCCCCTCGAGGAAAACATCCATCTGGAAATCAACCGCCTTTATTCCTCCAAGAGTGACGAATTGGGCGGCATGGTGGTTCGCGACTGGCTCCGCACTCAATCCTACGAGCAGCAGCGAGCCTATGGGTTGAGGATCTTGAGAGCATTCGGAATCACCCCATGAAGAAAGCGCGACTGAAGACCCTCTCGACAGAGAACTTGATCGAGGAGTTCAGGACTCTCTCCTCCGAGCACATACGTGCCATCAGGGAGGGCCCGCTGGGCCATGCCAATCGTAAGTACGAAACCCTCGTGGCAATCCGCGGGGAGTTACGAGAACGAGGCAGCGAGGCAAAGCACCAGCTGCTGGAGTTGCTTACCGCTCCAGATCTGGGGACCCGCTTCTGGGCTGCCTCCTCCATTTTGACGTTCGCCCCCCATGCCGGAGAGCGGGAACGTGCCGAGCAGGTGCTCACCGAGCTTGCACAGACCCAGAAGAACTCACTCGGGTTCAAGGCAAGCATGGTGCTCGAGCAATGGAAGGCGGGCACTTTCAATCCCCCTTGATGCCTCTCAATCCTCCGCCGGCTCCATCCGCCTCGCGCCCTCGCGCATCCCCGTGGCCACCTCGGGAAGGATGCCCAACCGCTCGTAGATGGGCCGCACCCGCTCCCGCAGCGCCGGCAGCTTCACGTGGAACCACGCCGCCGCCAGCAGACACACCACGCCCCCCACGACGATCGTCGCCGGCGCCCCGAAGCGATCCGCCAGCGTCCCCGCCAGCAGGCTCCCGAATGGCGCCGTCCCCATGAACGCCATCGCGTAGAAGCTCATCACCCGGCCCCTCATCCGCTCCTCGACGATGGTCTGCAACAGCGTGTTGCACGCCCCCGTCGTCACCATCATCCCCGCCCCCGTCACCACCATCGTCACCAGCGACAGCACCACGCTCCTCGACACCCCGAAGGCGATCAGCCCCGCCCCGAACAGCGACGCCGTCAGCACGATGACCCTGCCGAATCCCCTCACCGACCGCCTCGACGCCAGGTAGCCCGCCCCCACCAGCGCGCCCATCCCCGACGCCGCCATCAGGAAGCCCAGCGTCGACGGGCCTCCCTTCAGCACGTTCGACGCCATCACCGGCATCAGCACCGTGTACGGCATCCCCATCAGGCTCACCACCGCCAGCAGCGCCAACATCGCCCGGATGGGTGGGAAGTGGAACGCATACACGAAGCCCTCCTTCAGCTCCTCCACGATGCGGCCGTTCGCCCCCTCCCGCTCCTTCCACGTGATTCGCATCGCCACCAGCGAGGCGATCACCGCCAGGTAGCTGAAGCCATCGATGAGGAAGCAGCCCCCCTCCCCCACCCACGCGATGAGCCCTCCGGCCACCGACGGGCCCAGCAGCCGCGCCGCGTTGAACATCGATGAGTTGAGGGCGATCGCGTTCGGCAGATCCGCCCGGTCTTCAATCATCTCCACCACGAAGGCCTGCCGCCCTGGCACATCGAAGGAGTTGATGAGCCCCTGCACCATGCTCAGCACCGCCACGTGCCACACGGCGATGACTCCCGTGAGCGCCAGCACCGCCAGCGCGAAGGACTGCAGCATCGACAGCACCTGCGTCACCACCAGCAGCCGGTGCCGGTTCCACCGGTCCACCAGCACCCCCGCCACCGGCGACAGCACGAACGCCGGTATCTGCCCGCAGAAGCCCACCACCCCCAACAACAACGCCGAGCCACTCAGCCGGTACACCAGCCAGCTTGTCGCCACCCGCGTCAGCCACGTGCCCACCAGCGACACGCTCTGCCCCACGAAGAAGAGCCGGTAGTTGCGATGGCCCAGCGCCCTGAGCAGGAACCTCCACCCTTCCTCCCTCGCCTCTCCCGCCGCTCGCACCGCCATTCCGGGTTCTCCTCACGGGCGGTCACCGTCGTTCCTTCAGGCGCGCCCCTCCACCTCCCGTTAAAAGTAGGGCCATCCGCCGGCGCTGCCGTGCCCCTCACACGCCTCCTGCCTTCCCGGGGCCCGTCCGTCCGGCTGCCAGACACAGCTGTCTCCTTGGGTCATGATGCAGCGCGGTATGCAGCCGACCATCCCCTCAGAACCTGGAACAACATTCTTCCAGCTTTTTCGGGATTGTAATATTCTATTAATACCACTGGGTGAGGATCCGACGCAGTCAGGGGGTGGTAAGTGGAAAACCTGAAGCGGTCGAAACCGGAACAGCAGGTGGCCCTACCCGAGAGGGAAGGTGCCCCGCATCCGGACGACTGCCCGGGTTGCCCCCACTGCGTGGGCGACGCGCTGCTGGAGCAGGAGCTGCTGCGCGCCCAGGCCAAGATGAGCGAGAGCGGGCTGGAGCCCACCCGGGTCGTCGGCCCTCCCTCGCCGCTGCCCACCCCCGCCGAGGCGCCGCCCCCCGCTCCCGAGGCGCTGCCCCGGGGCACCTCCGTGGGACGCTACCTGGTGCTGGAGCGGCTGGGCGCCGGCGGCATGGGCGAGGTGTATGCGGCGTTCGATCCCCAGCTCAACCGCAAGGTGGCCATCAAGCTGCTGCTGCCCGGGGGCGAGGGGCTGGACCGGAGCGAGGCGCGCCTGCGGCTGATGCGCGAGGCCCAGTCCATGGCCCGCCTGTCGCACCCCAACGTGCTGCCCGTGTACGACATCGGCGAGCACGGGGACCAGGTGTTCATCGCCCTGGAGCTGGTGGAGGGCTGCACGCTGCGGCGCTGGCTGAAGGAGGAGAAATCGCGGCACTGGCGCGAGGTGGTGGAGGTGCTCACGCGGGCCGGGCGCGGACTGGCCGCCGCCCACGCGGTGGGGCTCGTCCACCGCGACTTCAAGCCGGACAACGTGCTGGTGGGCCGGGACGGGCGCGTGCTCGTCTTCGACTTCGGCCTGGCGTGCGACCAGGGCACGGCCAACCCCCAGGCGCCCGCCCCGGTGGACCTGGCCGAAATCCTCCGCGCCGAGCCGACCGCCTCGCGCGACTCGGGCTCCATCTCCGGCATCCGCACCCGCGAGCCGCTGGAGACGCCGGTGACGCGCGCCGGCCTCATCATGGGTACTCCGGGCTACATGGCCCCCGAGCAGTACCGCCAGGAGCCCGTCACCGCCCAGGCCGACCAGTTCAGCTTCTGCGCCACCCTCTACTACGCCCTCTATGGTGAGCACGCCTTCGAGGGCAGTGGCGCCGCGTGGCTGGCCCGCGCCACGCTCGAGGGCCGCCTGCGTCCGCCACCCCGGGACTCGCGCGTGCCGGGCTGGCTGCGGCGCGTCGTCCTCAAGGGACTCAGCCTCCACCCGCGCGAGCGCTACGTCTCCATGGGGGCGCTGCTGGATGCGCTCCAGGACGACCCGCGCACCCGCCTGCGGCGCGACGTGTTCGTCGCGGTGGCCGCGGCCTTCCTCCTGGCGGTGGTGGCCGGCGCCGTGGGCCAGTGGCACCAGCGCCAGGGCCTGTGCCAGGAATCCGCCGCGAAGCTGGACGGGGTGTGGGACGCCCCACGCCAGCAGGCCGTGGAGAAGGCCTTCCTCGCCACCGGCCAGCCCTATGCGGCCACCACCTGGGCCGGGGTGAAGCGCGAGCTGGATGCGTACGCCTCGGACTGGGTGGAGCGGCAGCGGGAGGCGTGCGTGGCGACGCGGCTGCGCGGCCAGGCCTCCGAGGAGCTGCTCACCGCGCGCACCGCCTGCCTGGAGCGTCGGCGCGCCGAGCTCAAGGCCCTCACGGACGTGCTCACCGAGGCCAACGTCACCGTGGTGGAGCGCGCCGTGGAGGCCGCGCGCGGGCTGTCGGAGCTCGGCCCCTGCGCCGAGGTGGAGCCGGCGGCCGCGCACGTGAAGCCGGACCCCCAGCTGGAGCCCCGGGTGGAGGGCCTGCGCGCCTCGCTCGCGCGAGCCCGGGCCCTGCGCATCTCCGGCCAGTACCCGGCGGGGCTCTCCGTGGCCGCCCCCGTCGTCGCCGAGGCGCGCACCCTGGGCTACCCCCCGCTGCTGGCCGAGGCCCTGCTGGAGCTGGGACAGCAGCAGGCCGACTTCGGCAACCCCGACGCCGAGCACACGCTGAAGGAGGCGGTGTGGAGGGCCGACGCGGTGCGGCTGGACGAGGTGCGCACCGAGGCGCTGGTGGCCCTCACCCAGCTCGTCGCCTACGACGCGGCGCGCGTGCACGACGGCCATGACTGGTTCCACCAGGCGCGCGCGCTGCTGGTGCGCACCCGCCGGCAGGGCCGCATCCTCGCCGAGCTGGAGAGCTCCCACGGCCTGGTGTACGCCGCCCAGGGAGACGTGGCCGCCGCCGAGGCCTCGCACCGCAACGCGCTCGCCGTGCTGGAGCAGGTGTCCCCCGAGGAGAACCCCGAGAAGGCGGTGGTGCTGCGGCGGCTGGGCAACGCGCTCTCCGCCCAGGGCCGCTACGAGGAGGCGCTGCTCGTGTACCAGCGTGCCCACGCGGACTTCCGCAAGGCCCTGGGGGACGAGCACCCGCGCGTGGGCAGCTCGCTGGTGAACATCGGCACCACGCTCACCGCGCTGGGCCGCCACGGCGAGGCCCTGGAGCCACTGCGCCAGGGCGTGGCCATCGTGGCGCGCACGCTGCCGGTGAAGCACCCCTTCCGCTCCCAGGCGCTCAACGCGCTGGGCTTCGCGCTGTGGCGCGACGGGGACACGAAGCAGGCACTGGACGTGCTGCGCCGGGCGGTGGCGACGGCGGAGCACACCCGCGGCCCGGAGCACCCGGAGGTCGCGCAGCCGTGCAACACCCTGGGCCTGGTGCTGCTGGACGCCGGGGAACCCAAGCAGGCCCTGGAGGCCTTCGCCAGGGCGCTGCGCATCCGCGAGCACGCGCTGGGGGCCCATCACCCGGAGCTGGCCGGGCCCCTCACCGGCCAGGGCGAGGCGCTGATGAAGCTGGGCCGTACCGCCGAGGCGCTCGCGCCCCTGGAGCGCGCCCTGTCGCTGCGCACCACGCATGCCGTGCCCCCGGTGGAGCTGGCCGAGACGCGCTTCGCCCTCGCCCGCGCGCTGTGGGCATCCCACCGGGACACGGCGAGAGCCAGGCAGCTCGCCCTGGTGGCCCAGAGCGCGCTGGAGCAGCCGGGCGGCGAGCACCTGCGCGCGGAAATCCAGGACTGGCTCGCCTCCCACGCGCCCCGCGAGTAGCGGCGCGCCTCACTCCGCCCCTTCGTACACGGGGAACTCCAGCCGCAGGCGCGCCCCACCCTCCTCCCGGTTCTCTGCCACCAGCGAGCCGCCGAACTGCTCCACCAGCTCGCGCGAGAGGGCCAGCCCCAGCCCCGTCCCCTTCTCCGGCCCCTTGGTGGTGAAGAAGCTCTCGAAGAGCCGGGGCAGCACCTCCGGGGGAAAGCCCGGGCCGTTGTCCTCCACCCGCAGCAGCACCCGGGAGCCCTCCCGCCCACCGGTGACGCGGACCTCGGAGCCGACCCGGCCATCCAGCGCGTCCCCCGCGTTCACCAGCAGGTTGAGCAGCACCTGCGCCAGCCTCCGGTGCACCGCGAGCACCGGGGGCAGCTCCTTCGGCACCTCCACCTCCACCCGCGCCACGTGCTCGAGCCGCAGCCGGGCGATGCGCACCGCGTCTCCCACCACGTCCGCCAGCGAGCACGCCGTGGGCCCCTCCGCGTCCATGCGCGAGAAGCCCCTCAGGTCCGCGATGATCTGCCGCACGCGCTCGAGGCCCGCGCGCGTCTCGCCGAAGACCTCGGCGAGCTCCTCCCGGGACGGGTGGGGATGCGCCAGCACCTCGCGCTCGAGGAAGTCGAGGTTGGCGCGGATGTAGGCCACCGGGTTGTTGATTTCGTGGATGACGCCCGCCGCGAGCCGCCCGATGGTGGCCAGCTTCTCGGACTGGGCCCGGCGGCGCTCACTGATGGCGAGCGACTCCATCGCCTCGCGGCGTCCGCGCTCCAGGCGGGCCTCGCTCTCCGCGCGCAGCGCCTGGCGGAACTGGCTGGAGCCGTACGCCCCGATGAGGGTGGTCGTCGCCGTGAGGCCGGCCCACAGCACCGCCTTGCTCCACGGGTGCCCATCGGCCAGTTGCAGACCCGCCGCCCCCAGGCCACACAGCAGGCCGCTGATGGTGATGGCGCTCGCGTCCCGGGGATAGCCCAGGGCCAGGATGAGCGGCAGGAAGGGGAAGAAGGCGTTGTAGGGACTGGAGGTGGCGCCCGTGACGCGCACCAGCCCGAAGAAGCTGAGGCTGGCGAGCACGCTCTGGAAGGCGATGTGCCAGCGCACCCCGGACACGGACCGCTCGTCCAGCAGCAGCGCGGAGGCCAGCAGGCCCAGGGCCCACACGACGCGGATGGCCAGGATGCGCACGTCGTGCCCCACCGAGAGCATATCCAACAGGTACTGGGAGAGGACGGCCCCGGAGAACATCAGCAACATCTTGCGAGGCGGTGCCCCCGAGATGGGCGCCGGGGAGCTCCCGGCGACACGCGGGCCGGTGTGCACTGCCGGAGGGGCCGGATCAGCGCGGGGGACGGGGGGGAGGCTCATGGATCGCACCCGGGGGCGGGAACGAGCCTGATCCTATCAGTTCAGAAGTTGAGACTGAGGCGAGGCCTGCCCATCGGCCCACTGCTCGATGGAACTCTCGAATCCCCTCTCGAGCCATGAGAAACAGGGCGACGGTGTCGCTTCACGTAGGATGCGCACCCGTGAGGGAGTGGAGGCAATGACGGAGCGCAAGGGGCGCGAGGCGTGGCCGCCGGAGCTCACCGAGCAGTTGCGCAAGGTGGACCGGCTGCGGCGCAGCGGGCGGTACGCGGAGGCGCTCTCCCGGATGGGGCGGCTGGCGGAGGAGCACCCGCGCCAGATGCGCGTCCTGTTGGAGATGGGGCTGACACTCGGCGTCTGGGGTGGCGCGCCCGCCGAGGCGCTGCCCTGGTTCGAGCGCGCCCTGGAGATGGCACCGGGCCACGTGTCCGCGCAGCTGCACCGGGCGCTCGCCCTGGCCCGGCTGGGCCGGCACGCGGAGGCCGTGGCCGACTTCGACGCGCTCGAGGCGGTGGGCTACCGCAAGGCGCTCGTGCTGTACATGAAGCGCGCCGAGTCCCTGGAGGTGCTCGGCCGGCTGGACGACGCCGAGCGGGATTGGACCCAGGCGCTCGCCGAGGACCCCGGCAACCCGTGGCTGCTGCAGCAGCGTGCCTCGGCGCGGGCCCGGATCGGACGGTTGCGGGAGGCCATCGAGGATCTCTCCGACGCACTGGTCGCGGGTGAGGGAGAGGTGGACGCGGAGCTGCTGCGTGACCGGGGCGTGCTGCGCGCGCGGCTGGGGGATACGACGGGAGCCCGCGCGGACTTCGAGGCGGGACTCGCCGCCCTGCGCGAGGGCGACCCACCCGGGCTCGCGGAGGAGCTGCGCCGGAGGCTCCAGGACAATTCCTGACGCTTCAGTCCTGGAGGCCCAGCTCGGCCACGAGCAGGGGACGCGCCCGCGTGAACTCCCGCTCCACCTCGTCCAGCAGCTCCCCCGCTCCGGCCAGGCCCTGCTCCCGCACGAGGTTCTCCAGCGCCTTGCAGAGCTGACGCACCCGCATCATCCCGAACATGCCGCTGCTCGAGGCCAGGCCATGCGACTCGTTGGCGAGCCTCGCGGCATCACCCGCGGCCAGCAGCTTGCGCATCTGGCCCATCCGCTCCGGAGAGCGCGACAGGAAGCCACGGGCGAGATCCACCACCACGTGCGGATCCTTCTCGTCCTCCAGCACACGCAGCTTCTCCAGCTGCTTCACGTCGAACACGGGGGCCGACTGCTCCATGGGAGTCATTCTGCACGACTCGACGCCAGATGTTCAGCGGCCCCCCTGGGTCCTCCCGGTAGCCGCCCGGAGTGGGATATGAGGGCTCCCGCCCCGATGTCCCCCTCCGACTCCCCCCGCATGCCGAGCCCCATCGCCTGGGCCGCGCTCGTCTTCCTCGGCCTCACCACCGCCACCTGGTGGCCCCACACGGACCTCGGGGACTCGCAGCTCTACCAGGTCGTCGCCCGGCACATGGTCGAGGACAGGAGCTGGACCCGGCTGCGCTACCTCCCCACCGTCCACCCGCGCTTCTTCGAGCACCTGCCCTTCGGCTTCTGGCCCTTCGCCCTCGTCATCCGCCTGTTCGGCGAGCCCGCCCTGCGCCCCCTGTGCGCCGCCTTCTCCCTGGGCACCCTCCTGCTCACCGGCTCCGTCGCCCGCCGCTCCGCCGGCACCTGGGCCGGCGTCACCGCCATGCTGGTGCTCGCCTTCCCCGATGGCTTCTTCATCCGCGGCGGCCACCCCTTCCTCGAGCCCCTCCTCCTCCTGCTCGCCACCGGCTCCGCCGTGCCCCCGCTGCTCGGTGTGCCTCGCGCCCGCGACTGGCTCGTCTGCGGGTTGCTCGCCGCGGGCGCCTGCGCCGTGAAGGGGCCCTTCGGCCTGCTGCCCTTCGCCGGTGCCACCGTCGCCCGCGCCCTCGTCGAGCGCTCCTGGAAGGTGCTCGTCACCGGCACCCTCGTGGGCCTCGTCTCCACCGTGCCCACCGTGCTCTTCCTCGTCACCCACCCGGACTGGTGGGAGGGCTACGTGCGCCACCAGGTCCTCGCCTCCGCCACGGGCGAGCGGCTGGATGGACAGAACGCCTGGTACATCCCCTTCAGGACCCTCGGCAGCCGCTTCTGGCCCGGACTGCCCCTGCTCACCGCGGGCGCGGTGCTCGCCCTCGGCCGGCCCGCCCGCGCCTTCCGCGCCCTGCTCCCCGAGGGCACTCCGGAACCTGCCCGCGTCCTCCGCTCCGCCCGCGTGCTGCTGCTCGCGAGCCTGTTCGTCCTCCTCGCGCTCTGCGTTCCGGGCCGCAAGGTGTGGAACCACTCGCTCGTCGCCTTCCCGCTGCTGGCCATGCTCGTCGGCGTGGGGCTCGGCCCGTGGCTGGAGGCCCGGCTCGCGCCACCCGGGCGAGCCCGTCGTGCCCGGCTCGGACTGGCCGTGCTCGCGCTCACCGTGCTGGGCGCCTCGGCCGCCGGAGCGGGCCGGCTGCTCTTCCCCAAACGGTGCCCCGCCTCGGGAGTGCTCGCCCCGGCGCTCGCGGACGTGCCACCCGGTGCGCCCGTGCTGGTGGTGTCGACGCAGTACGAATGGACCACCCTGGCCGCGTTCGCCGTGGAGCGGCGCTGGTTGCCCAGGCGCCTCCCCGAGCTGGGAGCGGAGAACCCCGATGGGGCCCACGTGGCCTTCGTCGCGGACGGTGCGCCCGTGAGCGCCTCGGGTTGGCGCGAGGTGGGCCGCGACGGCCGCTGGCGACTGCTGCTCGGTCCGTGAAACGCACCCCTTTCAAGGTCGAAAAGCAGGCTCTGTCGTCCGCGGGTACTTCGCGTACCATGCGGTACCGACGAACAACCGGATCATCGGCCGTTTCCGAACGGAGGTCATCCGCGCGTGGGCGAAGAGCCTGCGACGGCGAAGCCAGCGTCACCGGCTGAACTGGAAGCGGATGACTCGGCTCGTGGACCGGTGGCTACCCCGCAGAAGAACACCGCGCCAAGCTACACCTCTTTGAACTTCGTCCCTGTGGCCCCGATGCGCTCCAGGGCCTCCTTGATCTCCTCGGAGACGATGAGGGCCACCGTCCATCCCCAGGGGCGAAACACCTTAGCGTCCCCCATCTTCGAGGGGTCCATGCGCATGCCGTACACGGCGCGGTATTGTCCTGTCTTCTCTGGCCTCCCATCTTCCGGCTTCCAGTACCGAACCTCCTCGGAGGCCTGATCGTCAATGCACTTCACCACGCGGGTGACATTGAGGATGAGGTACTGCTCGGGGTGCCCCTCAATGTCCACCGGAAAGAACTGCACATCCTCCGCAGCCAGTTCCTTGAAGACGGATGCGGCTCTGACGTGGACAACTGGAATGCCCATGGCTGCATGGGAGAAGTCGAGTGGTTTACCAGCAATTTTCACAGGGGCCTTGATGCGCCCCTCGATGTGTGCAGGCTCTCCCCGCATAAGCAGCGCGGGCCATACCTCTTCTCCACGCTGATCGCTGAGCCTGCCCAGTTCCCATCGGCCAGGAAGGTAGACGTCATCGGACAGTCTGAAGTATCGCATCTCCATGAGGGGTCCTGTCACTGCGCTCTCTTTGTAATGAGCCTGTTGAGTTTCGAGCCCTCCGTGGCGATCTCACTGGCCAACGCACGAAGTTCGGCCACCAATGCTTCCCGGCACTGCTGAATGCTCCGACATTCCAGCGTTGCTGCGTTCAACCGGTCGTACACCTCCTCGTGGTACTCTTGCGGGTGGGGCCCCTTGTGGCCCCTGATTCGGACAAAGTTCGCCGGATCGTTCAGCGACATGCCAGCCCGGTCGAAGAGCTCCTGGAAGCGGGGCGTCCATGGACCACCGCCGTGGGTGGCCTCGGTCCACTTGTCCGTGGCGATGTGGTGCTCGCGCCACTCCGCGTCCACCGGCCTGGAAGCCGTCCCATAGATGCTCTGGACCGTCGCGGCGACCGCATTGGGAGCCAGGGCGATGGTGACCGCATCGGCGGTCACGGCCACGGCCTCCACCTGCGCCACCTCGATCAGTTGGACTCCCACCCGCGCGCCCGCCACTGACGCTTGAGCCGAGCCGGGCAGCGTGAGCACCTTGGCCGAGAAGCTGGCAGCCGTCTGGCCGATGGCGGCGGTGAGCAGCAGGGCAAATGCTCGCGCTGCATTCTTCCCCATCACCTTGCCGTACTTTTTCCCGGCCTCTCGGATCGCCGCGAACGAGGTGGAGTGATCCAGTTCCTCCGCCATCCGCCTGAAGCCCTGGATGAGCGTCCAAAACGTGTCCACCCCGATGTAGCAGACGAAGCTGGCCGTGACGACCGTCGCCAGCCCCTTGGAGAACACCGGCTCGGGCGCCAGCCACATCGCCGCGTAGATCGCCATCGTCCAGTAAAGGGACGCCTTGATCGCCTCCGGATCGGCCATGTCCTTGAAGGACTGCATCATCTCCGGAACGATCTCCTCGATGGCGAAGGACATGCCCAGGGCGTAGCGGCCATCCCCGGTAAGGACAGGGTCGTTCATCAGTGCCTTGCGGCAATCCCCAGGCGTCCCGAGGGCCTCGCAGAACTGCAAGTATTCCCGCGTCACTCGCGCGGCCACCTCGGCCCACTGCGAAGCCGGGGGCGGCGCGTCCAGCGGAACGACACCTTCTCCCTGGGTGTACCGGTACCAGCCGCTGCGAGGAGGGACTTCGAACAGCTCCCTCGCGGCTTTCTCGGGATTGGCCGGGGGCCTCTTCTGCCGAACCTCTTTCGCGATGGTCTTGACGAGTTCCTCCTTCTCCAACTCCACCGGCTTGGACTCGCCCGTGCGGGGGATGTGAATGAGGGGCTGGCTCTGCCCCGCGTCGAGGCGTACCACGGGCGTCATGCTGCACGTCGTGGACAGGGCCAAGAGCAAGACCGCAACGACCGGACGACGAAGAGCCATCAGACGTCCTCCAGCTCGAGGAGGGCTCCAGCCTACGGGAAGGTCCTCCCAGAGGCGATCCGGGAGGGAGAAACGCGCCTGAGCGGTGAGTAGCCGCCCAGGATGTCGCTGTCAGGTTGGGAGTACGCCGAGACCTGATGGACTTCTTCTGGGGAGGCGCTTCCGCCTATGACCCACCCACGGATCGCGCGGAGTTCGATAGGACGTTCCAGGGGAAGATCTACAACCTGCTCTCGAGCAACTACCGCAGTGTCGCCGCAGTACGAATGGACCACCCTGGCCGCGTTCGCCGTGGAGCGGCGCTGGTTGCCCAGACGCCTCCCCGAGCTGGGAGCGGGTGCGCCCGTGAGCGCCTCGGGTTGGCGCGAGGTGGGCCGCGACGGCCGCTGGCGACTGCTGCTCGGTCCGTGAAGCCCCCTCGTGCCCAGGGGCGGTGAAGCTGCTATCCACCGTCTGGCATGGCGAGCGACGACGCGTTCCCCCCCGACAGGCAGCAGATGATCGAGAGCATCAACCGCTTCATGGACGACTCCGTCCCGCACAACCGCGAGCTGGGACTGAGCGTGGTGGAGCTGGGGGCGGAGGAGGCCACCATGCGGCTGCCCTACTCGGAGAAGCTGGTGGGCAACCCCGAGACGGGCGTGCTGCACGGCGGCGCGGTGACGACGCTCATCGACGCCACCTGCGGCATCGCCGTGTTCATGAAGATGGCGCGCCTGGCGCGCATCGCCACGTTGGACCTGCGCATCGACTACCTGCACCCGGCCACTCCGGGGAAGGATCTGCTGGCGCGCGCCGAGTGCTACAAGCTCACGCGCGCGGTGGCCTTCGTGCGAGCGCTCGCGCACCACGGGGACGTGGACAACCCGGTGGCCTCGGCGCAGGGCACCTTCATCATCGTGGAGGACTGAGGCATGGAGAGCACGTCCACCCGCATCGCCGAGCTCCTCCGCCAGGTGCGCCAGACGGGCGACTACCGCCTGCTCACCGAGGCCATCCCCTACACGCGCTTTCTGGGCATCGGCGTGGAGAACACCACCGGCGAGGTGCTCTGCCGCATGCGCTACGCGCCCATGCTGATTGGCAACAGCTCGCTGCCCGCGCTGCACGGAGGGACGCTCGGCGCACTGATGGAGTCCGCCGCCATCTTCGAGCTGCTCCTGCGCACCCAGGAAGAGCGCGTGCCGAAGATCATCACCATCACGGTGGACTTCCTGCGCTCGGGCCGGCCGCAGGACACGCTGGCCAAGGCCACCATCACCCGGCTCGGCCGGCGCGTGGCCAACCTCCAGGTGCAGGCCTGGCAGGAGGACCGCTCCCGCCCCATCGCCAGCGCCAACGCCCTCTTCCTGCTGTCGTGAGGCGAGCGGCATGCCCTCCGCATGCCGCTCTCGAGCAACGACCGCGCCGTCTTCGAGACCTCCAATTACCCGCCCAGGCTCCGGCCCAGCTCGCCGGGAGAGGGCATCAGCCGCTCGACCTCGCGAATCAGCCCGTTGAACAGGTCGTCGAGCTGCTTGTTCGTCGCTTCGATCTTCCGCTGGAGCGCGGGATCCAGGCTCTTGGCCTTCTTCAGCGCGTCCACCGTCTCCGGGTCGAAGCACTCCTTGCGAAGCGCCTTCAGGGCTTCCACCGTGTCGGGAACGGCCTGGGCCCGCTGCTGCGCGGTGGACTTGGGGTTGCCCATGATGCCGTCGAGCTTGGACCACTGCTCGCGCAGGTTCTTGACGCTGTTGCCAAACGCCTCGGAGTTCGCGTCGCTGGCGTTGACGTCGAACTTCTTCTTGGTGCCCTTCAGCAGCACGCTCTTGTCGCCCACCAGGTCGAAGGAGCCGGTGCTCTCGAGTCGCTTCAGGCCCGCGTTGAACGTGCCCAGCGCGTCCGTGAGGAGCTGGCTGTTCTTCGGCGTCTCGAGGCCGAGCTTCGTCAGGCCGTGGTTGAAGACGTGGTCGCCTCGCTTGTAGCCGCCCTTGCGTCCCGTGTTGGGCGTGCCACCGCTCGTCTGCACCTCCGGCGTGTTCGGCCGCGGCGGTGGGGGCGTGCCTCCCGCCATGGCGAGCCGGGGATTGGGGACGCCCGCGATCTCCGCCAGCTTCTCGCCCACGTTGTCGAGCGCCTTGCGCAGCGGCTCGATGTACCCGGCCACGTCCTTGTTCTGCGAGAGCTTCTTGAAGAAGCCATCCAGGTCCGCGCCCTTCAGCGCGTCCAGGGCCTTCTTCGCGGCCCCCGAGTCGGCGGCCTTGAGCGCGTACTTGGCGCCCTTGCCCACCGCGTCCCCGACGCCGGGGATCAGCGAGACGAGCGAGAGTCCTGCCTCCAGGTAGTTGCCGCGCGCCGCGGAGATGCCCGCGTTCACGAGGTCCGCGGCCTCACCAATGCCCGGAATGAACCCGACGACATCCAGCGCGGTCTGCAGCCCGTCCAGGAAGCCATTCCCCGAGTCCTTCTTCTCGCCGGGCGGAGGAGGCGTGGGCGAGGCCCCAGGCGACGGTGAGGGCGTGGGCGACGGCGTGAAGCTGTCTGTCGTTGGCAGTCCACTGGGACGAGCCGCCGGAGGCTTCGCGCCCGGAGACGCCTCGGGGGAAGGCTTGGGCGGAGGCGGGTTCGGCTTGGGAGTGGGGGTCGCTCGATGTTTGGGAGTCTTGTCGATGGCCATGTCCAAGTCCGCGGAAACGATGCAACGTTCGATGAGGTTATCGCGCAGGGGACGCTGGGGTTGCGGCGACCTCGTGAATCATTGCGAGTCGTGTGGCGCGAGCGCTGCCTGGATGAGCGGCAAGGCGCGTTCTCGGATTCTCGCAGAGAGGAAATCCTCCGCCATGGCGTCGAGCGAGCGATAGGCGAGGGGAAACGCCAGCTCCAGGTCCATGAGCACGTCGAGGACCACCTCATCGAGAAGGGGTTCGACCCGGTCCCGTCCGCACTTGGAGAGCGCACTGGCGATGCGGGCGGGGTTGACCAGCCGTGCGGACCAGCCCGCCAGGGCTTCCACGGAGAGCGGTTGGTGGGGGTTCCATGCCTCGCTCTCGTCGAAGCGGCCCTCGCTGAACTCCTCGATCTTCCGTTTGAAGGAGGCGCGTGCGCTGGGGGGGACGCGCTGATCGCTCTTGATGACGAGCCCCTCGGCCACGTTGTCGGCGATGGGCGGCAGGCCCAGCAAGCCTGGGACCCGTGTCGGGCCGCGCGTGGGGACGGTGTCCATGTCGGAGCGAGTCCCTCGCCGGAGGACGGGCGGCGTCAGGACTCCCGCGTCGCTGGCCACGGCCTCCAGCTCGTGGTGGGCCAGCAAGGTGCCCTCGTCCTCGTCATCGCGAGCGACCAGGACATCGAAAGGAGACCAATGCAGGTCCGGCGCGTACCAGATACCTGTCTGCACGGCGGACAGGCCCGGCACGGAGGGCACCGCTGGGTGGGGGTAGTGTCCGCCGAACAGCTCACCGTAGAAGTACACGGTGCTGGCCTCGGCCTCTAGCGCCTGGGTCATGCGTCGGGCCGCGGCCCCCAGTGGCGCGCGCAGGAGCTGCCAGCCAAAGAAAGACTCTTCCTCGGACAGCCACGCCTTGCGCTTGCCGAACCACACCTGCCCCGCGCGCACCGCGATGACGAGCTGCGCGCCGTGAATCTTCTCGAGCGCGATCCAGGCGCCGCCAGGGCTGGGTTGGGACCTGGGCTCCCCAGAGGCGGGCATCTTGGCGTAAGGCCGGAAGCGCGGAGGCTGTTCCATGGACGGAAGAATGCCCGAGAAGGGGACTCGCCGCTGCCTGACAAGCGCCTGGACATCACGCGACTTCCCGTTGTCCACGAAGGCCTACAGCTGCTGGCCCTCGCTGCTCACGCGTTGGTGGCGCGGCTCCCGCTCCTCCTCCGCGAGCGCCCGGAGCGTCTTCTCCGCGAGCCTCAGGCCCCACTGCTCGCCCAGCCGCATCGCCTCCTGCATCACCACCGGCTGCGCCGCGAGGAAACGCTTGCCGGCCGGTGACTCGTGGAAGGCGATGGCCGCGTCCAGGTCCTCCTCGGAGAAGTGGTCCATGTAGACCGGCACCAGCAGGTCCACGATGGACTCCTGCCCGGCCACCTCGCGGAACTTCTCCAGGAAGCCCGGGGGGATGTTGGACATCTCCCCGAAGTGCTGGGTCATCGAGTCGAGCATCCGCTTGCCGGTGTCCTCCGCCCCCGTGAGCACCATCAGCTTGCGGACCTTCTCTTCCTTGCGGTGCTCGGACGTCCGCTCGGCCACGGGTGGGGAGGACTCCACCGGGACACTCGCGCCCGAGTGCGCGCAGCCCACCGCGAGAACCGCGAGAAGACACCACCGCCAGGACGCCAGGAGCCGGAAAGAGCGCATGGAGCAGCCCTCCGCATCGAGAGGAGCTCCAGGATAGTCCCCGCTCCCACGCGCCGGTAAAGGGGGGCTCCCCCGCTCCAGGCCCGAGCCCCCTCCGCCGTCGACTGCCCGACTCAGGGCGCTCGCACCGACACGCGCCAGTCCCGGCGCGTGCCGTCCCGCTTCCATACCAGCAAGTAGGTGGTTCCAGGCTTCAACGGCTCCAACCGCACCCGGTCATCGCCCAGGGGCCGTACCTCCACGAGATACGGGTCTCCCACCGCGACGCGCTTCATTCCGGGCACCTCGAGCTCGTGCCGCTCGCCCATCACCAGCGTGAGGGGCAGGGACTCCGGATGGGGCTCCGCCGTCTCCGTGACTTGTGACTCCCGCTTGCCCCACGTCACGAGGTCGGCTCCCGCGAACACCAGGCACACCGCGGCCACCAGCACCACCGGCCGCCAGCGCGGAGTGGGAGGCCGGGCCAGCGCCGCGAGCAGCTCGTCCATGGAGGGAAAGCGCGCCTCCGGCTCCAGGGACAGCCCGCGGTCGAGCGCCGCCCTCACGTGTCCCGGAAGACGGGGCCGCCGTGGCACCGGCACGCGCCGCCAGCGCGCCTCGTCCCGGGCACGGGCCTCGAAGGGACGCACGCCGTGGAGCGCCTCGTGGAGCGCCACGCAGAAGCTGAACTGGTCGCCCCGCGCGTCCACCTCGAGGCCGGCGAGCTGCTCGGGGGACATGTACGCGGGTGTGCCCGGCACCGCCCCCACCCGCGTGAGCGCCGACTCCTCCGGGTCTCCCAGCACCGCCCCCGGAGTCCCGCCCTCCTCGCGGGTGCCGTGGCGCACCAGCCCGAAGTCGGTGACGCGCGGCCGTCCGTCCGCGCCCACCAGCACGTTGGCCGGCTTGAAGTCCCGGTGCACCAGCCCCGCCCGGTGCGCCGCCGCCAGCCCCTCGCCCGCCTGGAGGAAGAGGGCCAGCACCTCGCGCCAGGGCCGCTCGCGCTCCCGCAGCCAGCCCGCCAGCGTGGGTCCCTCCACCCGCTCCATCGCGAGGAAGACACGCCCCTCCTCCGTCCCCAGTTCGAAGAGGGGCAGCACGTTCGGGTGCGAGAGCCTCGCCATGGCCTGGGCCTCGCGCACCAGCCGCGCCCGGCCCTCGTCCTCGCCCGTGCCCGCCCCGGGACGCAGCAGCTTCAACGCCACCGTGCGCCCCAGTGATGGATCCTTCGCCGCGTACACCACGCCCATTCCACCCGCGCCGAGCCGCGTCTCGATGACGTAGCGGCCGAGCCTGTCGCCCGGATTCAGCGCGGGCGACTCGGGATGCGCGGGCAGCGTGGGCGCGCCCGTGTCCAGGCGGGTGGGTGCGTTCGTGGACCCGGGCGAGGAGGACTCGGCCGCCACCGCCGCCACCAGGGCGCGGCACGCGGCGCAGTCGTCGAGATGGGGCTCCAGCTCCGGCACGTCTCCGAGGGACAGCGCGCCGGAGGCGAAACCCGCGAGCACGTTCTCGTCCGGGCACCCGTCCGGCGCGCGGGGCTGCGATTGCGGAGACATCGCGGGCAATCCTCGCACGCTCGCACCGGGACGGGAAACCACCGGGGCCAGGCTCAGCCCTGGGTGACGATCCGGTACGCCTTGCGCGCACCGTCCTTCGTCCACACGAGCAGGGTCGTCTCCCCCTTCTTGCTCCCGGTGAGACGGATGATCCTGTCGTCGGGGCCCTCGAAGGTGACCTCGGCCACCTCCGGGTCTCCGATCGCCACACGGACGAGGTTCTTCACCTCCAGGGTCTGTCCCTCGCCCTTCATCAGGGTGATCGTCTTCTCGACCTTGTCCTGGGCCGAGGCGGGCGCTGGTGGCTGCTCCGACGCGCCGACCCCCGAGCCGAACAGCGTCACCGTCAGGACCACGGCCACTCCGACCATCTTCTTCGCGTACATGGGTGTCTCCCTTTTTCGACCTCTGCCCGGGTGACACCGGTGGCCGCGCGGTGTTGCACGGCGGCGCGAAAAAAGTGCGGGCCCCTCTCGAAGAGTCCTATCGGAGGAGCCTCGGACTGCACCCCCACAGCGTCATGTCCTCGGAGACCGTGCTGCACTCCCAGTCCTCGCCGCAGGAGTCGAGGTCCCTGGGGTCACACCGGCGGTAACAGGTGCTGACGGTGGGACTTCCCACGCCACAGACCTGGCCCTCGGGGCAGCTGTCCGAGCGAAGCGGGTTGCAGAGAGGCGCGCACCAGAAGACTCCACGACCCCGAAGCAGGTTGACGTTGCAGCGCTCTCCCTGGGGACACGGTGTCTCGGGACAGACGCCCCAGACCTCCGCGAGACATTGGTAGCGCGTCCCCCCGAGCTGCTTGCACCGCTGCCCCTGGGGACACCCGAGCGCGCGGCAGTCCGGGAGACAACCCGGTCCCTCCAGACTGTCGTCCTCGCAGCTGAACCCCTGGGGGCAGCTCTCGGGAGCATCGAGACGGCAGGGCGTGCCACACATTCCGCGGACACACACCAGTCCCTCCCGGCAGGAGCCCAGGGGAGAGATGGGCATGGAGTCACAAGGCTCGCCCTCGCGTCGGAGTCCTTCGGGCACGCAACGGCGGATGGGCGTGCCTCCCGTGGTTCCAGTGTCGACGCGGCGGCACACAGAGCCGGGGAAGCAGTGGGCATCCACCTCGCACTCGGAAGCCATGCATTCGAGGCGGCGTGTCTGACGGTTGGGCACGCACCCCCGGCCCGGCGGGCAGTCCCCATCCGTGCGGCAATCCCCGCAGGAATAGACCCCCCCGTCGCGTGTGCAGCGCAGCCCGGAAGCCGGAAGCCCGTCCGCCGAGAGCTCCGCGGAGGGCAGCGGCAGGCTCACGGAGATCGATGACTCCCGAGAACCGAGCTCCAGGCGGGTGGCGTCACGCAATCGCGATGGGTCCGCCTGTGTCCACGTGCCCGTCGTGGATGGCGATGCGGAGGCGGATGAGAACCCCCCTACCGGCAACTCGCCGTCAGCCCGCGCACTCGCGACCGCTCCCGAGGGCTCCACACGTGTGGAGTCAGCTCCGAGGCCATCCCCTGGCTCGGGAAGGGCGACGGGCCCCATCGAACTGGAGAAGGACCAGGACATCAGTCCCATCATCCCCACGACGGCAACGGTCGCCAGGAGCACGAGCACCCGCTGTACGCCCTCATGACGAGGTGAGCGCCGCACGTTCGTCTCGCGATGAGCGCTGGCTGCTAACGGTCACAGGGAACGATGCTGCAGCACATCATGTTCCTGTTCTTCATGACCTGCACCCCCCGTCAGCGCTGCCCTTCATTGTGAAGAGGCGACTCCGACTCCGTCCATCGACCGCCCCTCGGACTGTCGGGTGAAGGGCACTCCTCACTTCGCGCTGGCGAGGAGCGCGGAAAGACTCTCATCGAGCTGAGCGGGCACATCGCGCAGGAGGCTGTTCAGCTCACCCGAGGAGAGCCGGAGGCGCTCGGCCAGGCGGGCGCGGGTGCCGACGAGCACCTCCTCGCGGGCGTGGGCCAACCAGCGCGAGACGGTGGACTTGTGCGCGCGGTACAGCGTGCCGATGCGCTCCAGCGCGAGCCCCTCCACCAGGTGGAGCCGGAGCACGGTGCGCTCGCGCGAGGGCAGGGCCGCGAGGGACTCGGCGAGCGCGGCCTGGAAGTCGGCCCGGTGGCGCTGGCGGAGGAGCTCCAGCTCGGGGTCGCTGTTGGGGAGGGTGGCCTCGGCGAGCGCCTCCTCCTCGGCGTGGGCCTGACGCCGGGCCGAGCGCCGCAGGTTGAGCGCCATGCGGACGGCGGCGGCGCGCAGCCACGCCGCGAGCGGACCCTGGCCCTGGTAGTCGGCCATGCGGGGCGGGCGACCTCCCTCCGAGGTGAAGAGCTTCTCGCGCAGCAACTGGCACACCTCGGAGGCGGCATCCGCGCTCGCGTCCACGCGGGCCACGGCGGCGGCCACCTTCGGGAAGAAGTGCGCCTCCACGAGCCCATGCGCGACGGCGTCCCCCCGCACGCAGGCACAGGCGAGGAAGAGATCCGCCGCGTGGATGGCGCGCAGGGTGCGCTCGGGTTCGGCGCTCGGCGGAAGACGCTCGGCCAGGTGGCGGAGGAAGACGGCCTCGTCGAGCCGCACCTGGGGCCATGCCCCCCGGGCGGAGGCGAGCAGCTCCGCGAGCACCGTCTCCAGCGCGGGCAGCTCCGCGTACACCCGGGACTCTGATCGCAGATGAGGGGCGAGGAAGCGGGCGAGCGGTGGGTGAGGAAGCATGGGCTCTGACTCGGGAGGGATTACAGCATGCGAGCGGGGCTCCCGGCCTTTCTTACAGGGACTGGGAGAACGTGGTGAGCGGGGAGCCAGCGAAATCCCTCTCGAAGCGCCGGGTTGGGGAGCGCGTTGCCCATTCCGATGCCCGGCACAGCCCATGCTTGTACCCCGGGGGACAGGGTGGGCGGGGACGGAGCTCGTGCGCGGCTGTTGGGGGTGGAGATGGGGGTGAGGGAGTTGAAGGAAGAGGCGCTGGACCTCTACACGCGGCGGAAGTTCGCCGAGTGCGCGCGCACGTACGGGAAGCTGCTCGAGCTGGAACCGAGGGACCCGCACTTGTACGTGCGCCACGCGGAGGCCTGGCGGCGCGCGGGAGACAAGGGGAGGGCGATCGCCTCGTACCGGACGGCGGCGGAGCTGTTGTTGCAGCTGGGATGCGAGGCCCGGGCGAGGGCGGCGCTGAAGGTGGCGCTGGAGTTGGATCCGCGGGACACGGAGGTGGCGCGAGCGCTGGCGCAGCTGTCGCCCACCTACGCGCCGCGCCGCGAGGAGGTGCCGGGCGCGAGTGCGGAGCCGCGGAGCAGGCCGCCCTCGAGGATTCCTGAGCACCAGAGGGAGCAGGTGGAGCTGCACACGAGGCAGGCGAACGTCCCGGGGAGACTGGCACTGCCACCGGTGCCGGCCGCGCCCGCGGCGCCACTGCCCTCGCCGGCGGAGGTGCGCAGGCTGTCGGGGAACACGCTGGCGGTGAGGTCGGCACCTGGGACGAGGTGGCTGGTGGTGTCCTCGCGCACGCCGCTGACGGCCTACGAGGTGGACGAGCTGGAGCGGGTGAGGGCGAGAGAGTTCACGCTGGAAATCACGGAGTCCCCCGAGGTCTGAACCTCCCCTCTCCCTTCGGGAGAGGGACGGGGTGAGGGTATCAAGACCTCCGGGTTTGACTCCGTGTATGCCCCCTCTCCCCCTGGGAGAGGGCTGGGGTGAGGGTCTTCCGCCCGAGTCACCCGATCCGAAACGAACGCGCCAGCCCGTGGAAAAACGACCCGAGTCCCGAACTACGGCACCGGGCCAGAGCGGAGCGCTGGCGGCACCATCCACGACGAGTCCCAAGTCACGAGAGTCCCGGGGGGATCCTCTCCACTCACGCGAGGAGAAGACCCTCACCCCGACCCTCTCCCAGAGGGAGAGGGAGCCTACGACCGCCCAGGACTCAGAGGGCGGCGGAGCACTGCTGAGCCTGCTCGGTGGAGGAGTCGGGCTCGAGGGAGAAGAGCTGCTGGGCGGTGGAGGCGTTCTGCTCGGAGGAGACAGGAGCCTGGGCCATGGCCTCGCAGTGTTCGCTCTTTCGCTTGGGGTGGCAGTGGCGGATGCCGTAGACGTGGTGGCAGCCGCAGGCATCCACGCGTTTCTTGGCACAGATGGCCGGGTTGAACACCGGAGCCGTCTTCACCTCGACGGGTCCCGCATTGACGGTTACAGCCACCAGCAGCGCTCCGAGAATCCCCATCACCCAGCCCCCTTGAAGCTCCGCGAGTAGAAATGGGAATTCTTCAGTGAAGGGGCAACTGCGGGATCACGCCAGTGGACATCCGCGGCACATCAGCCGTTGACCGATCGCACGAAGGGACGCCCGCTCTGTTCGTCAGCATCCAGAGGACGCATCCGTCGCTGCCAGCGGTTGAACCGACCGAGGGGACAAACGCCATGAGCTGGACGCAAAGGTTGGAGAAGGTCGCGGAGGGGCACTACGTCCTGCCGAAGACCAAGACGATGAGGGTGGATGCCCACCTGTTCCTGTCGGACAAGCTGCTATGGGGCGAGGGCCCCGAGCTGCCGGGTCTGGAGGAGGGCGTGTTCGACCAGGTGGTGAACGCGGCGTCCTTCCCGGGGGTGACGCGGGTGGCGGTGACGCCGGACTGCCACGTGGGCTACGGGGTGCCGATTGGAACGGTGGTGGAGACGGAGGGAATCCTGCTCCCCACGGCGGCGGGCTACGACATCGGCTGCGGCATGGTGCAGCTCAAGACGACGCTGACGGCCGAGGACGTGGCGGACAAGGCGAAGCGCCGGCGGTGGATAGAAGAGGTGACGAGCCGGATCGCGGTGGGGGTGGGGGCGTCGCGGGTGCAGAAGCAGCGGCGCATCGACGCGCGCACGTTCGCCGAGGTGGTGCGCCACGGGGCCAAGGCGTTGGGCCGCAACGCGTCGGTGACGGAGCGCAACTTCATCCCGGTGGAGGACGACCGGGTGGACATCCCCGAGCGGGCGTACGAGAAGAGGGATCAGCTGGGCAGCCTCGGGGGAGGCAACCACTTCACCGAGATGCAGGTGGACGAGGAAGGGCGCGTGTGGGTGATGTTGCACACGGGGAGCCGGGGCTTCGGGTGGAACATCGCGAAGCACTACTTCGTGGAGGGGGCGGCGGAGCTGGGGCTGAGCAAGCGCAGCGAGGACTTCATCTGGCTGGACGCGGGGAGCCGGCTGGGGAAGGAGTACTGGAACCTGCACAACATGGCGGCCAACTTCGCGGTGGCCAACCGGCTCATCATCGGAGAGGCGGTGTGCGCGGCGCTCGAGGACGTGTTCGGCGGGACGGCGGACATCTACTACGAGATTTCGCACAACCTCATCCAGAAGGAGTCGGGGAAGTTCGTGGCGCGCAAGGGGGCGACGCGGGCGTTTCCGGGAGGGCACCCGGGGCTCAAGGGCACGCCGTGGGAGAAGTCGGGCCACCCCATCCTGATTCCAGGCTCGATGGAGACGGGAAGCGCCATCCTGTTCGCGGAGAAGGGAGCCGAGCAGTCCATCTACTCGGTGAACCACGGGGCGGGACGACGACTGTCGCGAGGCGAAGCGCGACGTGTGCTGAACCAATCCGAGACGGACAAGCGGATGGCGAAGGCGGACATCCTGCTCAACACGAGGACGACGCCGCTGGACGAGTCGGGGCCCTGCTACAAGAACCTGGACGACGTGCTGGACACGGTGGAGATGGCGGGGCTGGCGAAGGTGGTGCACCGCCTCAAACCAATCGCCTGCATCAAGGGAGCGGACTGAGCCCCCTCCCCTCTCCCTCCGGGAGAGGGACGGGGTGAGGGTACCCGGCGCCCTCGGGTTTGACTCCGTGTATGCCCCCTCTCCCCCTGGGAGAGGGCTGGGGTGAGGGTCTTCCCCACTCGTCACCCCAGTGGGCGCACGCTAAAGTATCCCCCGAAATGACCGCGCCGTCGCCCGCCGCCCCGTCCCAATCGCCATCCCGCGAGGCCGACCTCGCACGAGCCGAGGCCGAGCAGGCCAGCCAGGAAGCCCGGCTGGCGGATCAGCTCAACCGAGCGGCGGCGGAATCGGAGACCCTGTCCCACCGGCTCGCCGAGCTCCGGCAGCAGGTGTCGCAAGTACCCGCGGAGCGCCAGGGAGACGAGCACGTGCGGGGAGCGAGCGCGCGGCTGGAGTCGGCCTCGGTGCACACGGGGTCGACGGAGGACGCGCGAGAACGAGCACTCTCCGCGCGAAGCGAGGCGCTGGAGTCCCGGCGGCAGGCGGCGCAGGAGGTACAGGCGGCGCTGAAGACGCTGCAGCTGCTCAACACGCGGGCGCAGCAGGAGCTGGCGGAGGCGGAGGCGGGGCTGAAGCGCTCGGCGGAGGAAGCGGCGCGGGCGCAGCGCGAGCGGGAGGCGGCGGCCCGAGCGCAGCAACGCGAGCGCGAGCAGCGTGAGCGCGAGGCCACTCAGTCCCGGCAGGTGACGGTGCCGGCGCGGCAGGCGGCGGCGGTGGCGGCGGGGAACATCACGATTCCGGAGCCGAGGCCGCTGGGGGCGCGCACGTCGCGGGTGCGGATGCAGACGATGATCGATCTGCGAAGCGACTCGAACTTCTTCACGGGCTTCTCGACGAACATCAGCGAGGGGGGCGTCTTCGTGGCGACGGTGCAGACGGTGCCGCGAGGGACGACGGTGGACGTGGACTTCACGCTGCCGGGGGGAAGACCCATCAAGGTGACGGGGGTGGTGCGCTGGACGCGGGAGGTGAACGACAAGACGCCCGAGCTGATGCCGGGGCTGGGCGTACAGTTCTCGAACCTGCCGCCGGAGATCGCGGGCACCATCTCGGACTTCGTGGCCACGCGAGAGCCACTGTTCTTCCCGGACTGAGCCCCTGACTCAGGCGAACAGCTCGGCGACGGGAAGCGCCAACCCGGGAAGCGACGAGGAGGAGAGCGTCTCACCCACTCCGAGCGTCCGCATGGTGCGATAGCGGCCCGTGTCCGGGTCCGGCTCGGAGTACACCTCGACGGCCCGGCCCGCCACATCCACGACCCAGTACTCGCTCACCTGGGCCCGCGCGTAGATGCGGCCCTTGAGCAGCCGATCCCTCCGCAACGACTCGTCCGCGACCTCGACGACGAGCAGCGCGGAGCGGGGGTGCACCGGGGCGGACTCCTCTTCCTGACGGGTGACGATGGCGAGGTCCGGCTCCGGCTCACTGTCGCCCGCGAGCGAGAGCGGGAGCTGCGGGCGGACGCTGTAGGCGTCCCCGAGCACTCCGGTCAGGAATCGGTTGAGCCTCGAAACCACCAGCGCATGGGCTCGGCCTTGTGGCGCCATCTCGACGATCACCCCCTCCAGCAACTCCACGCGCTCATCCTCGCCGAGCACTCCGACATCGATGAGCCGGTGGTACTCGTCCAGGCGGAAGAGACGCGGGGCCACGAGCCCGCTGCCGAGGATGTCTGGGGAGTGCATGGCCGAGCCTCCTTGCTCCCTCAAGCTAGTGCCCTGTTCCGTGGGCGTCCACCGCTCCAAGACGCGCAGCGAATCCTTGATTTACCGTTTTGAAGCGAATAGGCCCCTCCCAGGTGGATGGACCTCTCGGAGCACAGGAGACCGGAATGCGGATGATGCGCCTCATGGCGGTGGTGGCGGTACTGGGAATGAGTGCCGTGGGCACTCCGGCCTCGGCGGGCCTGCCGTACCCGACGCGGAGCGCGTACCGCATCAAGGGACTGCAGCCGGACTTCTGGCCGAGCTACGACGAGGTGGCGGGCAACAACACGGGCGGGGTGGCGATGAACCTGACGTGGTTCACCTGGGAGCCGAGCGTGAAGGCACCGCCATGTGCCTCGTGACAGGTGGAGTACGGCGGACGGTGCTTCGTGGTGGACGCGGCGGTGGACGCGGCCATCCGCGAGTGGACGGCGCGGGGCGTGGTGGTGACGGCGGTGGTGTACGGCGTGCCGGCGTGGGCTCGGGCCGGGCGGGTGTGCACGCCAGCCGCGGCGGGCTTCGACATCTTCTGCGCCCCCAACAACGCGGCGGACTACGGCCGCTTCGCCGGCATGCTGTCCTGGCTCTACAACGGGGAGAACGGCCACGGCCGCATCGCGGACTTCGTCATCCACAACGAGGTGAACTCGAACGTCTGGTTCGACGTGGGCTGCGGCCAGGGCGCGGGGGCCTGCGATACCCAGCGCTGGCTCGACACGTACGCGGCCAACTACATCGCGGCCTATGACCAGGTCGTCTCCTGGCAGCCGGCCGCCAAGGTGCTCATTTCCATGGAGCACCACTTCGGCACGGAGTTCGACCAGCCGGGCGCCAACGAGCCGCTGCTGTCGGGCATGACGTTCCTGAACGGCTTCGCGGCCCGGGTGGGCTCGCGTGCGTGGCGGGTGGCCTGGCACCCCTACCCGCCCGACCTCACCCGGCCGCAGTTCTCCGCGGATGACTACCCCCGCGTGACGTACGGCAACATCGGCGTGCTGGCCGGGTGGCTGCGCAAGACGTTCCCCCACGTGCCCTCGGCCTGGGAGATCCAGCTCACGGAGAGCGGCGTCAATTCCATCTCCCCCAACTCCAACGAGGCGGCCCAGCAGGCCGGTGTCTGTGATTCGTTCCGCAACGTGCTCGGGACGCCCGGCATCGAGAGCTACATCTACCACCGCATGACGGACCACCCGGTCGAGGTCGCCCAGGGCCTGGGCGTCGGCCTGCGCCGCGCGGACGGGAGCGCCAAGCCGGCCTGGAGCACGTGGGCGCTCGCCAACCGCAACGACCTCAACCCGCCGAAGCTCTCGTGCGGCTTCGAGGAGCTGCCCTATACGCGCCTGCGCCGGGGCTACCACTCCTCGCGAGGCCACTGGGCCTCCTCGCGCCTGCTGCCGCCCGGCTTCACGCTCGAGCGCTCCTGGCGCCTGCTGCGCGAGCCCCAGGCGGGCACCCGGATGCTCTACGAGTGCCGCGTGGGCAACCACAACCTGCTGACGCCGGACGTGAACTGCGAGGGACTGCAGCCGCTCGGCCCCGTGGGGTACGTCTACACCTCGCAGGTGGCGGGCACGGTCCCGCTCTACCGCTGCCGGATCGGCGCCGGACAGGACCACTTCGTCTCGCCGGCGTCCAACTGCGAGGGGCAGACCTTCGAATCGCTGCTCGGCTACGTGGTGCAGTGAGTCTCAAACCAGGAGGCGGATACCCTCACCCCGACCCTCTCCCAGAGGGAGAGGGAGGATTGTTGGGTCACAGCGCCATGCCCACCTCGAGCAGCGTGAGCCCGTAGAGCAGACCCAGGCCAGGTCTGTCCGTGCCCACTCCCACGCCGAGCTCCAGCACGGACACCTGCGCGCTCCCCAGATTGAAGCGCGCGGGCGCCAGCGTCACCCCGAGCCCCAGCGCCGGCCCGGTGATGGCCACGGGGTGCTCGGGGGTGAGGAAGTCCAGCCTGTCCCCGAAGACACCGGTGAGGTTCACCAGCGCCGCGGGAGACCACCACCCCTGGCGCTGCACGCCAGCACCCACCCGCACCGAGAACGCCGAACCCAACCCCGTGAGCCCGTTCGCGTCGGCCTGGAGCAACCACCGCCCGTCCACCGTGTCGCGCAGGCCCAAGCCACCCCCCACCCCTCCCTGGGTGCGCGCCGGAGAGAGGTACACCGTCGCGCCCGAGCGGACATACAGCGAGAGCTGATGCCGGGGCGCATCGGCCGGAGCCGGCGAGGAGGCCAGCGCGGAGAGCACGAGAAGCGTGGAGACGCTCATGGCAGCGGTCCCTCCGCCCAGAAGGAGAGCCCGGCCGCGGACAGCCGGGTGACGTCAGCGAGGAAGTCGGGGTCGAGCGTGGAGGGCACGTCGGTGTCTTTGTGGTAGTGCGGGTTGCGGAAGTTGGCGGTGTCGGTGAGGAAGAGGGCGCTCTGTCCGGCCAGCCAGAAGGGGGCGTGGTCGCTGCGCATGAGGTTGCCCGAGGCGGGGCCGGTGCCATCGTTCGGCGTCACCGCGCCTCGCACCGAACCGAAGCCCAGCTGCGCGTTCAGCGCGTACAGTTCCTCCAGCCGCGGACGGGACTGCTCGTTGGCGATGGCCGCGATGAAGTCGCCCGTGGTGGGCATCGGGAAGCCCGGCAGGCCCTGCTGGGCACCGGGGCTCGGGTCCTTGTAGCCGACGCAGTCGAAGATGACGGAGGCGATGATCCGCTCGTCCGGGTGCGCCTGGATGTAGCGCGTGCTGCTCACCAGACCGAGCTCCTCCAGGTCGAAGCCCAGGAAGCGCACGGTGCGGGCGAAGCGCTTGCCCGAGGCCAGCCGCGCCATCTCCAGCATGGCGGCCACCCCCGAGCTGTTGTCGTCCGCCCCCGAGAAGAAGGCGTCGTAGTGGGCTCCCACCACCACCACCTCGTCGGGACGCTCGGTGCCGCGCACCTCGGCGATGACGGTCGAGGTGGGGAAGCGCGGATCCTCCGTGTCGTGCAGGGAGACGGTGTAGCCGAGCGACTCGAAGCGCGCGCGCACCAGCTGGCGGGCCTTCTCGCGGGTGAGGTTGCACACGGGCCGGCGCGCCGTGTCGATCTCCGTGGGCGGGAAGAGGCCGCAGTCGAGCGGGGTGTCCTCGCGGTGCGAGGCGACGAGCGCGTCCACGTCCGACATCAGCCGGCCCTTGTCCACGCCCGAGGCGAAGTCCCCGGCGCGGGAGACAGACGCAGCGTCGACGGAGGGCCGCGAGGAACAGGAGCTCACGGCGAGGAAGAGCAGTGCGGCGAAGAGCGGTCTCACAGTGTCATCCCCAGGTGGACGAGGCCGAGTTGCAGGCGCAGGGTGGAGCCGGGCTGGTTGAGGGAGGTGCCCCACTGGAGCTCGAGGGCACTCGCGGTGAAGCGCTGGAAGACGAAGCGCAGGGGCGCGGCATGGAGCGCGACGTAGGCGGGCCCGAGCTTCTCCGCATGGCGGCGCGAGAGGTCATCGGGGAGACCCCCTCGGGGATTGATGACGACGGGCAGGCCGCTGAGGCCCAGCTCCGGGCCCACCGCGGGCCGCCACGTGCCCAGGCTCGGGCTCAGCAGGGCGCGGGCGAAGACCTCGACGGGGAAGCTGCCCTGGCCGGCGGGGGCCCAGCGGATACCACCGCCGAGCCGCCAGGAGCCGAGCTCGTTCGAGTAGGCGGCCTCGAGACCGAGCCGGGGAGAGGTCACGTTGTAGATGCCGCCGTTGGTGAGGATGACGGCGGTGGCGCCGAGGGACACATCGTGTCCGGCGGCGGCCGCGGCGCTCGGGAGGAGCGCGGCGGCGAGGAGGAACCAGGAGCGCATGGGGGAGGACTCTACCCCTTCCCGGGCAGGAGAGCGGGCGCGAGTCGCACCGAGCCCGCCAGGTCCACGGCCAGTGAAGCCCCTGCCTCCCTCTCCCCCTGGGAGAGGGCCGGGGTGAGGGTATGTGCCCACCGCCAGGCAACCGAGCGCCCCCGCGCCCCCGACATCTGGCTCGGAGGATGACCACATCTCACCTTTGCGAGGAACGAAGCCACGGGCCCGGCGAGGCCGGCCAAAGGCGGAAGGGAGCGGCGGGATGCGCGTCCACCATTTGAACTGCGTGACGATGTGCCCACCGGGTGGGCGGCTGATGGATGGCAGGCGCCGGCCGAGAGGAGTACCGGCGGCCCTGGTGTGCCACACCCTGTTGTTGGAGACGAACCAGGGGCTGGTGCTGGTGGACACGGGCTTCGGGCTGGAGGACGTGCGCAACCCGAGGCAGAGGCTGAGCCCGTTCTTCCTGGACTTCCTCTGCCGGCCGCAGCTCAACGAGGCGATGACGGCGGTGCGGCAGATCGAACGCCTGGGCTTCAAGGCCGAGGACGTGCGGCACATCGTGCTGACGCACCTGGACTTCGATCATGCGGGAGGGCTGGACGACTTCCCGTCGGCGCGGGTGCACGTGATGGCGGCGGAGGCGGACGCGGCGGTGTCGCAGCTGACGTGGCTGGACCGGCGGCGCTTCCGCCCGAGGCAGTGGAGCACGCAGCCGCACTGGGTGACGTACCCGATGCCACGCGGGGGAGACCGCTGGTTCGGCTTCGAGTGCGTGAGGGACCTGGAGGGTCTGCCGCCGGACATCCTGCTCGTGCCGCTGGTGGGGCACACGCTGGGGCACGCGGGGGTGGCGATCCAGCAGTCGGACGGGTGGCTGCTGCACGCGGGCGACGCGTACTTCTACCACGAGGAGATGAACCCGACGCGGCCGCGGTGCACGCCAGGGCTGTGGGCGTACCAGGAGCTGATGCAGAAGGACGGGCGGATGCGGCGGCTGAACCAGGAGCGGCTGCGCGAGCTGGTGCGGCGGCACGACCGGGACGTGCGGGTGTTCTGCGCGCATGACGCGGTGGAGTTCGAGCGCCTGGAGGAGGACGCCCGCGCCCACGAGCCGCACGCGCTGCGCGGCCTGGCCTCGGTGGAGGAGACGCGCGAGCCGCCCCTGCCTCCGGTGCCGCCCATCATCCCGACGGTGTGAGCACCCGGCGGCACAGGCACGAAGGTCTACCCTCACCCCGGCCCTCTCCCAGAGGGAGAGGGTGCTCGCAACCCGCTTACAGCTGGATGTTCTCGTGCTTCACCAGCGCCGTGAGCGCCTCCTCCATCACCGCTCTCGCCGCCGCCGTGTACTTGTACAGCAGCGCGTGCACCTGCCGGTCCTCCTCGTTCCGGTTCTCGCAGTGCTTCGAATACTCCTCGAACGCCTGCAGGCTGCTCACCAGCTGCGACAGGTGGTTGGGGCACTCGCACTGCACCGCGCTGGATACCTCCAGCAGCTTGCCCAGCTTCTCCGGTGAATACAGCGGCGCCCTCGGTGTCGCCGGCACCGTCACCGTCGCCAGCGTCCCCGAGCCCGCTGCCCCCAGTTGCAGCGCCGGCCCCGCTGCCCCCGCCACCGGAGCCGCCTGCGCCACCGCCGCCTTCGCCGGCACCGGCTGCAGCATCGCGTCCAGCACCGCCAGGTGCACGTGCGCCCTCAGCAGCGACAGCGAAATCGGCCCCTGCAACAGCCTCACCTTCCCCGCCGGGTACTGCTGCAACACGCCCCGCCTCGCGAACCGGTACGTCACGATGGCGTGCCTCGCCCCAGAGCCCTCCATCAGCGTCGGCACCACCCCCGTCTCCACCCCGTTCAGCTCCAGGAAATCCAGCGCCAGCACGTCTGGACGCTTCGCCGGCACCTCCTCCCGGAACGCTCCCAGCGACGTCCCCGACCACACCACCTCCACGTCTCGGAGCGCCTGCGGATTCTCCCGCAACTGCGCGGGATACGACTCACCCAGAAGGGCCAGCTTCACCATGACTCACCTCGCGGACTTCCCTCAGGGTGTCCTGGCCCCTTACCCCGTTCAATCTGACTAATGCACCAGCCCCGGAGGCTGTGAGAAGGCATCCACTTCCCGACTCGCGGGTGAAATCGGCAGTTCAACCGTGAACGTCGCGCCCTCCCCCACTTCGCTGTCCACCCGGACGGTGCCCCCGTGCGCCTCCACCAGCTGCCGGACGATGTAGAGCCCCAGCCCGAAGCCCTCCTTCTTCTCACCCTCCGTCGGCGCCTTCGTGAAGCGCTCGAAGATGTGGCACTGCTGCTCCCGGGGAATCCCCGGCCCGTGGTCTCGCACCCTCAACCGCCCGTGGCCGTCCGTGCGCTCCACCCGCACCTCGATGGGGCGGCCCTTGCCGTACTTGAAGGCGTTGGACAGCAGGTTCGTCAGCACCCGCTCCAGCCGCAGCCTGTCCCACTTCCCCACCACTCCCAGCTGCACGTCCAGCATCAGGCGGCTGCCCACCTCCGCCGCCTGCTCGGCATGCCGCGCCACCGCCTCGTGCGCCAGCTCCGCCAGGTCCACATCCCCCAGCTCCAGCTCCATCCTCCCCGAGCCCAGCCGCGACAGGTCCAACAGGTTGTGCAGCAGCCGCCCCAGCCGCTGCGTGTAGCGCACCGCCGCGGTGAGCCCCTCGCGCAGCTTGTCCGGGTCCGCTGGCGGCGCGCGCCGCAGCTTGCCCAGCATCAACTGCAGCGCCTGCAGCGGCGAGCCCAGGTCGTGCGAGGCCACGCCGATGAGCTCCAGCGCCGCCTGCGCCTCGCGCAGCAGCCGCGCGTTGTCCAACGACAGCCCCGCCCTCCCCGCCAGCTCCTCGACGAACACCTGGTCCGTCTCCGTGAAGCGCCGCTCGGGCCGCTGCGTCATCAGCACCAGCACGCCCAGCGTCCTCCCCCCCGCGCGCAGGGGCACGCTGAGCGAGGAGCCCGTCCCCAGCCGCTGCACCACCTCCTGCTGCCCTCCCTCCCCCGCCACCTGCTCCCGCCGCTGCGGTGTCACCTCCGTGACGAGCTCGGAGCGCCCCGTGCGCAGCACCTCCCAGAGCCGGTGCAGCATGCCCCTCGTGGGCGTGCGCCGGTGAACCATCTCCCACAGCATTCTCTCCACCTCCGGGGACACGTGGCGCACCGCGCGAGGCGTCAGCTCCCCCGAGGGCGTGAGCAGGAAGAGCAGGCAGCCATCCGCCAGGTCCGGCACCAGGTGCCGCGCCAGCTCCGCCACCACCAGGTCCGGGTCCCCCGCCGAGTGGAAGAGCCGCTCGGCCTCGACGAACAGGCGCTGGGCGCGCTCCAGCCGCCGGCGCTCGGTGATGTCGCGGGTGAGCACCACGAACCCCTCCAGCCGGCCCCCCTCGTCGCGCAGCGGCGTGAACAGGGACTCGGCCCAGAAGCGCGAGCCGTCCTTGCGCAGCCTCCAGCCCTGCGCCTCCAGCCGCCCCTCGCGCGCCGCCTGCTCCAAATCCCTCTGCGGCTGCCCCTCCACCACCTCCTCCGGCGGGTACAGCAGCGCACCGGAGTGATGGATGATCTCCTCGGCGCGCCAGCCCTGGATGCGCTCGGCGCCCGGATTCCAGCTCGCCACCCGGCCCTGTGAGTCCAACAGATAGAGGGCATAGTCCTTCACCCCCTCCACCAGCAGCCGGAAACGCTCCTCGGAGGCACGCGCCTCGTGGTGCAGGGGCCACAGCGCGCGGGTGAGCACCCAGGCCAGCCCCATCGCCACCAGCAACCCCAGCGTGGCCGCGGAGAGGATGAGCCAGAGCGCCCGGCGGTCCGCCCGCCGATCGTGTTGGAATCCCTCCTCCAACCGCTCCTGGGTGAGCCGGGCCAGCACCTTCAGCGCCTCCTCCGTCCGCTCGCGCGCCTGGCGCGTCGCCTCACTCAGCTGCTTCAGCTCCGTCACGGAGCCCCCCCGCCGCAGCGCCTCCCTCTTGCGCGCATGAAAGGCCTGGTGCGCCTCCTCGCTGGCGGCCACCTCCTCCAGCGCCCGCAGCTCGTCCCCCGTGGCATGCGCGCGCAGTTCCTCCAGGGTCCGCTGGAACTGCATCCACGCCTGCTGCTCATCCCACCCGAAGGCCTCGTTGCGCGTCAGCTCGTAGCCGCGCTGGGCCGCCAGCTTCTCGCTGAAGGCCCGGCGCAGCTGCTCCACCTGCGCCATGTGAACCAGGAGCTCCGAGGTGTACTGCTCGTTGCCGGTGAACACCGAGCGCAGGGCAAGCGCGGAGATGGTGGCGATGGCCAGCGCGATGGCCAGCGAGGCAGCGAATCCCACCGCGATACGTGTCGCGAAAGTCCAGGGACGCCGCATCAGCTCCCACACCCCCCTCACGCGAGCGGCAGCCCGCCCACGCAAGGTGGCGCCATGAGGCGGATGTAGGAATCGGTGCTCTCGGGCAGGGGGGTGTCCGGAACCCGTCACCCCCCTGTACCCGAGAACGAGCCCCATCCGTTCACCGCACGTCCTCCGGACCCTGCGGGCCCCTTCCCTCGCGGGGAGGGCCGCCACAGGTTGTGCGCTCGTCGGCCACTCGAAGCGTGGGCGAAGGGCAGGGGCATGGGCGTGCGGTGGAGCGGGCTCCTCGGGTGGGTGGGCCTGGTCTCGGTGCTGCTGGGGGCATGCGGGGGGACGGTGGATGAGGATCCACCCCCGGGCAGGCTCGCGCGCAACGGGTGCCAGCCGCGCGGCTGCGAGGAGCAGGGATTGGAGTGCGGCACGGCCATCGACGGCTGCGGCGGCGTCCTCTACTGCGGCACCTGTCCCGAGGGTCAGGTCTGTGGCGACAGCGGCCTGCCCAACCGGTGCGTCCCGAGTCCGTGCACACCGGCCTCGTGTGAGTCGCTGGGCGGCAACTGTGGCGCCGTGCCGGATGGGTGCGGGGGGATGCTGGAGTGCGGCACCTGCGTGCCCCCGGAGACCTGTGGAGGAGGCGGCACCCCCAACGTGTGCGGCCGGTCGCCCTGCACGCCCGTCACCTGCGAGGCGCTCGGCAAGAACTGCGGAACCGTGGCCGATGGCTGCGGGGGAACGCTCGAGTGTGGCACCTGCCCCGAGGGCCAGACGTGTGGCGGAGGCGGCCCCAACGTGTGCGGCCGGGCGCGCTGCACGCCCACCACGTGCGAGGCGCTCGGGAAGAACTGCGGCACGCTGTCGGACGGATGCGGGGGGACGCTCGAGTGCGGCACCTGCCCCGAGGGCACGACGTGCGGCGCCGGCGTGCCCAACGTCTGCGGCAGCCCGCCCTGCGCGCCGGTGACGTGCTCGGGGCTGGGGAAGAACTGCGGCACCCTCCCGGACGGGTGCGGGGGAACAATCGAATGTGGCACCTGTGCCGACAGCGAGTCCTGCGGCGGAGGCGGAGCGCCCAACGTGTGCGGCCCGGCCACGTGCATTCCCACCGGGTGCACGGCGCAGGGGAAGAACTGCGGCATCGTCTCCAACGGATGCGGCGGGGTGCTCGACTGCGGTCAGTGCTTCGGGAGCGAGACGTGTGGCGGAGGCGGCGTGGCCAACGTCTGCGGCTCGCGCTGCATGGCGGCCACGTGCGCCGAGCTGGGCAAGGACTGTGGCGTCGTGCCGGACGGGTGCGGGGGGATGCTCGACTGCGGCACCTGCGGGCCGGGGGAGACGTGCGGAGGCGGGGGCGTGCCCAATGTCTGCGCCGAGACGGCCTGCCGGCCGTACACCTGCTGCTTCCTGGGGAAGAACTGCGGCATGGTGAAGGACGGGTGCGGCGGGACGCTCGACTGTGGCACCTGCCCCGAGGGCGAGACGTGCGGCGGAGCGGGCGTGCCCAACGTGTGCTACCGCTCGACACCGGTGTGCGCGGACCGGGACCTGGGCAGCGAGCTGCCGGTGCGGGTGAAGGGGAGCACGGCGTACGCCAATGACGACCACCAGTCGGCGTGCGGGGGCCAGGGCGCGCCGGACCGGGGCTTCTTCTGGACGGCGCCGAGGAGCGGCACCTTCACCTTCGACACGGCGCGCTCGGCGCTGGACACGCTGCTGAGCCTGAGACGGGACGGCTGTGGAGGCGCGGAGCTCGCGTGCGCCACGGACGGCATCAGCTACGGCGGAGGCGCGCGGGTGACGGCGACGCTGGTGGCGGGCCAGCGGGTGCTGGTGGTGGTGGACTCGCCCGCGGGAGGCAACTTCAGCGCGGGGGACTTCGAGCTGCACATCGACGAGCTGCTGGCCACGGAGGCCGGGCGCTGCTTCGACGGCACGGACAACGATGGGGACCGGTGGGTGGACTGCGCGGACACGGACTGCCAGGACGCGCCGGGCTGTGGCGGGAGCGGGTGCGCGGACACGGACCTGGGCAGCGCGCTGCCGGTGACGTACCTGGGGGACACGACGCAGGCGGGGGACGGCTTCCAGGGCACGTGTGGCGCGGTGCTCCAGCAGGACCGGGCGCACCTGTGGACGGCGCCGAGGAGTGGCACCTTCGTCTTCGACACGGTGGGGAGCGGCTACGGCAACGCGCTGTACGTGCTGACGGGGTGCCGGGGGCGGGAGCTGGCGTGCTCGGCGAGCCGCACCGCGGGGAAGACGGGCGCGCCGGTGGTGAAGCTGGCCCTGCTGCAAGGACAGACGGTGCTGGTGGTGGTGGACGGCCTGGCCAGCGACGACAAGGCCTCACCCATCCGCTACTCGCTGCACATCTCCGAGTACGTGTCGCGCGAGTCCGGCCGCTGCTCCAATGGCGCGGACGACGACGCGGATGGCCGGGCGGACTCGGCCGACTCCGACTGCCAGTGAGCCACCCACCGGGGCCGGACTTCCCACGGGAAGCGGCCCCGGTCCTCCCTCCAGGGGAGAGAGATGAGCGGCTCAGGTCTCGAAGGCGGTCTGCTCGAAGACGATGACCTTGTGCGACTGCGGGAACAGGACGACGTACAGGTTGAACCAGCCCGTCGAGCCCGCGGCCACCAGGTAGCTGGTGTAGTAGCGCTTCACCTGCACCGTCTCCGCCCCGTTGCTGTACGCGGCGAGCAGGGACGGGGGCACCGGCAGGAACTCCGAGTACACGTCCGTCTTGAACTGCGCGAAGCTCAGCACCACGCCCGGCTCACCGTAGAGGCCATAATCCTGCAGGCCCAGGACGGCCTCGGCCGCCTTGTCCAGAGAGGGCGAGCCCGAGTACGGCCACGCGAAGTCGAACTCGCGCAGGTAGCCCTCGGACCAGTAGTGCGCGGCATTGCCCGGGGCCAGCGCCGACAGCGGCCCCGAGTCCACCGGAGCCTCCTCCAGCTCGAGCTGATAGTTCGCCGGGGGCGCGGGCAGCACGGCCTGGGTGCCCTGACCGAGCTCCGCCTCCTGCACGGACTCCGCCGCTCCACCACAGGCGCCCAGCAGGGCCACCGGCACCACGCACAGCAACGTCTTCATCCACTTGCGACGCATCATCATCGTCCTCGGGGGTTGTGGACGGGCCCCCCAGGCTCCGCCCTTGGTCCAATGCGCCGTCTGCCACGCGCACCCGCGCGACTCAAGCAACAACGGAGAAACCCCGGAAGACTGGCGGCTCAACCGGGCTCGCGGTCGAGCTTGTCCAGGACGGAGCGGGCCTCGGCGTCCTGCTGCTGGTGGGCCTGGACCTCGGCGACCTCGCGCCAGCGAATCCAACCCTGGCTGGCGGCGTGGCGGGCGGCCGTGACGGTGTCGTCCACCATGAGCATCTGACTGCCGGCGGCGCGGATGTCCTCGGCGATGCGGGCCAGCTCACGCTCGCGGCCGGAGCGGTGCCACACGTTGCGGATGTAGACGCAGTGGATGCGGCCGGGGAACTCGCGGACGATGGTGCGGTAGTGCTCGGCGTCCTCCTGCCCGCTGTCGCCGATGAGGATGAAGGGCAGCGACTCCAGCGTGCCCAGCACCCCGCGAATCTTCTCCAGCTTGTGCCCGTGCCCGCCCCCGGGCGCGAAGCCCTGACGGCTCAGCCCCCAGTCACGCAGCAGCAGGGGCCCGGCTGGAATCCGGTGCAGCCCGAGGAACTCGTCCAGGTGCTCGTACAGGTTCCACGGGCTGGAGGAGACATAGAAGATGGGGTTGTTGGCCGAGCCGCTCTTGCCCTGGTGGAGCGCCTCGTAGAAGGCATCCACGCCCTCGAAGGGCAGGCGCGTGCGGTGCTCGGTGAGGAAGAGCGTCCAGGTGCGCTTGAGGAAGTTGGTGACGTTGGTGACGATGACGGTGTCGTCGATGTCGCTGATGATGCCGTACTCGGCCTCGGAGCCGGCCACCAGGACGGGGGTGCGCACGCGCTCCACGCCCTTGGGGGAGGGAGAGAGCAGCTCCAGCTCCACGTCGTGCCAGCCGGACTTCAGCCCCTCGGGAGGGGATACCCAGAGCTCCAGGAAGCCCTCCTCGTCGGTGGTGCCCTCCCAACGGTGCTCGCCCCAGCGCGCCACCAGGCGGGCATGGGGAATCTCCACCGTCATGTAGCGCTTCCACGAGGCGATGGCGCTGCCCAGCAGGGTGTGCCGCTTCCAGGGCGGACGCACGTGCCGGTTCTCCAGCACGCGGGCCTTGATGACGGCCTGCCCGGCCGTCCCATAGCCGCGGTAGGGGAGGATGCGAGGCCGGCCGGCCAACCCCAGCTTACGCCGGAGACGCCAGCCCCACGATTCGGCGTAGTGCTCGACATGGAAGGCGAGCCGGACGAGGGCGTTGGGCGGCTTGCGGGACATGGGGTCGGGCATCTCCGGGAAAGGTCCACACTCCATCCGTCCGCGCCCCTCGTCAACGAGCACGCGCGGACCCTGCTCGGGGGGTGAACACCCCGAGGGGGGGGTTATTGGAATTCAAGAAGGCTCGCGAGCCAACAGCACGCGGGGGTGGGCGAGCAGCGCGAAGGCCTCGCGCACCGTCCAGTAGAAGCGGTCGAGGGCGCTCAGGTTGCGCTCGGTGAGGAAGGCGGGGCTGGTGGAGACCTCGAAGCCGTGGAGCCGGAAGTACTGGCGGGCGCGCAGCAGGTGGTACGGGTCGGACACCACCACGACGCGGCGGGCCCCGAGCGAGCGCAGCAGTGTCGTGGAGAAGCGCGCGTTCTGCTCGGTGGAGTGGCTCTGATCCTCGAGGAGACAGGCCTCCGCGGGTACCCCGAGCCGCACGGCGACGTCGCGCATGACGCTGGCCTCGGAGGGGGGATTCACGCCCACCCCGCCGGAGAAGAGGAGCCGGGGAGCGAGGCCCTGGTGGTAGAGGTCCACGGCCTTCTCGATGCGGGCGAGCAGGGCGGGAGAGGGGACGCCGTCCGGCAGCACGCGGGCACCGAGCACCACCACGACGTCGGCGCGGGTGGCGCGCTCACGCTGGCCGAAGCGGTCCACGACGAAGGCCAGGCCGAAGACGCCGCAGGTGAGGACACCCAGGCCCACGAGCAGTGAGCGCCGGAGGGAGCTCGGACGCTTCTGGAGAGCGAGCGGAGGCATCAGCGCGGGGGCAGGCGGCGGAAGAGCCCGGGGTAGTCGAGGACGAGGCCGGCGGTGTCGACGGGGAGCTCGGCGCGGTAGCCGGTCTCGAGACTCTCGAAGAGGTAGAGCGAGGGGCCGAGACAGCTGTAGCGCTGGCGGGCGCGGCGGACGGAGAGCGAGGGGATGTCGAAGTAGACGACGGTGACGTCATCGGACGAGTCGGGCGCGAGGCCCAGCCGCCGGATGGGGAGGGTGTTGGTGAAGGGGCTGGCGGAGATGTCCACGTCGATGCAGCCGTCGAGCTCGGGCAGGGGGTGGCCCTTGTCGTCGGACCACCGGCCGGCGCCATCGGAGCGAAGGGAGAGCCGGGCATCGCCCCCGAGGAGGGCCAGTTCCACCTCACGAACGCGGCAGGCGGAGTCGGTGCGCAGGAAATAGCGAATGGAGAAGCGGCGGCCCTGGTCCGAGACGCCCTCGACGGTGCTGTGCGCGGTGAGAGCACCGGAGACCTCGCGGAGGACCAGATGCTCGTGACCCGGGCCGGACCAGGGGGCCCAGGCGACGTGTAGCTCGTTCATGCTCGGGCGCAGCATACGGGAGCCCAGGCCCGGAGCCAGGAGAACCTGCACGCTTGAATCAAGAGTGCGCGACCCTGTCGGAGACGCCCTCTAGCATCCTGTCCCACTCTCCCAACCCAGATGGGCAGTGAGGAGGAGCACATGCGCGGCTCATGGAGTGGACTCGGGTTGCTGCTGGTGGTGCCCTGGTTGGCGAGCTGTGCGAGCGGGCCCGAGATTCGCCTGCATATTGGTCAGGGCACACCCATCGTCTACTCGCCGCCGACCGCCCAGCCCCCGCCAGTGCAAATCCGCCAGGAGGAGTTCGTCTCGTCCTTGGTGGACCTGCTGCTGCACATGCCCCTGACCGTGGACATGCCCCGGTGGGAGGGGCGGATACAGCATGCCTCCTGGGAGGGAGGCTCGCGAGACCCGGCCCAGGGGATGATGGAACGTCAGTGTGCGCCCTCGGAGCCACCGGATGGATGCCTCGTACTGCCGAAAGACGCGCCGCCTCCGGAGACGCTGGCGCGCATGCGGCTGGCGCTCTCGTTCGCCATGGACACCGTGTGGGAGGGGGCCGCCGTTCCCATCAGCGAGTACCTCGATCCGCTGGCCTTCAAGATCATGGTCTGCACGGCGATGAGCACCTATCTGCTCACGCTGATGATTCCCGAGCCGGTGACCAAGGGACTGGCGGCGATACTGACGTTGTACCTCGTGGCGTACCTGGGCCTGGGGCCAGTGTGGTCCATGGTGGAGGCCAGTTGGAAGTTGCTGGAGGAGACCAAGCGCGCCACCACCACCGAGGAGATGAAGGAGGCGGGCCACCGCTTCGGCCGGGTGCTGGGGGACAGTGGCATGCGCGTGCTGCTGCTGCTGGCGACGGCGGCGCTGTCAGGTGAAACGAACTTCGTGGGCAAGGGACCGAAGCTGCCGGGCTTCGGACGAGCGGCGCTGGCATCGCCGGCGCGCACGGGCGTGATGCTTGAGGCGGCGGGGCAGGTGCGGTCGGTGGCGCTGGGCGTCAAACAACTAACAGTGGTGCTGCCGCCTACTGCGATGGCCGCCACTGCCATGGGGCCGGGCAGCGGGGCTCCGCCCAAGAAGGGCAGCCTCACCGGGCAAGCCAAGCAACCTCGCCCCAACGACGACAAGGAATCGACCAGGGGTCGTGAGCGCGAGAACGAGTCGGCCCGCCTGCTCGCCGAGAACGGTTACGATGTGGAGCAGAACCCACCGGCCAAAACCAATGGTAAAAATCCCGATTACAAAATCAACGGACAGTACGCGGATTGCTATGCCCCCAGTACCAACAATCCCCGCAACATTCGCGACACAATCGCACGAAAGGTGAACCAGCAGCAGGCAGACAGAATCGTCCTCAATCTCGAGGACAGCCGGGTAACACTCGAGGCCCTCAAGAAACAGCTCTTGGACAACCCCATCGCCGACCTGAAGGAACTCATCGCGATCAGAGACGGACAGCTCATCTTGCTCCATCCCTGAGGGACTACCCTCGAAAGGAGTCTGACATGGCTTTGGACTACGATCTTTTTCTGTCAACCCGTATGAAGCCAGCACAAGCTCTGGAGAAACTGGCGGGTCAGCTCCCCGGACTGGATTGGAGTGAAGACAGATTCTTCTTGTTCGACACGACAGTGTCGATCTGCGCCACTGAAAGCATGAGCGAGGAGTCCATCAAGGACGCTTTTCATTTCACCCCAACACTCACCGTCGGGTTCCGCCGCTCGCACGATGCGGACTGGGATGGATTCAGACAGGTCTTGCTGGACGCATGCCTGCTCTTGCTAGACGAAGCAGAAGACGCGCTCCTCCTCTTCAACGGAGAACGCATAGAGTTCCAGCGGTTCGGAGGGCAGTTCGTCTTCAACGCGGAATCTGGCTATTGGCGCGATGAAGCTTGGCTGAAGAGTCAGCTCACCATTCCCTTTGAATGCCGCCCCTTGCCATCACCACTGCTGTAGGAGTCTCGAGCACTCTGAAGGACGGCTGGACACTCCAGAAGCCTGTCGACGGTGAGCCCAGCCCCGACTCACCCCACCTGACGGAAACGCTCGTACCGCTCCTCCAGGAACCGCTGTCCTGGCTGGTCCTCTCGATTCCGGGGCAAATGGAGATTCTGGCCATGGAAGGCCTTCACCGCATGCTCCAGTGTCGGACCATCGCGGGTCTCGAGCAGCGTCTTGGACAGTTCGATGACCCCGTCAGGCCGGATGCCCATCAGGTCCGTGTCGAATACGCCGTGATGCAGCCGGCATAGCGCCAGTCCGTTCGGCACCACTGGCTCGCCCTTCTCCTCCCGGTCCGGCACGATGTGCGCCGCGTCCAGCAGTTCCGCCCTCGGTAGCCGACATACCGCGCACCGCGTCTCGTAGGCTCGCAACACCTCCAGCCGGAACCGCGCTTGATGCAGCCTTCGCTTCGCCTGGACCGTGACGTACTCGCGGCGGCTCTCGCTACCCTTCGCATCCGCCACCATCGGCACGCCGAGTTGCCTCACCATCATCACCGCATCGTCGGCCGAGAGCGTGCACTCCATCCGCTCCCGGTCGATTCCCCGGATGTAGATGGGCCAGATGGGTTGGTAGACGCCCACCTCGACCGCGCAGAAGTAGATCAACGGCACCGACCACTTCCACGCCCACTCGAGCAACTGATTGTCTCGATTGTCCGGATCGTCCCCCTGCAGCTTGTAGACGAAGACCCCATCTTCCTTCTGGGAATCCTCGTAGCGAGCGACGCGGCCACCACGCGGAATGATGGTCTTGATCGAGAGTGGGCCCCCTCCTCGCATCTCCTTCGGCCGGAAGATACCTCGCGCCTTGGTGGCGAAGTGGAAGTGCTGGCCCTTGAAGTCGAAGCCTCGCTGGAGGGCGTCCCACTCCAACGTGGGCCCATGACGCGCCACCAGCCACTCCAACGTCTGGAAGGCGGCGACACGGATTTCCCAGTCTGGATCGACTGTAGGTAGGGCCATCAGGGCCCGACCAGGTTAGCGGGCCCACTTCCATCCCACAACCCTCCGGGTTCCGGCCGGCACGCGAGACCTGCTCAGGCGCTGATGGGAGGGGGCCTCCGGTCGCGCACTCGAGCAACTGGTCCGATAGTCGGACCAGTTGGAGCAACTCGCGACCGGAAGGGGCCCCGGCCCCTCGGGTTCAGGAGGGAAAGCGAGCCCCGGGCCGCTGGACGTCAGTGCATCCGATGATGCGCAGCGGTCGACCTCCTGGTGTGCGTGGTCCCAGTATGCAGATGACGACCATGGGCCTCGTCCGCTAATGCCGCCCCAACTCCCTGTCCCAGGCAGCCAACTGTACGGCCACCGAGTATTTCTCGGCGCTGGAGAGGTCGTCGAAGTCCTTTGGGGGAAGCGCGCAGAGGCGCTCGCGCAGGAAGTCCGGGTCGCTGAGCACCTCGCGGTGCTTCAAGTCGGTGTCCCCCTTCACCAGGACAGGCATCAACCGGAGCACGGCCTCCTCGCCATCTTCTCGGGTAGCGCGAGCCATGCGCTCCACCGTCAGGGCCAAGTGCTCGCGGACCGAGGCAGGGCCTCCGGGGCACCAGGCCTCCAGGGTCTTGCGGTAGATGTCCTCCATGAGCTCTTCCAGCGTGTACTTCCTACCGGGCCAGAACGCGTAGCGAAGCCCCTGGAGCACATCCCAGAAGCGGAGCAGCGAGGCGAGTCGGTTCGCCATGCGCTCCGCGCTCCGCAAAGGGGGTGGAGACACGACATGGTAGAGGGCCCCCCATGGGGTGCCCAGGCAGAAGGACTCGAAGGCGTCCCTCGTGCGTTGACGCTCCTCCTCCGGGACGCCTTCATTCAAATCCATGAAGACGCCGCCGAACATGTGCACCCGCCAGCGCGGGCGGGACCAGTCGAAATCTTCGGCCCCCGAGTGCATCACCAGCACCTCGCCGGGCTGCACCTGGCGCATCTGCCGGGGCTGGGGAAAGGCACCGGTCTTGAGGTACTCCCGGGCCCACCAGCGGCCCTCGGCTCTCACCTTGCGGCGGATGGCGGCGGTGGTGTCGTAGAGCCACGCTGGAAACTCGAGCACCGGACATTGTTCCGGGGTCATGGCCTTTCGCCCTACCACAGCGGTCAGAAGCGCCTCAAGCGCCAGGCACTTCGCTCGCTCCGAGGGCGGCGGGTGCCTCCCGCCTACTCAGCGGCAGTCCACGGACAGGTAGACCTAGCCCTGGATGCCCTTGGGCCGTTCGCTCCCTTCATACGCAGCCCGGATCGCCTGCTCGGCCAATTCACCGCGCTGTTCTATTTCTTCCCTGGGCAACTCAACACCCTTTGAACAAGAGCGGAGTTCCTTCGCGCACGGGCTCCGCTCTTGCCGCACCAACTACGCCTCGGGCTCAGTAGGGAAAGCGAGCCCCAGGCCTCTGAACGTACGTGTGCACCATGGGGTCATTGAGAACGGTGGCGCCAGGGCTGTGGTCCACCTTGGTTGGGTCGACCTCGACGCCCCTGATCGGGAAGGCCGCGTACGTCTCTACTCCGAACTCCTTCTCGGTGGCCAGGTCCACGGCCACCGCGCAAATGAGAGATGGCACGCGGCCGTGCGTCGGATAGAGCTGATCGAGATAGATCCGGTCGAATCGAACGTAGACTCGATCCGGGAACACCTTCGCCTCACCCTTCACCCAGTAGGTCCTGTCGTCGGGCAAGATCATCCATCCCTCCACCGGGCCGGTCCGGATGTTGACGGCGGCCGACTCCGTGACACCCGCCAGGGTGGTGGTCACCAGTTCGACGCGCGTAAGGGGACCCTTGAGGTTCATCTTCTCGGCTGTCGCGAGGGCCTCTGAAGGGCACCGTTCGAGGACTTCCCCATGGTCAGGCCGAACGGGCGTTCCCGCACACGCCAGGAGGTTCGCCGAGGCCGCGCAGACACCGAGCAGCGCGCAGATACCGCCGAAGGGTCTTGGGGGCGCGGAGAGCACGGAGGAGTCATCGTCAGTCCAGGAAGTGAGCACGGGTGTGTGTCCTTTCTCGGTAGGCGCTGGCATGACCAGCGTGGTGGAAGCCGCGCCGCGACACGCCTCTTCCAGGGCAGGCGCGCACACCGCGCGGACGAGCCACCACCCTATCCCGAGCAGAACCCACCCGAGAGCGAGCACCGCCAGCGCCCTTTCCCAGGTTGCGTGATGCGGCGCCTCCTGGTGCCGCTCACCCGTGCGCCCAGCCTCCGTGGGAGTTTCCTGAACCTCCCCTGTTCCCGATGGGAACGGCTCCTCTTCGCTCTCGGTGGGAAAGGCATACGGCGCCGTCCAGGCTTCCGTCGCCTCGTCCCTTCGCAGCACTCGCATCAGTTCCTGGTGAACAGCCCTGGCATTCGGAGGGCGCTGCTCCGGCGCCTTCGCCAGCAGCCTCATCACCAGAGCGTTCAGCTCTGGCGGCACTCGCGGATCCAACAACATGGGTTCCTTGGGCGGAAGGAACTCGATGGCGAGCAGGAGCTGTGCCGGAGGCAGACGGGGATTGAAGGGATGACAGTCGGTGAGGGCCTCGTAGAGCAAGGCCCCGAAGGCATAGAGATCGGCCGAGGGCTTCGCGGGGAGACGAGCACCTTGCTCCCACTCGCCACCTCGTAGGAAGGCAGCCACCTCCGGGGGCATGTTGTGGAACGTCACCGGAGGCAGAGCCTGCGTCAGCGTGTAGGCCCCCGGCAGGAACACCGCGCCGAAGTCGATGAGAAAGGGCTTTTCATCGCCATCCCGCACCAGGATGTTGTCGGCCTTGATGTCGCGGTGGCACACGCCTCGCTCGTGCAGCTCCGCCAGCACCAGAGCCATCTCTCCCAGCACCCCCACCAGCCGGCACAACGGGGCGTGAGTCCTCCAGCGCCACTCATTGAAGGTGAAGCCGGGGACGTAGTCGGTGACGAAGAAGAAGTGGCCCCTCTCCAGGTCCGGCCAGCGGCCCATCTCGTGGACGACCAGCAGGTTGGGATGCCGGAAATGCCCCAGCGAGATCGCCTCACGAAAGGCTCGCTCATCCTCACGAGCCTCGTCATCGTCGCTCGGCGGATGTGCAGCCATCTTGAGTGTGTAGGGCTTGCCTTCGTGCTCCACCAGGAAGGTGATCGCGAAACCACCACGGCCCAGGCGACGAACCACCCGGTAGTGCCGAATGGAGTCTCCCGGCTGAAGCAGGTCCGGGTGGAAGGACTTCGTCATGGCGGCAACCTCACATCCTCCAGACGCAGCGTCCGGGGACCCTCCTCCTCCAACGTCAGCGCCAAACACTCGACCCCCTCCGGCATCCGCACGATGAAGGTGTGAACCTGCCCTTGATGCCCGTCTACGGCCTTCGTCATGAGAGTGGGAGGCGGGAGTTCCACACCCGCCTGAGCGTCCTTGCACCGGGCTTCCAGCCGAAACCTCATGATTCGCCAGGGTCTGGAGGTGGCTCGGAAGTACTCGATGGCCACTGTCACGAACAGTCGTCGATCAATCCGGAGCAGGGACTCAACCCTGGCCCGAACATCACCTGCTCGCGTGAAGCTCTGCACCTCCTTGTGGATGACGAGCGACAACCTCGGTTGTGAGCCCGGCTCGTGACTCGCGAGGAGCATCCTCGCCACCGCGTCCGCGTCATCTCCCTCCGCTGTCTCCGCCCGCCCGGCCTGCCCCGGCACGAGCACCACACGCGCCGTCAGGTCCACCTCGTCCCTCCGAGTGACGAGCGCCAGCGTCACCGTGCGCATCTCCCCCGTCTCCGTCCTTCCCGTCACCGGCAGCAGGACACGCTCCCCGTCCGCCACGTCGCGCAAGGGGACGACCACCAGGGAGCAAGCCCCCACCCGAAGCACCCCGACCCGCTCCTCCACCTCGGGCGGCAGGAGCACGTGCGGTTCGAGCAGGCCCTCGAAGTCCACCAACGTGGACAGTCCCGCGGCCACGCACAGCACGGGTGGCGCCCCTCCCGGCTGTCCCGCGAGGAGCACGGTCCCCTGCCTCTTCTCCCTCCCGGAGGCCCATGCCTCCCGCGCGGTCACCGTCGTGGACACGAGCAGGACCCAGAGCACCACGGTCCAGGGGAGAGAGCGCACGGAGCCTCCGTGAAAGGGGCCGCAGGGTAGAGGAGCCCGCCTGCCAGGGCAAGGACTGTTCAACTTCCGGAGTCACTCCCTCACAGGTGACTCGAAAAATCGTGTCCGGGTCCCTAGAGTCGCTCCCGCACCCATGTACTTCGACCGATTCCTCGAAATGGTGGCCCGCAGTCACTTCCCCAATCCCCCTGCCTCGCCTCGGCAGATCGAAGCGTTCGAGACCCGTGTCGGCTGGAAGCTGGATGACGAGCTGCGCGCCTTCTATCTGCGCTTCAATGGCGCCGCCCTCTTCAAGCGGCCCGACTCGCCCTACCGCCTCCTCTCCCTCTCGGAAATCGTCCGCGCCCGCGTCGCCCTCTTCGGCCCCAGCGGCGACACCGACGCCCACGGGCCGGCTTCCTGGTTCGTCCTCTGCTCCGTCCAGGATGGGGACTACGTCGCCATCGACGTGGGCCGCTCCTCCAATGGCCGCCATCCCCTCTTCGACTGCGTCCACGAGCTGCTGCCCGGCTCTCCCGCGAACGCGCGCATCGCCTGGTCCTTCTCCGACTTCCTCGAACGTGCCCTGGAGAGCGAAGGCCGGCTCTATTGGCTGAGCCGCGGCTGGACACTCGGAAAGCCAGACACGCCGTAGGCCCGGGAACCAGCCGAGCACTCACGGGTGGCCAGACATGACGGCCGAGGTCATATTCTGGCTACCTATGGCTGAAGTCGACCTGTCCCATCCCGAGAAGCTCCCCCTCAAGGTGTTCCGTGAGGCCGTCGAGGCTCGCCTGGAGTCCTGCTCCGCCGACGAGCTGCGCGCCATCCTCCGCACCCTGTCCCACCGCGTCCGCTCCTCCGAGCGTCTGGCCTTCCTCGAATCGCTCGCGCATCCCCTCCGCGCCGAGAGCGCTCACGGAACCCACCCCCAGGACGCGCTCCTGGACGACATCACCGAGCTCACCCAGGAGCTCGCCGGGCGGATGGAGAACGCGGATGCCTGGGACGAGGACTATTACGACGAGGACACGCTCGGGCCCTACGAGGAATTCGTGGCGCCCCTCACCGTCCTCTTCGAGCGTGCACGCGAGGCCTCCGAGCGGGGCCAGTCCCAGCTCGCACGCGAGGCCTACCAGGCGCTGTTCTCCCTCGTCCAACGTGAGGACGATTACGGCCGGGGCCCGCGCGCCGAGCACCTCTCCCAGGTGGACCTCCCCGAGGCCCGCGCCCGCTACCTGCGCGCCGTCTACCTCACCACGCCCCCCGAGCAGCGCGCCCCCGTGCTCCTGGAGGAGATGCGCCGCGTCCGATCCCTCCTCCCCGAGGAACCCCGGCCCCGGATGCGCGAGTGGCTCGACATCTCCTCCGAGCCCCTTCCCGACTCCGAGGCCTTCCTGCGCGACTGGGTCTCCCTCCTGCGCCAGCACGGCGACCCGGACGCCGATGCCTGGTTGCGCGAGGCCATCGCTCTCTCCCAGGGCCCGCGCGGGCTGCGCGAGCTGGCCTTCTCCGAGCCCACCCGCCACCCTCGCGCCTTCCTGGACCTGCTCGCCGCGCTGGAGCGCGAGGGCAAGCCCCGCGAGGTCCTCTCCACCGCCCGCGAGGCCCTCGACGTCCTGCCCGCCGGCCTCCCCCTGCGCGCCGCCGTCGCCAGCTTCCTCGCCTCCGCGGCCACGCGGCTGAAGCAGCCCGACACCGTGTGCGCCGCGCGCTGGGAGGCCCTCGTCGCCCAGCCTACCCTCCCGCATCTGTTGGACCTGAGGGACGCGCACGCCTCCGAGCCCGAGCGTGCCACCGTCATGCTCCGGGCCGCCAGGCACCTCGAGGGCGCCCTCCACGAGCCCCGCCGGCTCTCGGGCTCCCTGGTTCCACCGTCCGAGGACGCGGAGGACGACCTCGAGACCCCCGCCCGCGTCGACCGGCGGCTGCTCGCCCACGCCTGGCTGCTCGCTCATGACTGGGAGGCCGCCCACGCGCTCGCCGCGAAGGACAGCGCGCTCGGGTGGACGTACGGGGACAACCCGCAGGGCACCGTGGTGCCGTGCTTCCTCGCGCTCCTGTCCGGCCAGCCTCCCGGAAAGCTGCCTCGCAACGTGGCCCGGCTCTGGCAATGGGCGCTCGAGACGGGCACCCAGGCCGGGGACTGGTACTCGGGCGATGGCCGCCAGGACGCGGCGCTCCAGAAGCGGCTGGAGCGTGCGTACGCCGAGGCCCTGCCCGAGCTCCTCCTGGAGCCCCCGGAGCAGGAGCGGATGCTGGAGTGGTGTCTGGAGGTGGCCCGCAAGCGCGCCAGCACCATCGTCAGCCGCAAGCACCGGCGCAGCTACGACAAGGCCGCCGTGCTGCTCACCGCCTGCGCCGAGGTGCTGTGGTTGCGCGGCGAGGAGGGCCGGGGCAACGTGCTGCTCGCCGGCTTCCGCGAGGGCTTCCGCCGCCACCGCGCCTTCCAGGCCGAGCTGGACGAAGCGGTGGGGCGCTCGTCCCCCCGCCTCCTCAAGTAGGTGGTAACAAGGTGACGGGGCGCCTCCTCCTGGCGCTATCCTGCCCTCCGATGCCCGCCACCACCGGCTCCAAACCCCTCCCCAGCGGGTTCGATGCCCTCTACGGGGAGACCCTGCTGAAGCTCGAGTCCCGCGTGGCGACGGTCGCCACCGTGGCCGGCATCGTCGCCACCTGCCTGGTGCTCGCCGCCGTCGTCTCGGGCTCGCCCATCCCCCGCGTCATCCTCGCCGCCACCCTGGGCTTTCTCGGCTGGTACCTGTGCATCTCCCTGCTGCTGCGCACCGGCCACTTCCGCCCGTGGATGCGCTACGCCTCCTCGCTCGTGGACGTGTCCATGGGCACCTTCGTCGCCCTGCTCGACTTGCACGTCAACGGCCCCGCATTCGCCATGTCCGCCGGGGGGCCCGCCCTCTATGCCGTGGGCGTGGCCACGGCCACCCCCCGCCTCCAGCCCCGCCTGTGTCTCTTCGCGGGCCTGGCCGCCTCCGTCCAGCTCATCGTCGTCATCCAGTTCATCCTCCGCCCCGCCGCCTCCCCCGAGCTGCTCGCCACCGGCGCGTATGACTTCTACGTCACGCTCGCCAAGGCCATCTTCCTCGTCACCATGGGCGCGCTCGGCATGGTGGCCAGCCGCTCCATGCGCGCCATGCTGCTGCGCCTCACCGAGAGCGCCGTCGAGCGCGAGCGCGTGCGCGGCCTGCTGGGCATGCACGTGAGCGAGCAGGTCATGGAGCACCTGCTCTCCGGCCGCATGCCCGAGGGCGGCGAGCGCCGCGCCGTCACCATCTGCTTCACCGACATCCGCGACTTCACCCGCCTCTCCGAGTCCCAGTCCCCCGAGGAGACGCTGCGCCTGCTCAACCTCTACTTCGGCCGCATGTGTGAAATCGTCGCGAGCCACGGCGGGCTGGTGAACAAGTTCCTCGGCGATGGGATGCTCATCGTCTTCGGCGCGCCCACGTACCAGCCGGATGATGCCCGGCGCGCCCTGGACGCCGCGCGCGAGATGCTCGCCGAGGCCGACCTCATGCGCGAGCGCGGCGAGTTCCCCGGCCTGCGCATCGGCGTGGGGCTGCACCGCGGCGAGGCCGTGGTGGGCAACGTGGGCGGCGCCCAGCGCCAGGAGTACACCGTCATCGGTGACACGGTGAACACCGCCGCCCGCGTGCAGGACCTCACCAAGGTGCTCGGCCGCTCCCTGCTCCTGTCCCGCGAGTGCCGCGAGGCCCTCGACGGGGACGCCGCCTTCGAGCCGCTCGGCGCTCATGCCGTGAAGGGCCGCCTGCAGCAGCTCGAGCTCTTCGGCCTGTCCGAGCACGACTCGCGCCAGGCTGCTTGACGCGGTGGTCCTCGTGGGGTCCGAAATACCCTCACCCCGGCCCTCTCCCAGAGGGAGAGGGGATGTCACGAAGTGATGGGCAGCGGACGGTGGTACCGCACCCGCGTCCCCTGTCCTCCCCCTCGCCTCCTGGAGCATGACTGCGCCCCCGCACGAGGGATGGACCCGAGTGCCCCAGGGGGACACGCACATGGCCGAGACACGCAAGGGTGGGGCTCGCATCCACTACGACGACCTGGGACAGGGTGAGCCCGCGCTCCTCTTCATCCCCGGCTGGTGCACCAGCCGCGCCGTGTTCCGCAAGCTCGTCCCCCCCTGTAGCGCCCTCCACCGGGCGCTCGTCGTGGACCTCCCCGGCCATGGCGCATCCGACGCCCCCGGCCAGGACTTCGACAACACCACCGTGGTCGAGCATCTGCGCGCCGTCATCGACGCCAGCGGCGCTCGCCGCGTCGTGCCCGTGGCCCTCTCCCATGCCGGCTGGTGGGCCCTCGAGCTGCGCCGTCAGCTCGGCCCCCGCGTCCCCGCGCTCGTCCTGCTGGACTGGCTCGTGTTGGAGCCGCCCCCGCCCTTCCTCCAGGCCCTCCACGTCCTCCAGACGTCCCAGTGGAAGCAGGCCCGCGATGGCCTCTTCTCCCTCTGGCTCCAGGGGGTGAGCTCCCCGGACGTCATCCGCTTCGTCCAGGAGGACATGGGCTCCTTCGGCGAGGACATGTGGAAGCGCGCCGGGCGGGAGATCTCCCGGGTGTACGCCCAGCAGGGCAGCCCGCTGAAGGCCCTCGCCACCCTCTCGCCCCCCGCCCCCACCCTCCACCTCTACGCCCAGCCCCATGATGACGCCTGGCTGGAGTCCCAGCGGTCCTTCGCCTCCTCGCACCCCTGGTTCCACGTCCAGCGGCTCGCCTCCCACAGCCACTTCCCTACGCTGGAGATGCCCGAGGAGATCGCCGCCCGCCTCCACCGGTTCATCGACACCTCCCTGGGCACCCGTCCTGAAGGGTTGTCCCCCTCTCCCCCTTGATTCCCACCCCGTCGAGGAGTTAGTTAGTTAGCACTAGCTAACCAATCAGCGGGCGGTTTCATGGGGCGTCCCCGACAGGTCCTGGACGAAGACATTCTGGTAGCGGCACGCGCCTGTTTCATCGAGCACGGAGCCTCGGTGAGCACGGAGACGATCGCCGCGCGTCTGGGGGTGTCGGGGCCGGCGCTGCTCAAGCGCTTCGGCAGCAAGCGGGAACTGCTCAAGGCCGCCTTCGGCGTGGCCAAGGTGCCGCCCTGGCTCCGGCTGCTGGAGAAGGGCCCGGACGAGCGGGAGCTGACGGAGCAGATCCGCGAGGTGGCCGCCGCCATCGATGCCTTCTTCCGGGAGATGGTGCCGGCCTTCTCCGTCCTGCGCGAGGCGGGCATCACCCCCGAGGAGTGGCGCGGAGAAAACAAGGATGTGCCTCCACCAGCGCGCACCTACGAGACGGTGACGGGCTGGTTCCGCCGCGCCCAGGAGCAGGGCCGCCTGCGCGAGGGGGACCCCAGCGTGATGGCCGGCATGTTCCTGGCGAGCCTGCAGTACCGCTACTTCCTCGCCCACATCACCAACCAGCCCGTCCCCACCGAGGAGGAGGTCCCTTGGATGCAGCGCATGGTGGACATGTTCTGGCGCGGCGTGGCCCCGGAGTCCGAGCCGGGCTCCTCCTCCTCCGACAAGGCCCGCCCTCAGCGCGGCAAGGGCCCTCGCGTCGGGTGACGGGGGCTCGCTCTTCCCAACCCGGGGCCCGAGATACCCTCACCCCGTCCCTCTCCCAGGGGGAGAGGGGATATGATGGTCAGTCCCGGTGGCCCAGCGCCTTGTCCAGGTTGTACGCCGCGCTGATGAGTGACAGGTGCGTGAGGGCCTGCGGGAAGTTGCCCAGCGCCTCCCCTGATGTCCCGATCTGCTCCGCGTACAGCCCCAGGTGGTTCGCGTAGCCCAGCATCCGCTCGAACGTCAGCCGCGCCTCGTCCAGCAGGTCCGGCCTCGTCACGCTCGCCCGCGTCATCGCCTCCACCAGCCAGAAGGTGCACAGGTTGAACGTGCCCTCCCTCCCGTACAGCCCGTCCTGCGTCGCCTCCACGTCGTAGCGGAACACCAGCCCGTCCGACGTCAGCCCCGCCTTCGCCGGCGCCTGCCGCACCCGGTCCAGCGTCGACAGCATCCGCGGATCCACCGGTGACAGGAAGAACACCAGCGGCATCAGCAGGTTCGCCGCGTCCAGCGACTTGCGCTCGTACGACTGGATGAACGCGCCCCGCTTCGCGCACCAGCCCTTCTGCATGATCTCCTCGAAGATGAGATCGCGCGTCTGCAGCCACCTCGCCCGGTCCGCCGGGAAGCTGCGCTTGTCCGCCAGCCGGATCGCCCGATCCACCGCCACCCAGCACATCATCTTCGAGTACACGAAGTGCTGCTTTCCCCCTCGCACCTCCCAGATGCTCTCGTCCTTCTCCCGCCAGTGGTCGCACACCCAGTCCACCAGCCGCCTCAGGTGCCTCCAGAAGTCATACGAGATGGGCGCCCCGTGCTTGTTGTACAGGTACACCGAGTCCATCAGCTCCCCGTAGATGTCCAGCTGCAGCTGGTGCGCCGCCCCGTTGCCCACCCGCACCGGCTTCGCCCCCCCGTACCCCGACAGGTGCCACAGCTCCTGCTCCTTCGGCACCTCGCCTCCGTCCAGCGCGTACATGAGCGGCAGGGGCTCGCCCTCGGGCAGCTCCGCGATGCGCTTCTCCAGCCAGCGCATGAAGGCGCCCGCCTCGTCCCGGAAGCCGATGCGCATCAGCGCGTACACCGTGAAGGCCGCGTCTCGAATCCACACGTAGCGGTAGTCCCAGTTGCGCACCCCACCCGGTGACTCCGGCAGGCTGCACGTGGGCGCCGCCACGATGGCCCCCGAGGGCTCGAACGTCATCAGCTTCAACACCAGCGCCGAGCGATGCACCACCTCGCGCCACCGCCCCGTGTAGCTGCACTTCGCCAGCCAGTGCCGCCAGTAGTCCACCGTGGAGCGGAAGAGCACCTCGGACGCATCGTGCCCCAGCACCCGGTCCGTGCAGGAGTCCGGCGCCCCCTCGCGCAGCGTGAACACCGCCGACTGGCCCTCCTGCAGCGTGAAGCGCGACGTGAGCCGCTGCCCGTCCGTCTCCAGCTTCATCGCCGTGGCCAGCGTCAGCTTCAGCTTCTCCGACAGGAGGCTCGCCCCTCCCTGGATGAGCCGCACCGTGTGCGGCTCCCTCCCGTAGTCGAACGCCGGCAGGCACTCCATCCGGAAGGCCAGCTCCCCTCTCACCACCCGGATGCGCCTCACCACCTGGCGCACCCGCTCCCCCTTCCCCACCGGCATGAAGTCCACCAGCTCGCCCACGCCATCCGGTGAGTAGAAGCGCGTCACCAGCACGTTCGTGTCCGGCCAGTAGAACTGCTTGCGCATCACCCGCTCGCCGTCCAGCTCCGGGCTGATGCGGAAGTGTCCCCCCTTCTCCGGATCCAACAGCGCCGCGAAGACACTCGGGCTGTCGAAGTGCGGAAAGCACAGCCAGTCCAGCGTGCCGTCCGTCGCCACCAGCGCCACCGTGCGCATGTCGCCGATGACGCCATGGTCCTCGATGGCTGGAGGTCGCGACGTCTTGTCGCCGTTCATTCACTCCTCCCGACTGAAGAACCTCGGAGCATTCCTATTCGGAGGCACTCCCGCCTTCAGAGTCTGGAGGGGCCCGGTGCCCCATGCTCGCCCGCTCGCATGGGCTCCCGCTCCCGGGTGGGCGCCCGGCCGCCCGCATGGCGGCCTTCCGGGCCTACTCGCGCAGCGCGCGCACCAGCGCCCGCGCCGGCGAGCCCCACTCCGCCTTCACCTTCAGCGGCAGGCACACCAGCTCGTGCATCCCCACCTTCACCTCCGTCAGGTCCAGCCCCTCGATGAGCCACACCCCCGCCTCCCTCATCAGCTGGTGCACGCCCCGGCTCTCCGCGTGGAAGCCCGCTCCCGCACGCGACACGTAGTCCACCCCCACGCACGCCACCTTGCGCTCCACCAGCAGCCGCGCCGCCGCCTCCGACAGCATCACGAAGTCCTCCCCGTGCGGCTTCTTCCACCACTCCCGCTGCGAGTTGCGCGTGCGCAGCAGCAGCCGCTCCCCCGCCCTCGGCTCGTAGTCCGCCAGCGAGTCCGCGCGGATGCAGTCCACGTCATCCAGGTGCAGCACCCTCGCCTTCCCCACCGTCGCCGACAACGGCAGCCTCTCCGTGTCCTCCAGGTCCAGCTCCAGGCTCGGCGGCGCCGTCACGTATGTCCCCATCCACGCCGCCCTCTTCAGCCACTCCGCCTGCGCCTCCACCCCCTCCGGGAGCCCTCCTTCTCCCGCCGCCGCTCCCTCTCTCGAAGGCTCCTCTCCGAACGGCACCGAGATGTCCAGCCAGGCTCCCTCCATGTGTTCCTCCTTTTCGGGGCGCAGATGCGCTGTGCGTAGATGGGAAGACCCTCACCCTAGCCCTCTCCCAGGGGGAGAGGGGATAGACGCAGTGTCACCCGAGTCTCACCCCCGGGAGAAGACCAGGATGTCCTTGATGTCCGTCCTCTTCTCCCCATTCACCACCTGCGCGTAGTCCTCCGGCCGGTGTCTCGCCGTGATCAGCTTCTCCACCTTCCCAGGCCACTTCGTCCGGAAGTGTCTCAGGTCCTCCACCGCCGCCTCGAAGTCCACCGCCGCCGCGTTCACCGTTCCGATCAGCACCTGGTTGTTCATCACCCACTGCTTCATCAGCTCGCCCTGGTCCAGCTCCTCCTCCTCGCTCTCCGACACGCCCGTGAAGACGAACACCCCGTTGGGTGCCAGTCCCTTCACCAGCTCGAACGCCGCGCTCGCCACCCCCGCCGCCTCGTACACCACGTCCGCCTTTCCCCTCTGCTTCACCAGCTCTTCCACCCTGTGCTGCTTCGAGGACACGTAGGCCGCTCCCAGTGACTCCGCCATCTCCGACTTCGCGTCGGGGGGCGGCTTGCGCGAGTACACCGTCGTCTGGAAGCCCGCCCTCATCAGCGCCATCGCCCCCAGCAAGCCCACCGGCCCCGCTCCCAGCACCACCGCCCTGCCCGGCAACGGCCTCTTCCACGGCAACCGCGTCTGGATGTGCGCCACCTCGCGCAGCGCCTTCTCCGCGATCGTCAGCGGCTCCGTCAGCACCGCCACCTCGCGCAGCTCGCGCGGCACCTTGTGCAGGTACTCCACGTCCTCCACGAAGTACTCCGCCGCGAAGCCGTGCGCCCCGTGGATGCCCCGCTCCGTGTACTCGCCCGTCACGCAGAAGTCCGTGTTCCCCGTGCGGCACGGCAGGCAGTCCTCGCTCGGGCACGGCCTGCGCACCCGCGGCACCACCAGGTCCCCCGGCGCCAGGTTCTTCACCTGCTCGCCCACCTCCACCACCTCGCCCACGCACTCGTGCCCCACGATGAGGTGATCCTCCCCCTCCGGCGGCTTGCCGTGCTTGAACTGCACCACCTCCCTGTCCGTCCCGCACACCCCCACCTCGAGCGTCCGGACCTTCACCTCCGAGGGAGCGCGAAGCCTCGGCTCCGGCACGTCGATGACCTTCACCTCTCGGCCCTTGGGAAAAACCGCCACCGCCTTCATGGCTCCACCTCCTGTGTCCCCGTCGTTGCCCTGGATCGGCCCCGCGCGCACCTGCCCCGTCACCGGGAGCCCCGCTGGTGGACACTCCCGCGCGCCGCCCGTCTTCCATCCGACCTTCGCGCATCGACTCCACCGCGTGCGTTCGCGCGTGCTCCCACCGCCCGGCTGGTCTATGAGGAGGCCGTGAGCAACCCAGCGCCTTCCGTCACACCCTCGCGCTCCCTGTTCATCGGCGCCACCGGCGTCCTGGTGCTCTCCATCCCGTTCTTCATCTTTGGACTGGCCTTCCTCGACATCAAGGCGCGCGTCGAGCTGCAGTGCCAGCGCGGCGGGCCCTGCACCCTCACCCGCGTGGGCTGGCTCACCCGGGACGAGGTGGGCACCTTCCCGCTGTCGGAGCTCCAGGGCGCCCGGGTGGATCGCGATCGCAGCCCGCGCGGCGCCCAGCCCAACATCTATCGTCCCCTGCTCGTCACCACGCGGGGTGAGTTCCCCCTCTCGCGCGAGTGGATGGCCGAGGAGGCCGAGGTCCAGCGCGCCGTCGACGCCTTCGACCGCTTCCGCCAGAACCCCGAGGTCTCGGGCTTCGAGCTCGTCTACGACGATCGTCCCCGGGCCAGCCGCCTGGGGGCCCTCTTCACCGTGACGGCGGTGCTGGTGCTGCTCCTCGGGCTGTGGCTCACCGCGCGAGCCTTCAAGCGGCGCGGCGAGGAGCGGACAGCGCGCGCTTCATGATCGGGTTGCGCATGCTCCCTCTCCCCCTGGGAGAGGGCGGGGGGTGAGGGTCTTCGTCCCTTGCCGTTTCCCACCGTCATCACCAGGGAGCACAGTCGGTAGACCCTCACCCTGACCCTCTCCCAGAGGGAGAGGGGACGACGCTTGACGATGGCGGCCCCTGCTCCCACCCGTTAAGCAGGGCACCTCTTCCCAGCTCCGAATCGACAGCATGCGACCAACCCACCGCCCCCTGACCACCGTCGCCCTCGCCCTGTGCCTCTTCATGGCGGCCCTGGAGATGACCGTCGTCTCCACCGCCATGCCCACGGTGGTGAGCGAGCTGGGCGGGCTCGAGAGCTACGCCTGGGTCTTCACCTCGTACATGCTGTCCTCCACCATCACCGTCCCCATCTTCGGCAAGCTGGCGGACCTCTACGGGCGCAAGCCCGTCCTCCTCTTCGGCATCGTCCTCTTCCTCATCGGCTCCATCGCCAGTGGTCTGTCCACCTCGATGAGCATGCTCATCGCCTTCCGGACGCTGCAGGGCCTGGGCGCGGGAGCGATGCAGCCCGTGTCGCTCACCATCATCGGAGACATCTACACCCTGGAGCAGCGCGCGAAGGTGCAGGGCGCCTTCAGCGGGGTGTGGGGCCTGGCGGGACTGGTGGGCCCGCTCACCGGTGGCCTCATCGTGAAGTACCTCACCTGGCACTGGGTCTTCTTCATCAACGTCCCGGTGGGGCTGGCCGCCCTGGGACTGCTGCTGGGCTTCTTCCACGAGCAGGTGCAGCGCAAGCCCCAGAAGCTGGACTTCGCGGGCGCGGCGCTGCTGTCCGGCGGGGTGGTGGCGCTGCTCTTCGGCGTGCAGAGCCTCGGCCGCAACCTGCTCGCGCTGCCGGTGGCGGCCGTGCTGCTCATCGCCTTCGTCCTCGTGGAGCGCAAGGTGGCCGAGCCCGTCATCCCCCCCTCCCTCTTCAAGATTCCCGCCATCGCCATCTCCTCGGCGGCCGGCGCGCTCTTCTCCGCGGCGATGTTCGGCGCCACCACCTACGTGCCCCTGTACGTGCAGGGCGTGCTGGGCGGCTCGGCCACGCTGGCGGGCGGGATGATCACCCCGATGATCGTCGGCTGGCCGCTGGCGAGCCTCGTGGCGGGACGGCTGTTGCTCAAGACGGGGTTCCGCCCGCTCATCGTCGGAGGGCTGGGGCTCACGGTGCTGGGCACGGGGCTGATGGCGCTGTTCCTCAACCCGCACTCGTCCATCCTCGTGCCGGAGCTGGCCATGGCGCTGTTCGGCATCGGCCTGGGCTTCACCGCCACCGCGCTGCTCATCGCCGTGCAGACCAGCGTGGGCTGGGAGCTGCGCGGGGTGGCCACCGCCAGCCACATGTTCTTCCGCACCATCGGCGGGGCGCTCGGGGTGGGGTTGATGGGTGGCGTGCTGGTGTCCCACCTCCTGAAGGATCCGCGCGTGCCCGTCTCCGCCGCCAACGAGCTGCTCGGCCCCGAGCACGGCCGCGGCCTGCCCGCGGATGTCTTGCAGACCCTGAGCGGCGCGCTCGGCACCGGCCTGTCCATCAACTTCTGGATCATCTGCGCGGCCACCATCGCCGCCTTCGCCGCCGGGCTCTTCTTCCCCAAGAGCAAGCGCGAGCCGGGGACGTCCCTGCCCACCACCGACGTGGCCGCGCCTCACTGACGCCGCTCGCGCCGTGAAAAGCCTTTCACAAACACTTCGCGTGGTCTCAATGTCTGTCTCCGGGTGAAACCCGCATCGACGTGGGACTCGCCACCGTGCGGCGTATCATCCCCTCCACGAGCCCGCCGTGAGAAAACACTCCCATGTATGACCCGAGCCAACGCGTCATCCTTCTCGTCGAGGACAACGCCGACGACGAGCTGATGACCCTGAGGGCCTTCCGCAAGAGCAACATCCACAACCCGGTGGTCGTCGTACGCGATGGGGCCGAGGCGCTCGACTACCTGTTCATCCAGGGCAGGCACGCGAACAGGGATCCGAGCATCCGGCCCCAGGTGGTGCTGTTGGACCTGCACCTGCCCCGCATCGACGGCCTCGAGGTGCTGCGGCGCGTGCGCGCCCACGAGCAGACCCGCACCCTGCCCGTGGTCGTCCTCACCTCCTCCAAGGAGGAGAGGGACCTGATGGAGAGCTACCAGCTGGGCGTCAACAGCTTCGTCCACAAGCCGGTGGACGTCACCGCCTTCTTCGAGGCGGTGCGGCAGCTGGGCATGTACTGGCTCGTCCTCAACGAGCTGCCTTCTCCCAGACGGGCTGGGTGATTCACACGCCCCTGGGGCAGAGTCGGGGGATGCACCTTTCCCCTCCTCCGAACGTGTCTCGTGGATTCGCGCGCGCCCGCCTCCTCCTCGCGGGCGCCGTGCTGGCCCTGCTCGCCGCGTGCGCGGCTCGTCCCGAGGCGCCCCCCGCCTCGCGGGAGAGCCGGGTCCTCCGCGTGGGAACGAGCGGCGACTACCCTCCCTTCAGCACGCTGAAGGAGGGACAGGCCTCCGGCTTCGACGCCGCGCTCCTGGAGTCCTACGCCACCGAGCGCGGGCTGCGCCTCGAGTGGGTGCGCTTCCGCTGGCCGGAGCTGGTGGCGGACCTGCGCGCCCACCGCTTCGACGTGGCGACCAGCGGCATCACCGTCCGGCCCGAGCGCTCGCTGACCGGGCGCTACACCGTCCCCGTGGCGCGCAATGGCGCCCTGCTGCTCCTGCGCCGCCCGACCTGGGCGCCTCCCGCCGGCGGTGGCACCTCCGAGGAGCCGCTCGCGCTCCTGCGCGCGCTCGACCGGCCCGACTTCCGTCTGGCGGTGAACAAGGGCGGACACCTAGAGCGCGTGGCGCGTGCGCACTTCCCGCACGCGCGCATCCTCGCCATTCCCGACAACGCGGCGGTGCGCGAGGCGGTCGCCTCCGGTCAGGCGGACGCGGCCCTCAGCAACACCGTCGAGGGTCCGCGCTGGGCCGAGGGCCTCACCGGCCTCGAGCTGGTCGGCCCGTTCACCCGCGACGTGGTGGCGCTCTACGTGGACCCCTCCCAGCCCGAGCTGGCCGCGGATCTGGACACGTGGCTCCTGCGGCAGGAGGAGAGCGGAGCGCTCGGGGAGCTGCGCGCGCGCTACCTGGGCCCCGGTGCCACCGGGCCCACCGCGACGCCGGTGGATGCACTGCTCTCCGCCACCGCCGAGCGCCTGGCGCTGATGCCCATGGTGGCCGTGGCCAAGCAGCGCGCGGGTCAGCCCATCGAGGTGCCCGCGCAGGAGGCGAAGGTGCTGGAAGCCGCCCGGTCCGAGGTCCAGAAGGCCGCGGCCGCCCTGGGTGTGTCCCCGCCTCCGGACGAGGCGCTCACCGCGTTCTTCCAGGCGCAGATGGACGCGGCCAAGCAGCTCCAGCTCCGCGCGGCCACCCCGGCGGATGCGCCCGCGCACTCGCTCGATGACGAGCTGCGGCCGGCGCTCGCGCGCATCAGCTCGCGCATCAGCACCCTCGTGCCGCGCGTCCCCGGAGGGCTGGACCGGGACGCCATCCGGCACAAGGCGCACGAGGAGCTCGCCTCCACCGGCCTGGAAGCCGGGGAGATCGACCGCCTCGCCGATGCGCTGGTGGGGCTCGGTACGAGCCGCCCCGCTCCCGCTCCGTAATCCCTTGTCTAGAGCCGTATTCCGCGTCTTGCCCGTTTCCTTGGAAGTTGATAACAAGCCGCGAAAATCGCGACATCGAAGGAGAAGGCACGATGCGGCTCGAGGGAAGCGGTACGCGGTCGGCTCTGCGGACATTGACCATGGCTGTCTGCACGATGGCTGTCACCGGTTGCGAGTCCTCGCTCCCGGCGTATGTGCTCGATGATGTCGACGTGGGCACGGTCGAGGCGGGAGTGAGCACCGCTTCCGGGACGCTCGGTGGCAAGGCCGTCTGGGCCTACTTCAACAACCCGCCCGCCTTCGGTGGCGTGGACGCCACCATCACCAACGAGGTGAAGCGTCTCATCGACAATACGCCCGCGGGCGCCACCATCCGCGCCGCCATCCACTCCGTGAGCCATACGGGCATCGCCGATGCCCTCCTCGCCGCGCAGAACCGCGGCGTCACGGTGTACGTCGTCATGGACGCCAAGAACGCGAGCACCGGCTACGCCGCCGTCGAGACGCTCAAGAAGCTCGCCAACTACAAGTTCTGCACCAACACGAGCGGCGGTGGCGGCTGCATCAGCACCAGCGCCGCCAGCAACATGCACACCAAGCTGTTCACGTTCAGCCAGACGAAGGATCCCAACGGCGTGCTGCGCCCCTACGTCTCCTGGTTCGGCTCGGCCAACCTCACCGGCGCCAGCGGCACCGAGGCCTTCAACAACGCCATCGTCATCTACGACGCCGTCACCCTCTTCGACGGTCTCAACGCCAACTTCACCGACATGTGGAACCGGCGCCACTACACCGGCAATGACTACTACGACTCCGCCTCCGGCCGGGGTTACTACCTGGCCAACCCCGCCGATGCCTATGCCTCTCCCGAAGGCGTGGGGCAGACCGATACCATCGTCACCCGTTTGAATGACATCACCCCCGATGCCAACTGCCGCATCCGCATCGGCATGTCCTTCGTCACCACCGGCCGCCCCGCGCTGCTCTCGCAGATCAAGAGCATGAAGGCCGGCGGTTGCTCCGTCTGGATGGTCGTCAGCGGCAACTCCACCGACGGCATCGACATGTCCCAGTCCGTCTACAACGAGCTGCTCGACGCCGGTGTCGCCATCCGCCGCAAGGACAAGGTCCACGACAAGTTCTTCGCCATCTACGGCAAGTTCGGCACCACCTATCACTACCGCGTCTACACCGGCTCCCAGAACTGGTCCCAGGACGCCCTCAACGAAAACGAGGAGCTCTTCGTCAAGCTCGCTCCCGAGTCCGGCACCGTTCATCCCATCTACGACGCGTTCGTCGCCCACTTCAACGACGCGTACAACAACGGCGTCACCTGCTCCAAGGCCAACTACCCCTGCAAGTAGTGTCGGGGCTTGCTCGCCCAGCCGCCAGGCGCTCCTCGTCCCCTGACACGCTCGCGCGCCACCGCATCACAAGGACAGCCACCTCCCTCTCTCCCGGACAGAAGAACTCCAGGGAGAGGGCACGACATCCCCTCTCATCGAGGTTTGTCATCATGGCTACTCCTGCCCGGTCGCTCCTGCCCACCCTCCAGCTGGGCTCCCGTGGCCCCGACGTGCGCGAGCTCCAGACCCTGCTCAACGGCAAGGGGTTCGACTGCGGAACCGTGGACGGCGTCTTCGGCCCCAAGACCCAGGCCGCCGTCGAGGCCTTCCAGCGCGCGGAGAAGATCACCGTGGATGGCATCGCCGGCCCCCAGGTCTGGGACCGGCTCGAGGCCCAGAGCCCCACGCTTCCTCTTCCTCCTCCGGGCTCCCCCGCCACCGCCGAGGCCTTCGTCCAGATGGCTCTCTCCCAGGCCGGCGATCGGTATGTCTTCGGCGCCGAGGTCCGGCTCGATGATCCCAACCCCGAGGAGTTCGACTGCTCCGAGCTCGTTCAGTGGGCCGCTCACCAGGTCGGCGTCTCCATCCCCGATGGGACCATGAACCAGCTCCCGCATATCCAGCGCGCCGGCAAGGAGATCTCCGTCGAGCGGGCCTTCCGCACCCGCGGCGCCCTGCTCTTCCGCCCGGGTCACGTCGCCATCAGTCTCGGCGACGGCCGCACCATCGAGGCCAAGGGCTCACAGTACGGCGTCGGGGTCTTCAGCGCCCACGGCCGGAAGTGGACCACCGGGGGTCTCATCCCCGGGTTGATGTACTGATGCGCGCTTCGTGAAGACCCTCACCCCGTCCCTCTCCCAGAGGGAGAGGGGTGATTGTCTTCTAGAGATCGCCTCTTGGCGTCGTCGCTTCGTACAGATGCTCGATGAAGTCCGGTAGGAGTTGCGCCGAGAGGATCCAGATCCTCCCCTCCCCCAAGTCCGCCAGCTTCGCCCTCTCCGTGTACCCCGTGTGCTCCGTCTCCACGTAGTGCACGAAGACGTCCAGCCCTCGCTGCCGGTACCACTCCGCCGCCCCCGCCAGCAACGCCAGCATCGCCTCCTGCCCCTCCGCAGAGGCTTCGTCCACCAACGGCACGATCCGCAGTCCGTCCAACACGTGGAACAGGTTCAGCCCCGGGTGCGCCGTCTCCAACACCCCCACCGCCAGCGCTCGCCCCTCCTTGCGCGCCACCAGCACGTCCCGCTCACGCTTCAGCCCCGCCTCGCTCCACTTCCTCTTCAGCTCCGTCAGCTCGAACCGCTCCGGCACCAGGTCCAACGCCTCCCGGTACGCCTCCGGCCTCGTCTCCTTCACCCGCTCGAAGAACGCCTCCTTCTCCTCCTCCGTCGGCGCCCCCAGCGTGATTCCCTCCGGCTTCTCCCACTCCCGCCTCGCGTCCGCCTCCATGAACCGGAACGGCACCATGCACGCCTTCCCCGTGTGCTGGTACCACTCCGCGAAGTCGAACGCCGTGAAGCGCACCCACCTCACGTGCGCCTCGCAGTACGCCAGGAACCACTTCACCTCCGCGTCCATCTGCGCCGGCTCGAAGCCCCTCAGATAGATGTCCCGCAGCGCCTCCCGCGCCGTCCCCCGCGCCCGCTCGTTCCCCGGCTGATGCCTCGCCAGTTGGTGCCCCAACCAGCTCCCCGAGTACGGCTTCAGCCACGACAGGCTCGCCTCCACCGCCTCGCCCCCAGGCGTCGGCCTCACCACCCGGTAGCCCAGCCGCGGATTCCTCTCCAGCCGCTCGTGCGCCTCCCGGTACTCCGCCTGCATCCGCTCGAAGTCCGCCGGGCTCTTCCCCGACAGCCGGAAGTACCCCGAGCGCTCGAACAGCTCCCACGTCCCCTGGTTCCACTCCCCCGTCACCCGCGTGTTCGGATGGCTCTGCTCCTCCACCAGATTGCGCCAGCGGTGCGCCTCCTCCGACGTCACCGGCACCACCGACATGCCGCAGCGCCGCCCCAGGGACGAGCCCGTGATGCTGCGCACCTCCGCCTTCAACCGCACCGGCTCCCTCCCCGGCATCCCCACTTCGATCTCCGGCAGCACCAGCCCCGGGTACATCACGTCCTCGCCCGGATTCGTGCAGAACGACATCCCGTCGTACGACAGCTCCGCCAGCTCCCGCTCCACCCGCACCTGCGGCCACAACGGATGGCTGAAGCGCACCGCGCACCCGCCCCACGCCGGAGCCCTCCTCAGCCACCGGTGCCGGTAGCGCACCAGCTCCTTCGGCAACGGCACGCTCCACAGCCCGTCCTCGTACGTCGCGTGCTCCACCTGGAAGTGCAGCACCGAGCTGTAGCCGAACATCTCCAGCGTGAAGGGCACCGACGGCAGCACCCCCATCACCTCCCACGCCACCCGCCCGTCGTATTTGTCATACAGCGCCGCCACCAGCTCCACGTCCCCCGTGCTCGCGCGCGCCATGCCCCGGCACCGCCTGGCCGTCAGCGCCTCGAAGATGCGGCAGATTCGATCCGCCCGTGTAATCCGCTCCCGCCAGATGGGCCTCGAGCGCGGCATCTCCAGCTCGCCCTTGTCCCTCATCCCCTCCAGCACCGACACGATGTGCCGGCCCTGGTCCAGCGGCGGCGCCACGAAACGCAGGCTCAGCTCCGACGCCTCCTCCGGCCCCGGCACGTGCACGTTCGTCACCTGCGCCCTCAGGGACGTCCTCTTCCCTCCCACCCCCAACACCACGTTCGCCGTCTGCCCGGGCCTCAGCACCGTCGGCCTCGACAGGCTCAACGTCAGGTCCTCCGGCGACAGCTGCACCAGCCTCGCCTCGGGTTGCTCCCCCTCCACCGACGCCTCCGCCCGCAGCCCTGGCCCCAGGCGGTAGCCCAGGATGCTCTCTCGGGCGCGCGTGACGTCCACCTTCTCCGTCGCCATGGGAACTCCGTCTGTCTTGGAGAGCCGAGTTACGTGAACCATGAAAGTTTTTTGCGCCACCGTCTTGACTGACACCGGGTGGCCTTCCGTTCCGCCAATGTGGACACACGCCCCGGGGCTTGCAGCCGCATCCGGGGGTGGGATCCGTGGAAGCGTTGCGGACCCATCGGGTCATCCGTTCGCGAACGACAGTGAACACACTCCCCGTGCACCCGGTGGGGATTGCCCCTTCCACTCCGCGTGCACAGGGCTCACCCGCCGCGCGCCTGGGGGGACCCCGGGCCCGGTGTGCTCCCGACGGCGCTCCCACCTCCCGGAAACACGGGTGGAATCCGCTCCCGTTGCACCCTCACTCGAAAATCACGACGGTGGCTTTCGACTCGGAGCCGCCCGCCATATAAACTCGGCTTCCTCGAATGGCTGGGCCAAGGCAACCCCTCGCGCCGGACGATGTGCGCGGCAGGCAGATGGGCAACTACGAGGTGCTCTGCCGCCTGTCCACTGGCGGGATGGCGGAGATCTTCCTCGCGTCCAAGCGCGGCCTGGCCGGCTTCCACAAACCCGTGGTGCTCAAGAAGATCCTCCCGGACATCCAGGGCCAGGAGGAGTTCGTCCGGATGTTCCTGGACGAGGCCAAGGTCACCGCGGCCTTCAACCACCCGCACATCGCCCAGGTGTTCGACCTGGACGTGGCCCAGGGCGAGCTGTTCCTCGCCATGGAGTTCGTCCCCGGCGCCACGCTGCTGGAGGTGGCCCGAGCCTGCCGCGCCGCCGACGAGCCCATGCCCATCGGCTTCGGCCTGGCCTCCGTGCGCGACACCGCGCTCGCGCTGCACTACGCGCACACCTTCACGGACGCGCTCGGCCAGCCCTCGCCCGTCATCCACCGCGACGTGGCCGAGAAGAACATCATGGTGACGTACGAGGGCGTCACCAAGCTGCTCGACTTCGGCATCGCCAAGAACCTGGCCGGCGCCCACCGCACCCAGGTGGGCATGGTGAAGGGCACCAACGGCTACATGTCGCCGGAGCAGATTCTCGGCGAGCCGCTGGACGCGCGAAGTGATCTGTTCAGCCTGGGCGTGGTGCTGCACGAGTGCCTCACCGGCATGCGGCTCTTCCCGGGCAAGGTGCCCTCGGCGGTGTGGAACGCCGTGCTCAAGGGCCCCATCGCCGAGCCCTCGCGCACCAACAAGGCCATTCCCCCCGAGCTGGATGCCATCGTGCTCAAGGCGCTCGCGCGCCGGCGCGAGGACCGGTACGCCAGCGCGCTGGAGTTCGCCCGCGAGCTGGAGCGCGCCGTGGGCCCGCTCATCTGGCTGCCCGAGCGCAGCGGCGAGCTGCTGCGGCGCCTCTTCGCCGAGCGCCGGGAGCAGACGCGCCAGCTGCTCGCCAGCGGACGGGCCGCCGCGGGGGGCACGGGCGAGGTGAAGCTCGCGCAGCTCTTCTCGGACAGGGAGACACCCTCCACTCCGCCTCCCGTGCCCGCCACGCCTCCGGCGCCCTCGCCCGGCGTGGCCGCTCCGAGGGCCCGGCCGCCCCTCGCCCCGACGCCTCCGCCCGGCGTGGCCGCTCCCCCGCGCATCTCCACCGCGGGGCTCATCCCCGTCATCTCCGCGCCCAACTTCCCCGTGCCCGCCGCCGCGTCCGACCATACGGACGTCGTCCCCTACCCGGCCGTCACGAAGTCTCCGGCGCCCGCTCCGAATGAGGTCACCCGGATCGCCGCCCCGCCCCCGCCTCCGGCCCCGGCGCCTCCCGAGGAGACCCCGGGCCCGAATCGGCCGGTGCTGCCCGCGCCTCGCGCGCCCGCCCGTGCCTCGGGCCGCCAGCCCCCTCCGCCGGAGCCGCGGACCCCGGCACCCCCCGAGCCTTCTCCCGCGCGCCCGCGCGGCCCGAACCGCACCGACGCTCCCCCCGCGGTGAAGGAGCCGGTGGAGCCGGATCTCAAGACGGCCGTCATGCGGCCGCGCCGCCCCAGCGATCAGCCCGTCACCCCGGACCCCGGTGCCGCCTCCGGGGGCGGCTCCGCGCGTGTGCCACGCCGGCCCTCGCTGTCGCACCTGGACGCCGTCACCCAGCCAGCTCGCTCGCTCGAGCCCTCGCTGTCACACCTGGATGCCGTCACCCAGCCGGTCCGCTCGCTCGAGCAGCCCGGGACTTCCGCGCCGGAGCAGCCCTCCCCGCCCGTCTCGCGTCCACCACTGCCCCCTCCGCGCAAGCTGGAGCTCGACGACGAGGACGCCCCCGAGTACCCCACCGTCCCCGCACTGAGGCTTCCCACGACCCCCGCGAAGCTGCGCCCGATGGGGTTCGAGGATGACGAGGACGCTCCGGAGTACCCCACCGTCCCCGTGCTGAAGTCCCCCCTGCCTCCGTGGTCGGCCCCGGTCGAGCCCCAGCACGAGGAGCATGAGGAGCGCACCTCGCCCAACGGCCTGGTGATCGAATCCCAGGAGAAGGAGCTGGCCGCTTCGAGCCCGCCAGCCCCAGAGCCCACGTCCTCGCGCCGGGGTGTGCTCGTGGCCACGCTGGTGCTCGCGATCCTCCTGGGCGCGGGAGCCGCCATGGTCGCGCTGCGACTGGACGGGGGACTGCTGTCCTCGCGGCTGTTCCCCCAGGACCCGGCACAGGCTCGGACCCAGGCGGCCGAGGCCCCTCCTCCTCCCGCTTCGACGGCCGCGCCGGCCAGCACCGGGGATGCCGCTCCCGTGGTGCCCCAGACCGGCACGGGTGACACGCCTCCGGCCGACCCGGCCGCGCAGGCGGCTCCTTCGAGCGCCACGCCGGAGGCCACGGCTACCTCCGCGGCACCCGCCACCCCGGAAGAGGCCGCCGCCGGTGCGGGTGCGGCCGAGGGGCAGAACGAGGCCGTTCCCACCGATGCGCCTCCGCCCCCGGGCGCGAGCGCAACGGACGGTCAGGACGACGCCCCCGAGGCCGCCGCCCAGGTCGAGTCCCCCGAGCCCGCGCAGTCGGCGAAGCGAGGCAAGGTGGCGGCGCCGTCCCGCCGCAAGCGGGCCTCCTCCGCGGACGTGGAGAGCGCTCCCGAGCAGGTGACGAACGCCAACGAGGCGGATCGGGCGTGGGAGGCGATGGAGCGGGAGCGCACGGGCGCGGCCGAAACGTCCGGAGAGACGGGCAGCCTCACGCTCACCTCGGATCAATACGCCAAGGTGTACCTGGGCAACCGCCTGCTGGGCGAGACGCCGCTCTTCCGCGTGTCCCTCCCCTCGGGCAAGCACACCCTGAAGCTGGTGGGTCCCGACGGCAAGTCGCAGAAGGTGTCGGTGGAGATCAAGCCGAAGGAGCTCTCGTCGCTCCGCGTCTCGCTCGGGAAACAAGCCCGGGAGTAGGCGGCCAGGCGGCGCGGGTGCAATCGCTCCGGCCGCCGTGCGTACCTCGGAGGACACGAGGCCTCGCGCCTCCTCCTTCCCGAGGTCCGCCCAGATGATGCTCCGCACGCTGCTCCTCCCCGTCGCCCTCCTGGTGTCCGTGCCGGCCTTCGCGGAGGCCCCCGCCGCCGACTCGCCCAAGGGGCAGATCGAGGTTCCCGACTTCCGGGGCGTGGCGGTGAGCCACGGCATCCGCGCCGAGGTGAAGCCGGGTCCCAAGTCGGTGCGCCTGGAGGGCCGCTCGGAGGACCTGTCCCGGGTGAAGCTCGTCGTGGAGCACGGGGTGCTGACGACGCAGGTGGAGCGGGGCTCGCTGTTCTCGAGGGGGATGAAGGAGGTGCGCCTCTACGTCACCAATCCGCGCGTGGAGAGCGTGTCGGCCAGCGGGGGCGCGCACGTCGAGGCCGAGGCCACGGCGGCGAGCACCTTCGAGGTGGAGGCGAGCGGGGGCAGTGAGGTCAACGTGACCGGCCTGGACACGAAGAAGCTCGAGGTCGAGGCGAGTGGAGGCGGCGAGGTATCGCTGAAGGGCCAGACGGGAGAGATGCACGTGGAGGGCAGCGGGGGCGCGGTCATCAAGGCGCGGAAGGTGCGGGCCGAGTCGCTCGAGGTCGAGGCCAGCGGCGGCACCCATGTCGAGGCCTCCCCCGAGCGGAGCCTGAAGGGCGAGCTGTCCGGAGGCTCGACGGTGAAGGCGTCGCGCAAGCCCGAGAAGGTCGATGTGGACACCTCGGGAGGCTCCGAGGTCGAGTACGAGTAACGCGTCGCGCGAGAAGCGTGGCACTGGGGTGGAGCCGCGGAGCCGGGGGGCTGCGTGCCTCCACCTCTTTCTTTATCATCCCCGGTGCCGCTCGGCCGCACGGTAGAATTGGGTGAGGGAGTAGTCCAGCAACGCCTGACACGAGCGCATGTAGTGGTGAGCCCGGGCAAAAGGAAACCATACACGGTTGCCTACGAGCACCTGGGCCTCCTCCAACTTCTGGCGCGGAATCCACTGACCGCCGAGGTTGCGCACCAGCACCTCTCCCAGGTACGCGCCAATGGCGGGCACCACGTGTGCGTCGATGTCCTGCCGTTCGAACACCCTCGGAAAGTCCTCATACCAGAACTGGTAGTCCACATCGCTGAGTGATTCGGGTGTCTCCTCGAAGATGGAGGGTACCTTCGTGTGCAGCAGGGCCACGAGACGCTCGGCGAGGGTGCTGTAATGCTCGCGAGCGCGCTCCGGGGCATCCACGTCCGGAGGCAGAGCGGAGACCGCGGGGCGCCACTCCTGGGGCTCGGGTGGGCGGTACGCGTTGAACTCGGCAATCCTGCGCTGGCGCTCGTGGCTGGCGACGCGGTCCACGACGCGCGATAGCAGAGGCGCCACGTCTGGGTGGAAGCGAGGCTCCACGGGGGCCAGCATGGCACTGCGCTCGCGCAGGGTGCGCAGCACGGTGTCGAAGTCCAGATCCGGTCGGAGGTGGACGAACGCGCGGGCCTGGGCGAGGCGCGCCTCGTCGCTGGCGAAATCCGCGGCGGTGGGCCACGTCACCAGGAGGACGGAGCCGTTTGGGAGTTCCTCCAGCCGGTGGGCTGGCGTGGACAGCATGCGCTCACGGCCAACCATCTCCACCAGCTTCGGGCCGAAGACGTTGAGCCAGAAGACCTCGTAGATTTTGTCGAACCCGTCTCGAATGGAGGTCTGCTGATCGCGTCCGAAGCGGGGGGAACCCGCCAACTGCGCGTCATCGGCGCTGTGGGCCCTCGCATGAGTGACCGGATAGCGGGAGGCCCAGGCGCGCACCATCTCCACGAAACCTTGGCAGAGCTGCGCCTCAGCGAAGAAAGAGAGAGGCTTCACCTTGATGATGATGTCCAGTTCGGGAGCCCGCGGTGGGAGCCACAGCCAAAGCCGACTGTCCAGGGCGGGCCACTTCGTCCGATAGAGTCCAATGGACGTGCTGTTCCCATCGCGCCGCTCTTCCAGCGCCTTCCAAATGGCGTTGCGGGCGTATTTGCGTTGGCGCTTGCCGGTGACGACATCCGGCATCCACCGGCCTGCGTACTCCTCCAACGCTTCAAGGAAAGGCTCGAGCTCACTTGTCAGTGCGGCCTGTGGATTCATGGCGCCTTTGAAGATGAGCCCAAGGTGGTCCTCGCTCTTCTCGCCGTGAAACTCCAGTACTTTCATTGGAACAGCACCTCTACTTCCGGAACCTGACTCCTGGTTTTTTCCATGGCTGCATCCAAGTAGTCTGGATTCGTAGGTTTGAGTTTGCCACCCTCGTAGACGAGGCGAACCCTCGGAACCCGCACCTCACTGCCCCCTGGAAAAAGGGGCTGGAGGGAGTCTCGACGGATGTCCAGCGTCTCACCGTAGTTCCGTAGAGCCTCCTTCGCGTCGGCAATCATCTGTGCCTCCAACGCCGTCTCTCTCAACCCCGAGAGTTCTCGGCTCTTGAAGCTGAACGTCTCCACGCGACGCGGCTGTCCGCCGAGCTCGCCCGCTTCGATGACGAGCACGTCCGCGAAGCGCAAGCCGGAGTCCGGCTTCCTCACGCCCACATTCGTCTCGATGCGGGGCTTGTCGAAGTCGCCGAGGAAGCGGCGCTGCGCGCGTGGCAGCCGTGCGTCAGCCTGCAGCAGTGTCACCATGACGCGCTCGAAGGCCAGTCCTCGGGCAAACCACACCCGCATCTGCTCGTAGGCCTCCCACGGCAGGGGGCCCTTGGCGGCCTTGCTCTCCTTCACCTCTCCCAGGCGCTTCTCGTAGTAGTCGACGTACTCGCGCCAGCGTGGGTTGCCCCGGGCCTCGGGCGGCGGGGCGTCGAGGGAGGGACGCTGCTTCTCCAGCACGCCCACGTCCTTGGGCAGACGCGGGTTCGTGGACTCGAGCTCCACCGCCGAGAGCTTTGCATCCACCACCTCCCGCGTGTAGCCAGCCCCCTCGTCCACCAGCGAGGCCAGGCCATCAGGGCGCTCCACGCCGCGCGTCTCATTTGGGGAGGGTCCGCTCCTCCCCACGGAGGTGCCCGTGGCCCCGGGCCTGGCCCTGGACATCAGCGGCCGTGCCTTGGCCACATCTCCCCGGGCCTCGTACAGCGCCAGCGCGGCGTCCACTCCCCCCACGGCGACGAAGCGGCCCGACTCCCGGCTGGCTCGTAGGTACCGGGCCAACTCCCGCAGGCCGTCCGCGCCCAACAACCCTTCCAACCGCCGCGCCGTGTGCTCGAGGGCGCGCAGCCGCGGCTCCATGGTCTCGAGTCCGGTGGGGAGGTGCGGCCCCATTCCCGGTGTGCCTCGGGCCTCGGAGAAGTGGCGTACGCCCTTTCCTCCCACATAGATGGCCACCAGCAGCGTCGCTGGCGCCAGCTCGCGCGTGGCCTGCTCGTACTCGCCTCGCGCCAGCGAATGCGCACCATGGCCCGTGCTGGCCAGCAAGCCGTAGAAGCCCAGCGGCACGCCGAAGGTGAGGTGGTCCAAGCCGCCCAGCACCACGTTGCCCGCCGAGAAGTGCCGCGCCGCCCACCTCTTCTCCGCCTCGTCGAGGGCCTCCTGGTAGTCCGGCGGCAGCTGGCCTCGTATGGTGGAGAAGGTAAAGGCCGCCCCGTCACCGCTCACCGGAGAGCTGGTGAGCGCGTCCCTGCCAGCGCGGGCAAGGCCTCGTCCCACGTCTCTCGTTTCAAAGTCCCGGTCCGGACGGGCCGTGGGTTTCAGGCCCCGCCTCTCCAGGGCCGTCTGGAATGCGGGCAGCAACGCGAGCATCTCCTCCAGCCGCTTATCCTGGGCCAACAGGAAGAGAATCTCCCGCAAGTCATCGTCATGGGACGAGTTGACGATGAAGAGGGCGAGTACCTGGGCTCTGACGGCTCCATGGTCCTCGGTGGTCTTCACGAGGAGGGAGGCGCGCTTGAGGTTGAGGAGGCGAGCGACATCTTCGCGCGCGGGGCCCTGGGCACCGAGCCGCACGGCGCGCCAGTCGTCCAACGCCTCCACCAGCCGGGGCATGTCCACGCGCTCCTGCAGCGCGAGGAATTCCGCGGGCGAGGTGCACGTGAGGAAGGGGGCGAGGAGTGCCTCCCCGTCTCCGGAGGAGAAGTCGGGCCAGCCTGGGGGCACGGCCTCTCCTCCGCAGGCGGCAGGGCCCTGGGTGGCATTCCCCCCGCCGGCCACCTCGTGCGCAGGCGTGCTCGCCAGGAGCACGTCCGGGCCCAGACCCCGGGCGCTCGGGCGGCGGTGCGGCCGATCCTGCCCACCAGGCCCGGTAGAAGCGAGAGGGGAGGAAGCGTCGAGTGGGGGCGTACTGGCCCCCGTCTCTCGCAATGCGGAGAGGGTACGCGGGCCCGTGGGGTGTCTCGCATCGGGTTGCGGTGCCAGCGTGACGCAGCCGGTGGACAGCAGCACGGCCCCAAGCAGCACCGCCGCTGAACCAGGCGAAGAGCGGAAGAGCCACGTCACCGGGGCAAGCCCACGCTGGCCATCAATCCTCATAGACAATCTTCACCGGTTCTCCCGCTACCAGTTTCTCGAGGTCGTCCTCCCCTCGAAGCCGGAACTGGGAGTAGGTGACCTCGACACCTTCCTCGATTGGATCATCGTCACATTTGATGATCTTGCGGACACCCGCGAAAACCCAGCTGGCCGGATGGTCGTCCCAGAAAAACGTGCCTGAGCTATCTCCCTCCGCGGCCAATGCCTTCGCCACTCCCTTCCTGTGCGCCTCCTCTGGAGATTCCGCGGCCACCAGGTAGATGTTCTCCCAGACTGGCACGTAACCCGCGAAGCCATCCTTGAAGCTGACCCTCATGATGGCGTGCACCGCAAACCATGGCATGGATTCACCGCTCCTGACGCGCGCCCGCGCTACGGCATCTGGGCGTACTCGTTCATCGAAGGCAGGTAGCCCATCTGCTGAACCAGCGTATAGCCCCATACGCTCAGGTCCCGCGTGGACGTCGCGTAGGCCCCGTCCTGCTGCCGGTACCACAGCCAGAGCACGGGCGTGGTCCCAGACACATTCGGCCCCATATAGACATAGCCCTCGAGGTTGTCGACGCCATCGGGCTCATAGCCCGCCGGCGCCTGCATCCCCATCAGCAGTGAGAGGAAGCCGTTCCCCGTGGTGGAGCGGTAGCGCAGCAACGGCCGCGTGGACTGCAGCACCGGGAACGTGTGCGGCACGTTCCGTCCGAGGATGCTCCCCTCGAACGACTGCGCATGCGGCAGATCCAACAGGTACTGCTCCGCGCCTCCCACCTGGGACACGTACCCGTCGCCATTCGGCGCCATGGCCGTCGCGGCCGTGGTGAGGAATTGGGCCGTCTGCGGCTTCTTGAAGCGGTACAGCCCCGTGTCGATGTACGTCGAATAGGAGAACAGCATCGAGCCCTTGCCAATCAGCTCGTCCACCGAGAGCTGCTCGCAGTAGAACGGCTCGTGCTCGCGCTGGCGCGGATCCGGCAGGCTGTAGGGGCACGTGCCTCCATACTTCAGCGTCGACCAGCGCTTCTTCGTCAGACACAGCGCCTTGCCCCGCACCGCCCTGCTCTCGCCCGTGCGCTCGAAGACATACACCGGCGTCCCCGTCCACGCCGACTCGAAGAAGAAGTCACCATCCGCTCCGAAGGGGCCCGCCGACACATACTTCGTGAGCGGATCCTCCGGCTCCACCTGCGTCTCCACGTCCCCCTTGTTGAACATGATGAGCGGCGTTCCATTGATGGTATTGGGCATGCCCTCCCCGCAGTAGTCCGCCGAGGCCATCGCCGTGCAGGCCGCGTGGTACTCGAAGGCCTCGACGATCGACGTCGCCGGGACCACCGGCTCCCCGCCCGGCATCGGATCCGCGCTCAGCCACGGCGCATAACCCCAATCCACGCACTTGGCCGCCACCCCTCCCCCGATGAACCGCGTCTCCTGCCCCTCCTCACTCCTCACCGGACGGCACGCGAAGGAGAACGCATCCGGCTGCGTGTAGATGAGCACGTTCAGGCGCGCGTTCGGATCCCCCGCGTTCGCGTCCGTCTCCCCCGCCTTCACCGTCTTCCACCGGCCGGGCATCGCCAGCGCCCAGGAGCCGTTCGGGCACAGATTTCCGGTCCGAGTCGGCGAGCTCCATTCCACCTGGTACTCCCAGGCGGTGCTCGACTCGACGCCCGTGTAGACATTGGCGTGCCGCTGGGCCGCGACGACCTTGAATCTCACCACCTGGCCCTCCACCTCCGCGGAGAAGCTCACGTCCCTGAACTGATCCCCCCTCCTGGGGCTCCCCTGCCACATCCCCACGAGCTGGCCTCGATCGATTCCCACCTGCTGGAAGCCGACGCCCTGATACCTCGCGCTACTCAGCAGCAGCGTGATGGGCTCGAACTTCCTGTCCACCGTGCCGTGCAGGTGCGTCCCCTGATCGCTCTGGTAGCCCCCCACCTGCGCCCAGGCCGTGGTGGTGGCGAAGAGCACCAGCATCCCGCCGAGCAACCTCGCCCCTACCGGCCGCTTCCTCCGCGTCCCCGAATCCATCGGTCCTTCCTCCTCGAGCGCCTCGCGCTCGCTTCCCCGCTGTCCCCTAGCAAGGGTCCTGCCAGGGTATCTGGAAACGGGGAATTCAGGGAACCGGGTCAGGGACGGGTGGATCCGCGCAGACGCGCAGGCCGACGAGCGGCGTGCGCAGCGAGGGATCCCTGTTGGTGTAGTGGTTGTTGCTCCGGGCGTCGATGAAGCTCTGGTAGTAGCTGCCGCCCGAGTAGAAGGTCGAGCCAGGCATCGCGTTCAGGTGCACCCATTCCCAGACGTTGCCGGAGAGGTCCGAGACGCCGAAGGGGCTGTCGGAAGCGGGGTGGCTGCCCACCTCGTCGGGGCCAAAGGCGAGGTTCTTCTGCCCGTAGGCGCGATCGAAGTTGGCGTCCTCGGGCCCCAGCTCGTAGCCGTGGGGGTAGAGCCGAGCATCCGCGCCGCGGGCGGCCCGCTCCCACTCGTAGATTTCACACAGGCGCGCCCCGGGCAGCTTCCCCGAGCGCGACAGCCACGCGACATAGGCCTGGGCGTCGTGCCAGGAGACGCCCGACACGGGAAAGCGCAGCCAGTCCTGGTCCACGAACCGCGTGCGCTCCGGGTAGTGCACCCGCTCGCCCTCGCGCACCAGGAAGGTGTGATCCCTCGGCTTGAGCAACAGCTGCCACTGCCCACCGGGCAGCTCGCTGAGCTCGACGCTCCCGTTGAAGTGCTGGACGCGCGGCCGGCGCTGCTCGCGCTCGGCGGGGGGCAGCTCGCGCAGGAAGCGCAGCCAGTCGGCGTACGTCACCTCGTGACGGGCGATGAGGAAGCCGCCCGTGCGCGCCTCGTGCAACGGCTGCACCCGCAGGATGTTGCGACGGACCGTCTCCTCGTCCTCGCTGCCCACCAGGAAGCGGCCGGGCGGCACGTAGACGTAGCCCTCGGGCACGGAGGCCGGCAGGGGGATGTGCAGGCGCAGTTGCTCCCCGCGCGCCACGAGCACCGGGTAGTACACGGGCGGGCGATCCGGCAACGCGAGCACCAGCCGGTACGAGCCCGGCTCCAGCTCCACGTCCGCCAGCGGAGTCGTACCGAGCGGCCGGGGCTCGGAGGGCCGCAGGTGCCCGCCCTCCCGGACGTAGCGCTGCACGGAGACGGTGGCGCCCGCGGGCCCCGTCTCCACGTCCAGCCGCGCCGGAGCCTGGAGGCGGCGGTGGTACTCGCCCGTCCCGTCGTACAGGTCGAGCTGGCGCTCCAGGTCTTCCCGCAGCGAGCCCTGGTGGGCTCGCTCGGCCAGCAACAGGCGCTCGTAGATGGCACCCGCCAGGAGCTGGCGCGTGTCCTCGCGGCCGGGGTCCTTCAACAGGGCCCGCCGCAGCTCCTGGTTGATCGGATCATGCAGCTCCTCGTTCAACCGGGCCGCCTTCCGCAGCGCGCTGGCCCAGAGCTCCTCCCCCTTCTTGTCGTCTCGGACCTCGAGGGTGGCGAAGGCCTGTTGCCGGAGCGACTCGACGGCGGCGCCCTCCTGGCGCGCCTCCTCGAGCAGCTCCCGCGCCTTGTGGAGGTGGGCGTCCACCTCGCGCCGCGTCTCCAACCGCACCAGCAGCAGGTTGCCCCCGTAGGCGAAACCCGCGGTGAGCGGCAGCGCCAGCACCGCCCCGAGCCGCACCAGCCTCCCCCGGCGCACCGCCCGGCGCGAGGCCGCGAGGAAATCCGACTCCTGGGGCGCGAGCCCGCCCGGCTCCAGCGACGCGACCTCCGCCAGGGAGCGCGCGCCCCACAACGCGTCCGCCGGACGGCCCAGCCGCCGCCACTCCGCCGCCGCCCGCTCCAGCCGCTGGTGGGCCGCCCGCCGCTCGGCGTCTCCCGCCAGCCAGCCGCGCAGCAAGTCCCACCCCGTCAGCAGCGCCTCGTGCGACACCTCGTAGGTGGCCTCGCCCTGGGCCTCTCGCGCCACCAGCAGGCGCCCGCGCACCAGCGCCTCCAGGGCCGCCCGCTCCTCCTCCGCCTCCACGCCACCGCTCAGCAGCTCCGCCGGGGTGCGCCGCGCCCGCGTGCCCTCGGCGGTGACGAGCTTCAGCAACAGGCGCCGCGCCGCGATCCGCTCATCCGGCAGCAGCCGGGCGAGGACTCCATCGGCATGGCGGGCCAGCGCCCCCGCGACGCCTCCGAGCGCCTCCAGGGCCGCGGCGGGGATGAGGCGCCGCTCCGCGTCCCGCGCCTCCCAGAGCTCCGCCAGGGCGAACTGGAGCAGCGGAAGCCCTCCCTCCGCGCGTCCCGCCGCCACCAGCGCCTCCACCAGGGCCTCGGACTCGAAGCCCACCCCCCGGGCCCGCGCCGGCGCGGTGATGGCCTCGCGCAGCCCCGCCTCCGACAGCGGCCGTAGCAGGTACAGCGCCCCGGAGAGCACCTCGCCCAGCCCGGGCAGCGCCGCCAGCCGCGTGAGGAAGTCCCCGCGCGCCGTGGCCAGCACCCGCACGCCGGGCAGGCCCTCCGCCAGCGTCCCCAGGGCCTCGGAGACGAGCGCGGCCTCCTCCGGCTCGGCCAGCGTGAGCAGCTCCTCCAGCTGGTCCACGAAGAGGAGCGTACCGGTGGCGCCCTGGTGTGCCCGCAGCAGCCGCCCCAGCCCCTGGGCCCCGGCCCGCAACGCCTCCACCACCCGCGCCTCGTCCAGCCCCGGCAGCGCGGCCAGCGCCGTGGCCAGCGCCGCCACCGGGTGCCTCCCGGGGACGAGCGTCACCACCGTCCACGCGCTCCCGAGCGCCCCCTCCGCCACGCGCGGCAGCAGGCCCGCACGGCACAGCGAGGACTTGCCCACGCCCGAGTCACCCGCCACCAGCACGAAGGGCTCGGCGCGCAGCCGGTCCAGCAGCGCGCGCACCTCCGCTCCCCGGCCGAAGAAGACACCGCGCTCCTCGGCGGAGAAGGCGTGCAGTCCCGGGTAGGGCCGCTCCGTCACCACCAGCTCGGTGTGGCCTCCCTCGCGCAGGGACTCCAGCGCCTCGCGCAGCTCCTCGGCCGAGGAGAAGCGGCGCTCCGGCTCGAGCTCCAGGCACCGGTCGACGATGGCCGCGAAGCGCGAATCCATCCCGGGCACCTTCGAGGACACCGGGGCCGCGCGGCCGCCCAGCACGGCCTGCCGCAGCTCGCTCAGGCTCGGGCCCTGGTGCGGGGCGTGGCCCACGCACATCTCGTAGAGGACGCCCCCGAGCGAGTACACGTCGCTGCGGGCCGAGGCCGGCTCACCGCGCCACACCTCGGGCGCCATGTACCGGGGCGTGCCCACCCAGGCGCCCGCGGCCGTCAGCCCGAAGGCCTGTCCTTCCTCCGGCTCCGGCTCCGGTGACTTCCCCGACGCGGGCTCGCTCCGGGCGGGCTTTCCTGGAGAGGACAGCGTCGCCAGGTCGTCCTCCCCCGTCCGCTCCGTCACCGGGGAGGACGAGGACTGGGGCTTGCCCGGAGAGGACAGCGTCGCCAGGTCGTCCTCCCCCGTCCGCTCCGTCACCGGGGGGGACGGGGCCACCCACCGCGGTGCTCCGTCTCGCGCTCCCTCGGCGGCATCCAGCAGCTTGGCCAGGCCGAAGTCGAGCAGCTTCACCTCCCCGTCCTCGGTGAGCATGGCGTTGGCGGGCTTGATGTCGCGATGCAGCACGCCCTTGCGGTGCGCCGCCGCCAGCCCTCGCGCCAGGCCGATGCCCAGTCCCAGCACCTTCTCCCACGGCACGGGCCACGACTGCTTGTCGAGGCTCTCGCCGCGAATGAACTCCGAGACGAGGTAGGGCCGGCGCAGCACCTCGCCGATGCGGTGCACGGCGACGATGTTGGGGTGCTGCAACCGGGCGACGGCCCGCGCCTCGGTGCGGAAGCGCTCGCGCTGGCCCTCGTCCGGGGCGACCCCGGAGAGGAACTTCACCGCGACGAGCCGGTCCAGCAGCGTGTCCTGCGCCAGGTGCACCTGTCCCATGGCCCCATGTCCGAGCGGGCGGATGAGCCGGTACTCCTCGAAGGATGAAGGTGGCTCCCATTGGGGAGCGGGCGCGGACACGGTCGGGCATTCTCCGCTGCCCTCCTGTCACGGGCAATGCTCGGGCACCGGGCAAGACTTGCCCGCACGGCAAGAGCCGCCTGGCAAACCTTGCCTGCTCCCCCTCCGAGCTACAGCCCGTACTGCTTGCACTTGAAGGTGAAGGTGCGCAGCGGCATGCCGAGTATCTCGGCGGCTCGCACCTTCACCCCCCCTGTCTCGCGCAGGGCCTTGGCCATCGCCTCGCGCTCGATGGCGCGCAATTCCTCGGCGAGCGGCATGCGGCGGAGCGGCTCGGAGTCGGTGGAGGCCTCTTCCGGCGCGGCCTCCGGCTCCAGCTCCGGCGGACGGTGCGGTGCTCCAGCGGCGGCGGGCGCGGGGGGCGTGGGAGGAGACAGCGCGGCGAGGACGCGCTCGGGCAGGTGGCTCGGCCGCACCACCGCCTCCGTTGCCGTGGCCGCCACGTAGTCCAGGGTGTTCTTCAGCTCGCGCACGTTGCCCGGCCAGCCGTAGCTCTCGAGCGCCTCCAGGGTCTCGGGTGCCAGCGACATCGGCTCGCGCCCCGAGGCGGTACAGGCGGCGGCGAGGAAGCGCTCGGCCAGCACGTGCACCTCCCCGCGCCGGTCGCGCAGCGGGGGCAGCACCACGGTGGCGGCGCCGAGTCGGAAGAAGAGATCCTTGCGGAAGCGCCCCGCCTCCACCTCCTTCTCCAGGTTGCGGTGCGTGGCGGCGACGATGCGGATGTCGATCTCCCGCTCCTTCGTCCCGCCCACGCGCAGGATGCGCCGTGTCTCCAGCACGCGCAGCAGCTTGGCCTGGGCGGCCGCGGGCAGCTCGCCCGCCTCGTCGAGGAACACGGTGCCCCCCTCCGCCGTCTCCAACAGGCCCGGCTTGGTGGTGGTGGCCCCGGTGAAGGCGCCCTTCTCGTGGCCGAACAGCTCGCTCTCCACCAGCGTCTCGGCGATGGAGGCGCAGTTGATGGCCACGAAGGGCTTGCCCGAGCGGCGCGACCAGTGGTGCACGGCGAAGGCGGCGTTCTCCTTGCCGGCCCCCGTCTCCCCGAGGATGAGCACCGTCAGCTCGCTGGCGGCCAGACGGCGGATGAGCTCGTAGAGGCGCAGCATGGCCGGATCGGCCACCACCACGGTGCGCTCGCCGAGCACCAGCTCCGTGGCCTGGGCCGCCCGGCCACCCTGGCCGGCGAACGAGGCCGCGGAGGACGCGGCGTACAGCACCAGGTTCACCTCGCCGATGGACACCACGTCGCCCGGCTGGAGCGGAGACACCTCCTGGATGAGCTGTCCGTTGATGCGCACGCCGTTGTGGCTGTCCCAGTCGGAGATGCGCACCTTGCCGCCCTGGACATAGAGCCGTGCATGGCGGCGGGAGACCGAGCGGTCCGCGACGCGCACATCCATCTCGGTGGCCCGGCCGATGTTCAATTGCCCCTCGACCGGCAGATCCACCATGGACGACGTCGTCCCATCGACCACGAGCAGGCGGAACCGCTCGACATTCTTGCGCACGTTCACCTGGCCCACGCTCCAGGTCTGATCGTCACCCTCGTCCATGGGGCCGGATTGTAGCCCCAGGGACGCATGAGCGGAGTACCCCGAGTCACGGTCAGGGCAACTGGGAGTAGGCGCTCATCGAGGGCAGGAACCCCATCGGCACCGGGCCGGAGAGGTCGAGGTAGCCCTGGGCCGTCATGTCGCTGGTGGTCGTCAGGAAGCCCGGGCCTGGAGTCTTCTGCCAGAGGCGGAGCGCGGGTACCCCCGCCGGTGGCATACCCACGTAGATGTACCCCTCGGTGTTGTTGGACCCATCGGGTGCGAAACCCGGGGGCACCTGCGCGCCTTCCACCAGGGTGACGTGGCGCCGCTTGCCATCCGGAAGGGTGGAGGAGTAGCGCAGCAAGGGCCGCGTGTGCGCGAAGCCCGGAACCGACGAGGGTGCGTTCGCGCTGAAGAGAGGGCCCTCGAAGAAGGGTCGGTTGGAATTGATGTCCGGCACGAAGTCAGCCGCGCCCGGGATGCTCGGATCCGGCTTGTAGTCGGGATATTTGCCGGACGGGCCGACGTCCACCCTGGCAGTGGTCAGGTACGCGCCGGTCGTCGGGTTGACGAAGCGGTAGAGCCCCGCATCGACATAGCTGGAGTAGGAGAACAGCAGCGCCCCCTGCGACAACAGCTCGTTCCTGGGCATCTCCTCGCAGAACCGGGGAGGGAGCGGGACGGCGGGGCGAGGGCGGGTGGTGGCGGCAGCCGGGGGCTTCCGGGGATCCTGCACGAAACCGGCGTCGAGGGTGCAGGCGCCGCTGATCGGCAGGGTGGACCAACGCTTCTTGGTCAGACACAGCGCCTTGGGGCGCAGCCCGGAGCCGGTGGTAGTGGCAGCGGGGACCGCCGCCCAGGCCGCCTCGAAGAGAAACTCCGCCCCCGAGCCGAAAGGACCGGCCGCGACGTAGGGGGTCGCGTTGCCCATACCATCCTTCCCGTTCTCCACGTTCTGGGTGTTGAACATGACGATGGGCGTGCCATCGACGGTGTTGGACCTGGCCTCGCCGCAGTAGTCCGCGGAGGCCATGGCGACGCAGGACACGTGGTAGCGCAGCGCCTCGTCGAGCGTGGTGGCCGGGTAGACACCGTTGCCCGGAAGAGCATCCTTGTTCAGCCAGGGCGGGTAGCCCCAATCGACGCACTTGGCGGCCACGCCTCCCTTGGCGTACCAGGAGCTCCCATTGGGGTTCTGCGTCTCGAGCGGCACGCAGGCGAAGGAGAACATCGGCCGCGGCTCGGACGGAATGTAGACGTTCCCCTTCCAACGGCCCGGCAGCGCGAGCGCCGGCCTCCCGTCCTTGCACAGACTGCCACTGCCGTTCGGCGACTCCCACGTCACCTGGTACTCCCAGGCGGTATTCGATGGCCTCTCGGTGTAGACGTTGACGTGCCGATTGGCCGATTGGACCGTGAACTTCACCGTCTGGTTCTGGTTGTTCACCATCACCGTCGTGAAGAAGGTCACGTTCTTGAACAAGGAGCCCTTCAACGGCCCGCTTCCCTTCTGCTCCAACAGGCCCGATTCGAGCGAGACCTCGATGCTGGCGCCCTGGTGCATCGCGGAGCTCAACGGAATGCCGATGCGCTCGTAGAGCTCCCCCGCGCTGCCACTCAAGCGCGTGCCCTGATCGTTCTGGGTTCCCCCCTGCTGAGCCCCCGCCGTGGTGGCGAGCAGAGCGACCACACCCGCCGTGAGCGCGGCTCCCGCCGACCGCCTCCACATCGTCCCGAAATGCATCGATCCATCCTCCCCGAGCGCCCGAGCGCTCCTGACGGGGTTGCCTGTTGCAAGCGCCCTACCAACGGGCATCGCGAGGTGGAGCACCCCGTGGAAAGCAACATCTTGCCCGAGCACCAGGCAAGACTTGCCCGGTGCCAGCCCCTCTACCGGGCAAGGTTTGCCCGGTCTCAGCTGAGCCGGAAGATGCTCTTGAGCCGGCCGAGAATGTGGCTCTCCTCGGTGATGGGCGGCGTGTCGCCCGAGGCCGTCATCACCGCGTCCAGCTGCGTGCGCCGGTGCGCCAGCATCCCCGACAGCTTCGGCGCCAGCTCGGGGTGCTCGCTGAAGAGGCGGGCGAACACCGGCCGGTCCAGCTCCAGCAGCACCACGTCCGTGAGCGCCACCACGGTGGCCGTGCGCGGCTCGCCCGTGAGCAGCGACATCTCGCCGAAGTAGTTGCCCCGCGTGAGCCGTGACACCTCCACCCCGCTGGCGCGCACCGACAGCTCTCCCCGGCCCACCAGGTAGAAGGTGTTGCCGTGCTCGCCCTGCTCGATGACGTGCTCGCCCCGGGCGAAGCGCTTGGGCACCATCTCCCGCCGCAGCCCCGCCCGCTCCTCCTCCCGCAGCACCTTGAAGAGGTCCACCCGCCGCAGCATCTCGGCCACCACCTCCTCGGGGAAGTCCGAACCCGCCGGACCGCTGTTCATGTGCATCTTCCGGTTCGGGTAGGGCAGCTCGATTCCCTCGCGCCGGAAGCGGTACCAGAGCCGGGTGTAGATCTCCTCCATCACCCAGTCCGCCTGCCCGAAGTCCTCCACGAAGTAGCGGATCTGGTAGCGGATGCCCACCTCGTCGAAGCCCCACGTGCGGCAGATGGGCTGAGGCTCGCGCAGCACCAGCGGCACGTGCTCCAGTGCCTCCAGCACCGCCTCCTTCACCTCGTTGGGCGCCCGATCGTACGGCGCATGGAAGTAGACGTCGGCGCCCACCGGCTGCGCCGCCCGCGAGTAGTTCTTCACCGCCTCCTTCGAACAGATGTTGTTGGGCAGGGTGACGATCTCCTTGCGGCCCGTCTCGATGCGCGTGGCGCGCCAGGCGATCTGCACCACCCGGCCGGTGATGTCCCGGATGGTGACCCAGTCCCCCACCTGGAAGGGGCGCTCGAGCTGCAACGACAGGCCCGCGAAGAGGTTGCCCAGCGTGTCCTGCAGCGCCAGACCGAGCATCACCGAGAGGATGGCGGAGGTCGCCAGCAGGCTCGTCAGGTCGACGTCGAACTGCGTCTTGAGGATGGAGATGATCGCAACGATGTAGAGCGAGACGTCGATGACGTCGCGGAGGATCTTCGGCTGGGGGATGCGCGAGCGCAGGCGCAGCAGGAACAGGCCGAAGGACACGACCGTGCGGATGCCACCGAAGGCGAAGGTGAGCATCCACGCCATGCCCAGCAGCTGGCGCGCCCGCGGATGCAGGAGCGGTCCGAGCTCGGCATCCACCGCGCGCAGCACGAGGAAGGTCATCAGGAAGCCGAGCCCCCCGCTGAGATCCTTGCGCAGCTGTTGATCCGAGCTCAGCGCCCGAGCCGCGAGCACCAGCAGCGTGAGGATGACTCCCACCGCCAGGGAGGTGTGGCTCTGCAGGAAGGGAAGCACGCCGCGAGCCTGCTCTCCCGCCGCTCGGAGGGTCAAGGCACGCGGAGTCTCGCTTCACGGGTGGAGCACGGGGACGGAGACCCTCGCCCCGCCCCTCTCCCGGCGGGAGAGGGAGGGAGGCGCGAATTTTTCGTTCGATTCACAATCCGAGGCTCGCCCGGATAGAAGAGGGTTTCATCCTCCGAGCCCGAGCCATGAAACGTCACGCCCCCTCCGCCGAGCGCAACCGCGAGCCCATCCTCTCCGTCCTGCGTGAGGTGCTGCCACCTCGGGGCACCGTGCTCGAGGTGGCCAGCGGCACGGGCCAGCACGCCGTCTTCTTCGCTCGCGCCTTCCCGGAGCGGGTGTGGCAACCCACCGACGCGGACCCCTCCGCGCGCGAGAGCATCGAGGCCTGGCGTCAGGAGGAAGGGCTCCCGAACCTGCGCCCTCCGCTGGCGTTGGATGCCAGTGCTTCCACCTGGCCCGTGGAGTCCGCGGACGCCATCGTCTGCATCAACATGATTCACATCTCCCCGTGGGAGGCGTGCCAGGGATTGATGCGCGGCGCCGGCCGGGTGCTGCCTCCGGGCGGGCCCCTGGTGCTCTACGGGGCGTACTTCATCGAGGGCCGGCCCACCGCGCCGAGCAATCTCGCCTTCGACGCCTCGCTGCGTGAGAGGGATCCGACCTGGGGCGTGCGCGAGCTGGGCGCCGTCACCGAGGAGGCCCGGGCCCACGGGCTGGAGCGGGACCGCGTGGTCGACATGCCCAACAACAACTTCACCGTGGTCTTCCGCAAGCGCGCCGGGTGAGCGGCGAATCCTCCCCAACTTCTCCACAGGGGAGTGCCCGTCCCGAATCCTCCCCAACTTCTCCACAGCCTCGGCGTCCACTCCCGCGCGGAGGCTTCACGGAAGCCTCCCCGGACCCCGTCGCTTCGGGTTAGGCAGGAGGCCATGTCACGCACCCTCGGGGCCTCCGGGCCCACCGTGTCTCCCCTGGGACTGGGACTCGCCGCACTCGGCCGTCCCGGGTACATCACGCTCGGACATGGGAAGGACCTCGGTGGAGATCGCTCCGTCGAGGCCATGGAGCGCCAGGCCCATGAGGTGCTGGATGCGGCGTACCGTTCGGGCATCAGGTACCTGGACGCCGCGCGCTCCTACGGCCGGGCCGAGCAATTCCTCTCATCGTGGTTGGCCTCTCGTGGCGTGCGCCCCGGGGAGGTCGTGGTCGGCTCCAAGTGGGGCTATACGTACACCGCCGACTGGCGCGTGGAGGCCGAGCGCCACGAGGTGAAGGACCACTCGCTCCCCACCCTCCGCCGGCAATGGGAGGAGAGCCGGGCACTGCTCGGATCCTGGCTGCGGCTGTATCAAGTCCACTCCGCGACCTTCGAGAGCGGGGTGCTCGATGACACGAGCGTGCTGGAGGAGCTCGGGAAGCTGAGGGACTCGGGCGTGCGCGTGGGACTGACGCTCAGTGGACCCCGGCAAGCGGAGGTCCTGCGGCGCGCATTGGACATCCGGATCGGAGGGTCCCCCTTGTTCTCGTGCGTGCAGGCGACATGGAACCTGCTCGAGCGCTCCGCGGGTCCCGCGCTCGCCGAGGCCCATGCGGCGGGCTGGGGCGTCATCATCAAGGAGGCCGTCGCCAACGGGCGGCTCACCGGGCGCAACGAGGATCCGGGCCTGCGCCCCCTGCGCGAGGTAGCCGAGGGCTTGGGAGTCGGAGTGGACGCGGTGGCCATTGCCGCCGTGCTCGCGCGGCCGTGGGTGTCCGTGGTGCTGAGCGGGGCCACGACCGTGGAACAACTCCAAGACAACCTGCGTGCGCTGGAGGTGAAGCTCGGGGACGAGGCGTGGGAGCAATTGCAAAGCCTTGTCGAAACCCCGGAGACCTACTGGGCGAAGCGCTCCGCCCTGCCCTGGAACTGAGCCACTCGAATCAGCTGGCTCAGGCCGGCAACGGGGCGGTGAGGGCCGCGAACATCATCTTCAGCACCGAGTCGCGCGCCACCAGCAGCTTCGTCGAGCCCAGCACCCACTTCACCGTCCGCCGGGAGATCTTCACCGGCTGCTTCTCCAGCACCGCCTTGTTCCCATACACCTTGCGCAGCGTCATCACCGCCAGGAACAGCGGCCAGAGGCAGAACAGCCGGATGCCGTGCTCTTCCCGGGGCAGCGCCATCACGTACTCGAAGGCCTGGCGCAGCTCCCGGTGCGCCACCGCCACCAGCTTCCCGTGCGCCTTCATCGCCTCGTCCCGCTTGTCCGGCTGCAGCAGGGACTCCGGCGTCAGCCCGTACTCCGCCAACACCGTCCTCGGCAGCCAGCAGCTCCCCCGCTCCAGATCCTCGCGCACGTCCTTGAGGATGTTCACCAGCTGCAACGCGTTGCCGAACGCCACCGCCCGCGGCTCCAGCTTCTCCGCCCGCTCCGCCACCGCCGGCGAGTACCAGGTGAACAGCCGCGTCAGCATCTCCCCCACCGTCCCCGCCACGTAGTAGCAGTAGCGCATCGTCTCCTCGAGGCTCTCCAGCCCCAGGCCTCCTCCCGAGACGCGGCCCTTGTCCCCCATCCTCCCCATCCCCTCCGTCATCGTCGCCACGCACGCCGCCACGTGCCCACGCACCGGCGCCTCGTGCACCGCCAGCGCCTCCAGCACCCTCGGCGTCCCCTCCAGCAGCCGCAGCTCGGCCGCCGGCGTCTGCGCCCGCAGCACCCGCAGCGCCTCCTGGGTGAAGCGCTTCGCGTCCGCCTGCCACCCCTCCGGCAACGTGCTCAACCGCGCCAGCTCCGTCAGCAGCGCCGCGCTCGCCGGGCCGTGCGCCTCGTCCTCCAGCGTGTCGGCGATCCGACACAGCAGGTAGGCCACCATCACCGCCGTGTCCAACGGGCCGGGCAGCACCGGGATGTTCAACGCGAAGGTGCGCGACACGGCGGGCAGCACCTCGCGACAGAAGGAGACGGCGTCGGGTTCGTTCCGCGGCGACATGGTCGGCGAGAGGCTCAGCTCCAAGAGACGACCACCCCTCGCTCCCTGGCTGCTCCCACCCCCGGAACCGGGCTCCCCGGCTGTCGCTCGTCCATCGCTCTCCCCTCACGTCACAGAGGCGCGGGATTCAACCCCACCCGGGCTCCAGGTGCACGGAATCCCTTCGCCCCTCACCGCTCCGGCGCTTCTCGCTGCTCCGTGCCCGACTTCTGCCCGGATGCGTCACGCTTCAGTGGCTCGAGGGCGTTCACCACATAACCCTCCTCCTCCAGGGTGAAGCGCGCCCGCACCTCCTGCCCGGGTTGGAGTGCCTGGCGCCGGTCCGGGCTGAAGCGCGTGTCCTCCGTCAGCTCGAGCGGGAAGACGGCCCCTCCGTGCCGCAGCCAGAGCTGGTCCCCTCGCACGTTCACCACCTCGCCGTGGAGCTCGCCCTCCTCGCCGGTGCCGGCCAGGCCGGAGCCACCCGTGCCCTCCTCGGACTCCAGCGTGACGGGCGAGTCGTCCGACTGCGGCGTCTGGCGGAAATCGTCCATGTTGTCGGGAATGTCCTCTGGCAGCTGCTGCCCGTCGACCTTGCCGCGATCGCCGCTCAGCACCTCCTGCGCGCCCGCCACCGGGCCCACCAGCCCGAGCACCGCGAGCCATGCCAACGCCTTGCCTGCCATGGGTACCTCCTGTGCTGCCTCTGCCCTCCTATGGAGATGGAGCGCCCGCGCCGCCCTGGCCCGGCGACTCCCCCGCGGAGGAGGCCGGCGGGAGGGCCTCGTCCGAGAGCAGGAGGGCCAGGAGGGCACCCTCTTCGATCTGCGCGAGAGGAATGACGTTGCTGGGAATGCGCAGCGTCACGGGGACGGGAGGGCCTCGGGTCTCATCGCAGGTGCGCCAGCCAGAGTAGTGATTGCCGGCCAGGGGCAGCGAGTAGCCGCAGCCTCCCACCGAGCCGGCGATTCCCGTGGGTGTCAATGACAGCTCGGCGGTGTCCGCGCCGAACCAGCCGCGCAGCTCCATCCCGGGCTGGGGCGAGCGAGGAAGGGCCACGAGCTCCACGGACGCGCCGGCCGCCCGGCCGGTGATGTTGCCGTCCTCGTCCCACGTCAGCTCCACGGGGAGGTTTCTCAGGGTGCCCCGGAGGCCATTGCCGGTGCGGCGCAGCTCGAGGCCTCCACCGGAGATGCGCTTGGACTCGACTCGAACCTGGAGGCGGCGCTCACCGACCGCGAGGAGAAGGAGCGCTCTACCGGAGACGGTGACCTCGGCCGCCGCGGAGGAGCCGAGGCCCAGCGCGAGCACCAGCACGAGCGAAGCGAGGACACCACGCCTCGGGGAAGCGGGCTGCGTCAAGGTGGACCTGCCTTTCGTCACCACCTCTCAAGCTAGGGGCGCGGGTGAGGGGCAGGCACGCATGCTCCCTCGGATGCTCCGGGAGCGGGCCCCAGGAACTCCGAGGCCCTTGGGAATCAACCCTCAAGCCGAGGGGAGCACCTGCTCCAACGTCGTGAGCAACAGGCCAAGCTCGGATTCCCGCTCCGACTCGAGGCCAGGTACAGGAAGTTCGACCTTCCCCAGAACATGGTTCAGGGACTCCGTGCCCAGGCCCCTGCCGCTCACCTCATGGGAGCGCGGCGGGGATTCCACCCTCAGTAGCCGCGGTTCCGGACCACGAACGCGCTGTACAGCCCCATGGCGCCGACGAACAGAAAGGCGCCCGGCAGGAGCCAGAGCTGGCTCGCGTCCCCGTAGCGCGCGGTACCGACCGGGTCGTACTCCTTGTACAGAACCTTGACGGTCTTCCCCAGCCGATGGAGGCCCGGCTGCCCATAGTAGATGGCGGCGGTGTGCTCGTTGCCGGATGAATCCGAGAACGTGACCCTCTCCGGGTAGCCCTTGAACATGAGGTATTGGCCGCGCTCCCGGCTGCTAGAGACCACCACTGCTTGCGCCGCCTCGGCGTACAATACGAACCGAAAGGTGCGCAGGAATTCGAAGCCGCTAAACGCCAGGGTGGCCACGGCGATGACGATCATGACCCAGAATAAGCGACTCTCGGAGTCGGAAGAGGACATTGAGAGAGCCTAGCAGCTCATCACTGGCGGCGGCCACGAATGGCGATCCAGAGCAGCAGCGCGCCCAGAGATGGTGTCCCAGAGACGGTGTCAAAGGATTCGAATTCGACCTTACCCATTTTTTTGGGCCCGAGGGTGCGGGCCCAGGCCGCGGGTGAGAAGCTCGCGGGTTCACGGCGAGATCAGTACCTGACACCGCAAGTGGGCGCAGGGCGGGCGAGTGGGCAGTAGCTCATCCCGCCCTGTTGCGTTTCCGGAAGAGCCTGCTGACGGATGGGCGAGGTGCACCCTTGGGCGTGGCTGTCGGAGGCGCCAACGTCAACGACCACAAGCTGATGGCCAGACGCTCCAGTCGCTGCCGGTGCGGCGCCCTCGTCCTGGCGTGCGACGCAAGCAGGGGCTGTGCGTGGACAAGGGCTATGACTACGACGAGGTGCGTGCCCTGGCCCGCCGGTATGGCTTCACCCTGCACCAGCCTCGTCGCGGTGAGCCGCACGAGCCACTTGAGCGAGGCGGGCTCAAGAAGGCGCGCCGCTGGGTGGTGGAACGCACCCACTCCTAGATTCAACCGGTTCCGTCGTTTGCTGGTACGCTGAGAGAAGCGTGAGGACACCTACTTGGCGATGCTCCACTTCGCCCTGGGCATCATCACTCGCCTAAACGCACTGCGACGACAGCTCCGGCTCCGAAGTCTCCTTGGGCCGGGGCTTTTCTTTCGTCTCTGCGCGGGCTGGGTCCCTGCGCCATTACTGGCAGAGGTTGACGGTTCCGAAGCATTGAAAGGAGTAGCTCACCTCTGCTGCAAATTCCTTCCACGAGAGCCGTGTGCAGCTCGTCTCTTGTGTCGTCGCACCACAGAGTCCAGCTGCCCCGCACGTCGCGGCAGCTTGGTTCTTTGCATTTTGTAAAGCGCGGTGCTCTGCCGTGTAGCACGAAGTGTTGAATGCAACTCCATAAGTTCCGTACGTGGTGCTGGGACACCCTGGCCGTGCGCTGTCTGGTGGCTGGAAGTCGAAGCTCAGGGGCGGCGGCTGATTGCTACAGCCACAGCACAGACACGCCGACAGCGTAACCCTCGGCACTCCGGGCGACCATTCCCCGGCGTAGAGGAGGACCATGCCTGAGAGGTTTCGGGACGAGCGAAGTGCAACGTACATGGGCGGGCTCGGGTTGCCATTCCCGTCCGGTGGCACCTTGAGCCAGCCGTGGTCCGGGGGCGTTGAGGTGCAGGGAACCGGGACGAGTTCGAGGTAGCCAAACTCTGGGCTGGTGGCCGTCTCCTGGAAGCACTGGCACGCGGCGAGTGCGGACTGGAGGGGTGCAGCCAGAGCAACGAGGAGGACAACGAGGAAGTGGTGGATGGGCATGCCGCCATTGTCGCCTGAGGCTGTGCAACTAGGCACCATCGCGGCGTAGTTGGCGCACGGAAGTGAACGGCCAGGGTGTTGGCAGCACCAACGCCCCGAACTGCTCAGCTTGAGTCCTGAAGCACGGTGCCTGCCTTCCTCCAAGCCATGGGCCGCTGCCAGCACGCGCAGCTTCTCCTCCGCCGTCCACCTCTTGGGCGCCGCAGTTGCTTCTGGCCTCTTCGCTAACGCGTGGGTCCAGCGAATTGTTTTCGTCGTGGTGGAGTGAGCGCGCTGCCACATCTGACGCACAGCGCTGGCCGCTCCGCGTGCGGCATCTGCTAGGGTAGACCGGCGAGGTCACCCCCACTGACATTACCATCACCCCTTCTCCTGGCCCTCCTCCCCCTCTCCCTGGCGACGCCGGCGGCAGCGCAGACTCCGCCGTCCGCCCGCGAGCAGCAGCAACGCCAAGTCGTCCTCCCCAGCAACCCCAACGAGCCGGTGCCGGAGGCGCGGGTGGCAGCCAACGTCGCCACGTACCTGCGCTTCGACGCCCCCATTGAGAGGGCCTCGGTGGAGGTAGAAGGCCGGCCGGCGCGTTTCCGGTGGGTGGACGTAGGCGAGCGCCTCCTCGCACTGGAGCCCTCCGTGGATTTGGGCGCCGAGGAGAAGCTGGTGGTGCGGGTGCGCTACCGGGACGGGGCCTCCCCCACGGTGGCCACGCTCGTGCTCGTCTCCCACCCCTCCCTGGTGGACAAGGAGGTGGAGGTGGTGCGCCGCCCACGCACGGTGGAGGCGCTGGAAGCGGCCCTGGCGGAGAGGGAGGCGGCGCTGGCGGCGCTGCAGGGCGCGAGTGGGCCCGCCGGGCTCGTCTTCTCCGGGCGGTTGGACCTCGAGGGCGTACAGGCCCGGCCCATCGAGCTCGTTCCCACGGGGCCTCAGAATGGGCTGAAGGTGGTGAAGGGGGAGGCGTACCGCGCCAGCACCTGGGCGCTCGCCGTCGTCCGCGTGCGCAACCTCCCGGGACAGAAGCCCTGGGGGCCGGGAGAGGCGCGGCTCACTCGGCCAAACGGCACGCCCGTGAAGGTGCGCTCCGTGGACATGGACAAGGCGCAGCTCGGGCCCGGGGAGGAGGGCCTCGTAGCCCTGGAGACGGAGGCCCCCTTCTGGGATGCGGGCGAATTCCTCCGCCTGGAGCTGCTGGACAAGAGCGGCACCCGGCGTCTCTCCCTTCCCCAAGTGAAGCTGTAGGAGCGCCAGCCCATGACGGCGGAAGCCCTGCATCCCGACCTCCTCCAACCCGGCCACATGGTGGGGCCCTGGCGCATCGTCCAGGTACTGGGCCGTGGCGGCTCCTCCCGCGTCTTCTTGGTGGAGCGCGACAACAGGCCCTACTCCCTGAAGATGGGGCTCCTCCCCCTCTCCGAGGCCCAGGAAGAGCTCTCGGAGGAGGAGTACGTGGAGGAGAAGAGCGCCTACCGGCGGCTGGCGCGAGAGGCGGCAGCCCTCTTCACCTACGCCTCCCACCCCAACCTGGTGCGCCTGCACGCGGTGGACTGCTGGCCCAACCCCACCCAGGGCTACCCCTTCCTCGTCACCGACTACGTGGACGGGGACAACTGGCACCAGTGGCGCTGGCGCACGCCCCCTCACGCCGCCAGGCTGGTGGACACCTTCTCCGACGTGGTGCGCACCGTGGGTGTGTTGCACCAGCGCGGCGTGTACCACCGGGACTTGAAGGCGGAGAACCTCCTCATCCGCCGCGAGGACGGGCGCCCCTTCCTCATCGATTTCGGCACCGTGCGGCTGCCCGGCACCCTCACCAAGACGCTGGGCGTGCCCGAGGGCGTCATGCACCTGCTGCCGCCCGAGCTGCTGGCCTACACACGCTCCGCGGCGTGGAAGAAGGGGGTGCCCTTCCACGGGGGCGCACCCGCGGACCTGTACGCCTTGGGGGTGCTGCTCTTTCAGGCCCTCACGGACCTGCACCCCTTCAGCCCGGAGTTGCCGGACGAGCAGCTGGTGGCCGCCATCGCCACCGTCTCCCCGGCCCCGCCCCACCTCCTCAACCCCCTGGCGCCGCGCTCCCTCAGCGAGATTGCTTTAAGGCTGCTGGAGAAGAAGCCGGAGGACCGGTACCCCAGCACCGGGGCACTGCTGCAGGCACTGGAGCAAGCAGCCGAGCAGGAGAGGCGCTCCTCCGCCTGGAAGGTGCCGCTCTTCGAGGCCGAGCTGGGCCCGGTGGAGCCGGCGCCCCAGGAAGAGGTGGCTCCGCCGGCCCAGCCGCCCGAAACGGCCCACGCGGCCCCAGAGGCCCAGCCACCCGAAGCGGCCCGCGTGGCCCCGGAGGAGGCTCCGCAGCCGCAGGAGGCCCTGGCGGCTACTCCTGGCAGTCCCCGGCACGCAAGGTGGCCCCGGGTGCTGTTGGCGGGCCTGACTGTAGTCGGCCTTGTCTTGTGGCTGGCGCGCTCCACACTCGCGCCTCTCCCCGAGGCGCTCCCGCCTCGGTCTGGCCATGCCGAGAAAGGAAGTCCGCCCGTGTCCACCACTTCCCCCTCCCCCTCCTCGAGTGTCCTCGCCGCCTGGCTGTGCGCCGTCGCCGGCATTGGCTGCCCCGCCGTGCAGGTGAGGCCCCCGGAGCCCGAGGACTGCCCCAAGGAGGCGGCCGAGGCCATGGCGGAGCTGAAGCTTCGGACGGGCAGCCCGCTTCGGGCCGTCGTGGACATCAACCAGCCCGGCGACGCCAGCGAGGCCGGTATCTACCAGGACGGTCCCGTCACCGGGCGTCTCGTGGAGGGAGACGGCAACCTGCCCGAGGGGACGGTGCTCCACGGACGCCTCTGGACGGGAGCTGGCATCTACGAGGTTGCCGGGACTGAGAAGTTCCCAGCTGTCCTGGGCCGCTACACCCAGGCCGTGCTGCCCGATGGGCGGAAGTACCCCGTGTGCATCGTGCTGGGAGACAGGGACGGGCGGGTGCCCATGGTGGAGGGCTCCAAGCCCGGCGCCACCGTGCTGGCGCGCGAGTTGCCGGTGAGCCCCGTCTGGCGCTGGCCGTGAGGCCCGGGGCTCCGAAGAGGCGGCTCCGAGCTCGAGCGACTACAGCCCGACGAATTCACACTCTCGCACGACGACGTTCATGAGCAGCCCGTCCACCCGCCCGCGGACGGTAACGCGCGCGCCCTTGGAGAGGGAGGCGGCCTTCTGCACGTGGGCATCATCGAAGAGGCACTGCACCACGGGGATCTCAATCTGCCGGCCGGTGCCCACCGTGACGTAGATTTGGTCCACGATGTCGCGCTTCACGTCGTCCACGATGCCCGTCGTCTCGATGATGCGGCCCTTGTAGTTGGCGTCCGCGCGCACCTCGTTGTCCCGGTACTCGGAGAGGAGGGTGCGGATATCCACGGACTTGGCGGCCTCCGTGGGCCTCAGGCTCGCCCTGGCGGCGGAGGTGGAGCCGCCGTTGAACGCCGACACCACCCCGCCGATGAGGCAGGGGATGAAGCAGAGCGCGCCCAGGCTCACTCCCACGATGGCCAGCACCTTGCCCGTGGAGACGCCTCGGGGCCGCGCTGCTCCGCACTGAGGGCAGGCCGCCGCGTTGGGTGCCACTTCACCACCACACTGCTTGCACTTCACCACCGCCATTTGTGCTCTCCGGGGAGGGGGCTGCTGCCACGTTCACGGCGCTAGCGACACGACGCTAGCGACGTGGTCCGCCCGTTGTAGGCGCTCCTACGGTCCGCCGCAAGATGCCACGGCCCCGCCGAAGCCGGCCTGAGCGGGCCGAGCAGTACGAGAGCGCTGCCTACCGCGACCTACAGGCGCGGCTGGCAGCGGCCGTACGGCGTCTCCGCGAAGAGAAGGGCTGGACGCAGGAGGAGGCGGCGCACCGCTGTGGCATGACGACTCGCCTCTTCCAGCGCGTGGAGGGGGAGGACGTGAACTTGACCTTCACCTCACTCGCCCGCCTCTGCGAGGGCCTTGAGGTGGATGTGGTGCAGCTCTTCAAATACCCAAGCAAGGCCCACGCGGACGAGTGATGCCCCAAAGCATGGACTTGTTCTGCTGAGCATGGTCCCGGTGCGACTTATCGCCGAGTCCTCGCACATCATTACTGGCAAAAACCATCGAAATATGCCTATAAGTGGCCGAGTAGGTATCCGACACCGAGGGCCGGATGGCGAAGCGCTATGTGGGTGCACGTAAGATTTTCGAGCAACATGTACCCAGTAAATTCATCGACGACTGGCTGAGACTCTTGGTCAAACGCATCAAGCGCGCCAAAGAGTTGGTGAGCGGGTCGATGTCCCCGGAGATGGCCCGGGATGCCCTCCCCCATTTTCGTCGAGGCCTCATTGAGGACCTACTCTTCCATCTGGTCGGGCTGCATGGAGGAGAAGCGCATCGAATGCCCAATGCGTCCGACAACTCGAAGCACACCGAGGGCATATTTGGTCCGGTTCTTCTGACTGTGCACGCGGTTCGGGAGTTGAGAGAACTGCCTCGCTACGCAATTTTTCGTGAGGGGTTGACCCACGAGTCAGCACAGGGGCGCTTCTACTTCATGGAGGAAACGCCGTCGCGCCCTGACAAGGAGAGGCCGTCTGGAGTTTACGCCCAGTTGCTCTATGGTCCAGTGGATGAGAGGACCGGTTTTCCTGCTTTCGCTAGGATTGCGTTTCCTCTCCCGGGTGGTCGCGAGTTGTTCACGGAGTCCATAGACCTCACCGCGCGGCTGTCACAGCTCCTTTACCGGCAGATCGCGGAGGAGGTCATCGGCGATGAGCTCCAGATGAACTTGGCGGCCCCGCAGAAGGTTGGGGAGGAGGTCATCGGCGATGAGCTCCAGATGAACTTGGCGGCCCCGCAGAAGGTTGGGGAGGAGGTCATCGGCGATGAGCTCCAGATGAGCGTTTCGACTCAGCAGCATGATGAGGAGATCATTGACGATGAACTCCAGATGAACCTGTTTGCCCAGAAGAAAGAGGGGCAGGGTGAAGGATGAAACTTGGGACTCCTGGCTTCGTGCGTACGCGCCTGATAGAGGCGCGGGAAGCACGGGGCCTCACTCAGCTTGCGCTTGCCGACCAGGTGACTGGATTGACGCAAGAAGTGACTCGACTGACACGGTCGGGCATTGCCAGCTTCGAACTCGGAGATAGCACTCCTCGCCCAGAGACACTCACGCGCATTGCCACAGTGCTTGGCTTGCCCGAGCGGTATTTTTTTTGGCCGGATAATGCACCAAAGCCGAGCACGACATTTTGTCGCGCACCCCGTTCGGTCTCTCCCATTTTGAGCACGCGCGCAGATCGCCAAGCCAAGTGGGCAGGTGATGTCGCGAGTGAACTCTCTGGTGTGATGGGTCTCCAGAAGGTGGATTTCCCCAAGTTCGATATTCCCAACCCAGAAGCCCTTACCGGTGAGCGCATCGAAGAGTTGGCTACCCAGGTGCGAAGATACTGGGGACTCGGGGATGGCCCCATCAGCAACGTCGTAAAGTTGCTTGAAAATAAGGGCGCTATTGTCGTGCGTTGCGAGCTTGGAGAGCCACGGCTGGACGGTCTTTCTCATTGGCGCGGTGAGAGGCCGACCATCATGCTGGCAGCAGATCGCGGTTCAGGAGCTCGCTCGCGATTCGATGCTGCACATGAATTGGGTCACCTCATTCTCCACCGAGCGGTGCCTGCAGAGCGACTCAGGAATGGAGCGGACTGGCGGCTCTTCGAGGACCAAGCACACCGTTTCGCGGGTGCATTTCTCTTCCCGCAGAGCGCATTTATGGAAGAGGTGTTGCTTGTGGACCTCGACGCTCTTCAGCCACTGAAGCTGCGCTGGAAGGTCTCCATCAAGATGATGGTCAAGCGGGCAGCCACGCTCGGGCTAATCCCCCCAGAGCGTGAACGGCACTTGATGGTGAACTACAACCGTCGAGGCTATCGGCTAAATGAACCGTTCGAGAACGCCGTGGAGGTAGAGAAACCACGATTGCTGAAATTAGCTATCGAACTGCTTGTGAATGGAAGGGGACCTGATGCGGCATTGGACCTCCTTCCGTACCCACTAAGCGATTTGGAGCGATTGACGGGGATCTCCCCCAACCTTTTCAGCAAAAATCATGGAGCCGTAGTGAGTGACGTAATTGTACTGAGCTTTAAAACACCATCGGAACCACCATCAGAGCCAACGCCAACTCGACATGAGCGCGGCACGCTCGGGGAGATCGTTCCATTTCCCCGTCGATGACGGCAGCTCATATGTCCGTGACATTCACGGCCCCCCGTCCATGGTGGCCCGGAGAAGCTCGCCAATGCCCTCGAGCAGCCGGTAGTACATGTACTCCGGCACTGGGCCGAAGGCCTTGAAGGTGGAGGCAATCCGCTCCACCTGCGCCCGCGGCCCGTGCACCAGCAGCGCGAGGAAGCCGTACGCAAGGTGGACGAGCTGCACCATCCGCTTCAGCCCCGTCCACGTGAGGGCGCGGACCATCTCCAACTTGAAGCCCTGCTTCAAGAACCTGTTGGCCTCCTCGATGCCCCACCGCTCCAAGTAGATGTCCACCACCCTCGCCGCGTCCTCCTTCGTCTGGACGTCCTCGGTGGTGAGGATGACGAGCGGCTTGAGCCCTATGCCCTGGGCGACGACGAGGGAGTAGCGCCTCTCGCCCAGCTTTCTCTTGGAGGGGCGGCCCCCGGAAGTGTACTTGGGCAGGTGCACGTCTCGGACGAAGCCGAGTTTGAGAGACTGCCTCCTGCCCGTGATGTCGGGGCGGTGGTACTTCGTGCGGTGGGTGTGCGGCTGCGGCAGCAACTCCACCAGCTCGCGCACCTTCATCTTCCCCTCAGGGGTGTGGACGAAGCGGTTGTTGCTGAGCTTGACGCGCACCGCGTAGGAGATACCGAGCCCGTCGAGGCGCTCCAGAAAGACGCGTCCGTCGAAGCCGGAGTCGAACACCCAGAAGGCGTCCTCCGGGACGTGCGGGGCGACGGTGGCGACGGCTTCCAGGGTGGTGGCGTTCTGGCTTTTGAAGCCCGGCGCGGACTGCGAGAAGAGCCGGGAGACGAGCGGAAGGCGCCGGCCTCGCACGCCCACAGCTTCTATCGAGACGACCTGGTACCCCTTGGCTATCTCGTCCTTGGAGCCGTCGTGGACCTTGTAGAGGTACGGCATTTTCCGGGCGCGGGACTTGGCGATGTCGGTGAGGTCCACGGCAATGACGGGCCGCGGGTAGCGCTCGTCCCGGAGGATGGGGGCCACGAGGCGCAGGTAGTCCTCCTCCACGGCGGCGTCGTCGTAGCGCTTGTTGGCCAGGTTGCGCGAGAGGCGCTTCTCCGTGTGAATGAGGCGGGAGTCCTCCCTCAGCGCCCGGCCGATTTGAGAGAGGAGGACGCTCCTCTTGTCCACGAGCCCGAAGAGGGCCTCGCGCAGAAAGCGGCGGCACGGCTTGTACAGCCGCCCTCCCACCCTCTCCACGTAAGCGTCGAAACGCTCAGCGATGGACTTCTCGCGAGGCACACCTCTCCCGACGCTGGACTCGTGCGCCGAAGGTGCCTACGTTCCCCGTGTCCCCTAGCAAGGACGGGAGCAGGCATTCCAGTGCCGGTTCCAGCTGTGAATGGGTAGGCAGGGCTGTTCCAGCAGCTCCGCCGCCCGGAGTGAGGGTCGGACTTTCCAGGTCCGGCCCTTTTTCTTCGCCCGTCTCCTTCGGCTGCACCTCCTCAGTGCCAGGCCCTCAGCCCCGTGTTTTTGCCGAACGGCAAGCTCTCGTGGCCTCAGTGAGCTCCGTGCCAACCCCACTCACGCGGTAGCCCACCACCAGTTGCCCCCGAAGATGGGGACGCCGCACTCCACGTCAATAGCCGTCTATTATTGAACGGCAGCGCGGAAGCCGCATTGCTGACACCACGCCCCTCGCGGCCTGGAGCGACTGCACGGCGCCGCGCAGAAGAGCGCACCCGGGCCTTCCAGGAAGAGAGGAGTGGAGACCCTTACGCGTAAGGGCAGCGGAGAAGAGGCGTCAGCGCTCGGCCGCAGCACGCAGAGTGCCGGGGGCGCACGACGCAGGAGGGAAAACGGGAGGGGAAGCGGGCTCACCACTGCAGTTGGAGAGCTTGCCCGAGAAAGGCCTCGCCCCTGCCGCAAAAAATGACACTCGCAATTCGAGTCAATTACTTACATTTCGGTACCGACATCCATGTAGTGGAATTGGAGGGGCGCCCCGGCGTGGAATGAAACCTCCCTGGGTCAGGCGCCGCGGCGGGTGCGGCTGGCCGCGGGCGGCTCAAAAAATGGGTAAGGTCGAAATTCGAACTTCGACCCAAGCCAGCTGGAGCAGGTTCTTTCAGGGGCGCTCTTGCAGGCAGGAAAGGATGGGGCACCTTCCGGGCGCGCTCCGGACGAACTGGTCCGACAGTCAGACCAGTTGCTCCCGAGCGCGACCGGGACCTCCCTCCTGAAAGGACTTCCCCCACCTGGCTTAGACTGATGCAGCTCATGGTGAGCAACAGGCTTCAGTCCCAGGTGGGGTGTCTCGATGCGGTTCTTTTCGACTCTGGCAGTGCTGACAGCATTGGTGGGATGCGGAGAGCTCTTGAAGCAGGAAGAACTGGCGGATGTACCGATGAAGGTCGCCAGTGATGAGTGTGGGCCGAATACAAGAGTCTATTGTGGTTGTGGCATCTGCTACGACACCCTCACGCAGTGCCCGATTCTGCCAGATTGCGGCGACCTGACCGCACCACCCGTGCAAGAGCAGGCCACCATTCAGTCCGGGCTGACGTGTGGCCCCACGTATACCGCGGTCTCCTCCATCTCCTCCGAGGAAGCCTGCGCATTGGCCACGGACCAGGCCGAACAGTTCTGCGCGGATTACGGAGGGCTTCGCCTCAGCTCCCGCAGGTGCATGATGACAGACGGTCCGCCTTACTACGGCCAGGTGAGAGCCTGTTGTAACCAGTAGAGTCCTTCGAGCGCCGAGGCAACGCCTCCAGGCGCTCCTCTCACGGCACCGCGCGCACCGGATCCTCGTGATGATCGTGCCCCGGTCCGCCGAACGTACCCGGCCAGGGCGCCTCCGCCGGTTCCAGCTTCGGCAGCATGAAGCGCTGGAAGCGCGCCCTGCTCTCCGCGAAGGGTGGATCGCACTCGCCGCACGTCGTCGCTCCGTCCATCAACGTCAGCGACCCCGGACCCAGCTCGAACAGCTGCGGCACCGTCCTCGGGGTGTAGCCCAGCTCGCAGCGGAAGGCCTCGCTCCCGTCCTTCGCCCTCACCCCCACCAGCACCGGCTTCACTCCCTCCGCCGCGAAGCCCAGCACCAGCGGCTGCGCCACCCCACCCTCCGGCCACGTCCCCAGCCGCAGCTCCTTCGACGTGAAACTCGCTCCCCCCGGCAGCGTGTACGTCCACGCCGGCGCCAGCCCCGGCACCGTGTACCCCCGCAGCCGCGTGGACTCCGGTGGCACCACGTCCGGGTTCACCGTCGCTCCCTCGGGGCTCGGCACCAGCACCTCCTGGGTCGCCACCGCCCGTCCCAGCTTCGACGGCAGCGTCCCCGCCACTCCACCGTCCGACGTGCGCAGGGGCTCCGTGCCTCCCTCGGGTATCAGCAATCCCCGCACCAGCCCCAGCTCGCCTCCTCCGAAGGCCAGCGTCCTCCTCCAGCGCGGCACCCCGTCCGACGAAAACGCCATCACCAGCGTCGGAGACCCCGGCCTCAGCGGCGCCCCCGTGTTCAACGTCGGCGAGAACGTCACGTACAAGTCCCCCACCGTGTCCGACGCCAGTCCGAACGGGTGCGGGTGGTTGCACTCGGACAGCAGCGGATCCTCCAGGGCCTGCGCCGACACCATCCCTCCCATCGCGTCCAGCACCACCAGGTAATACAGCCGGCACTGCGTCCTCGAGTCCTGCCCCACCGGGTATGCCTCGAAGAGCGCCGCCAGCCGATCCGGCGCCATCACCGCCAGCCTCGCCAGGAAGAGCGTCGACGTCTTCGCCGCGATGTCCGGCCGCGCTCCCGCCAGGTCGAACGACCACCGCGGTGTCCCCGTCGCCCGCTCCATCAGCGACACCTGCCCCTGCCTCGGCACGTCCATGCACAGCAGCCGCTCGTTCCACAGCATGCATCGCCGACCCGACATCGGCGTCTCCAACCGCGAGGCCTCCGTCGCTCCCAGCACCGCTGGCGCGAAGTAGCCCGACAGCGTCAGGTCCCCCGTGGGGCCCACCATCAGGTCGTGCAGCTTCTTGCCCTCGGCCGCCGCGTCGTACGTCCAGCCCGGCTCCAACACCTTCGCCGGCGGCCGCATGCACACCGAGCCCTGGCATCGGCCCTCGTCCTGGCACGGCGAGGCCGGCGCGCACACGAAGCGGTCCGGCGGATCCCTCTTCACGCACGCGCCCTCCACGCACACGTCCGCCAGATCGCACCCGCGCGCCTCTCCACAGAAGGTGCCATTGGCCGCTGGCCGCAGCTGGCACCCCTTCCGGGCGTCGCAGTAGCCCTCCTGGCATGCCCCATCCCCCGGGCACGGCGGCGCCGGCACCGACTGGCACCCGTCCAGCGGGGCGCACACATCCGTGGTGCACGCATTCCCGTCATCACAGACGCGCTCGCGGCCCTTGCACCGGCCCTCCCGGCACACCGCGTCCAGCACGCACTGGTTGCCCGGATCGCACCCCGTGCCGTCCGCCAGCACCTCCTCGACGCACTCCTCCTTCACCACGTCGAAGCGGAAGCGGTGGCAGGCCACCGGCGTGGGACAGGCGGGCACCGGCCGGCCCTCGCCCGACAGCCGCAGCGTCACCGTGCGGCCCTCCTCGTCCCGGCCCACCAGCGTCACCTGCACCGGCTCCGCCGCCGTGGGGGCGAAGCGCACCCGCACCGTGGGCTCCCCCGTGGGCTCCACCCGCTCGGGCAGCCCCTCCACCCGGAAGGGCTCGGGCACCGGGTCCCATTCGACCCGCACCGGGGCCCGGCCCGCGCTCACCAGCCGCACCGTGCCCTCCCGCGAGGCACCCACGTACGTGGCCGGAAAGGCCAGTGCCTGCTGCGAGAAGCGCACCTGGCCAGAGGACCCCACCAGCGGCGGCTTCTCCTCATGGCAGGCCCCCAGCAGCCCCGTGAGCAGGACCACCCACACCAGCTTCCACCCTCCTTCTCTCGTGTCGCGCGTCATCGGTGAGCTCCCGGGTGCCCGGGAGATAGGCCTCCGTCTTCCGGACCGCGAGGGGGCTCCCCTGCTTTCCGGACTTACCCGTTCACCGCATCACCCTCGGGGGCACTGGCGTTTCTACGGTCTCCCGGGGTGGGGAGCCTCGCCAACCCCCCGGAAACACTGGAACCGGTGCCGGTACGGTTCTCGCACGGCTCCCGGACATGGCTTCCATCGAATCCGCCATTTCCGAGCAACTGGCGCAGGCCTTCACCGTCTACATCCCGCTCGCGCTGCAGCCGCGGATGGATCAGCTGCCCGCGGACGTCCGCCACACCCTGCTGGGCGAGCTCTTCCGGCTGGCCGTCCAGGCCTGGCACGAGCGCTGCCTGCTGCCGCGCCAGGGCCCCGTCACCCTCGAGTTCTTCCTGGCCGGCTGCGACGTGGGCATCGAGCTGGATGCCTCGCGCGCCCTGCTCTCGCTCGTCTCGCTGGTGCGGGGCCGGCACTGAGCCACCCGGCTGCCTTTCCACAACTCCCCGTTGTCCCCAGGCCCCTCTGTTTCTTCACTAGAGTAAGAGAGGTATTGATCAAACAGGGGTAACAGCAGGGGCTGTGGGCTTGTGGAAAAGTCTGGAAGCACTCGGAATCATTCAGGATTCCAGAATGTGCTACATGTGGGGAAGTTGGCGCTTATCCCCGGGCTTCCACAGGGGTGGGTGAGGTGGCCGGGTTATCCACAGGGAGACCCACAGCCATCCACAGGCCGTCCACAGGGTGTGTGGGCTATCCTCCGCGGCCATGTCCGGACCGGCCAAAGAGCCTCAGACGCTGAGCTCCCCCAACATCGATCTGCACTTTGGCGAGCGCATCGGAAGGTACCAGGTGCTCGCGCAGCTGTCGGTGGGGGGGATGGCGGAGCTCTTCCTGGGCTTCACGTCGGGACCGGGCGGGTTTCGCAAGTATGTAGCACTCAAGCGGATTCTTCCGGACGCGCGCAGCAACGAGCAGTTCGAGAAGATGTTCCTGGATGAAGCGCGGATCACCGCGGCGCTCAACCACGCGAACATCGGGCAGGTGTTCGAGCTGGGGCAGGACGAGGAGGGCCTCTTCCTGGCGATGGAGTTCATCGCGGGGCAGAACCTGAACCAGATCAGCTCCGTGTGCCGCCGCAGGGGCGTGGCGCTGCCGGCGGGCTTCAGCCTGTCGGTGGTGAGGGACGTGTGCCTGGCGCTGCACTCGGCGCACACCTTCACGACGCCGAGCGGCAAGCCCTACCCCGTCATCCACCGGGACGTGGCGCAGAAGAACGTGATGGTGGCGTACGACGGGGTGGTGAAGCTGCTGGACTTCGGGATCGCCAAGGCGCGAGACGGGGCCAGCCGCACGCAGGTGGGGATGGTGAAGGGTACCGCGGGGTACATGTCACCGGAGCAGGTGCGGTGCGAGCCGCTGGATGGGCGGAGCGATCTGTTCGCGGTGGGGGTGATGCTCCACGAGCTGCTGACGGGCAGGCGGCTGTTCGCGGGGGAGAGCGAGCGTCAGGAGATGGAGATGATCCTCGACGCGCCGATTCCGGTGCCGACGGCGCTGGTGCCGGCGATTCCGTCCGAGGTGTCGACGGCGGTGCTCAAGGCGTTGGCGCGCAAGCGGGAGGAGCGCTACGCGAACGGCCGGGAGATGGCGAGGGCGATCGAGGCGGCTGCGGGTCCCCTGCTGTTCGACGCCGAGCAGCGAGCGGCCTTCATGCGCGAGCACTTCCAGGATCGGATGGAGGTAACGCGCCGGCTGCTGGAGAGCGCGGACGAGGCGAGCGCGCAGGTGGACACGGGGACGGCGCGGATGCTGGGAGGCGCGGTGGAGGTGGGTACCGGCGGGGAGCCGGCGGAGCCGAGCCCGGCACGAGCGGAGAGGCAGCCCGCGGCGCGCGAGCGCTCGAAGCAGCCGGTGCAGGGACGGAGGCGTGAGGAGGTAGGGCGGGAGCCGGGCGACACGGCCAGGCTCGAGGCGCCGGCGGCGGGTACGCGGGCGGTCGCCACGACGGGCCGGAGGGTGATGCGTGCCACGAAGGAGGAGGAGGGCCCGAAGGAGCCCGTGGCGGCGAAGGAGCAAGGGGCCACGGAGCCGCAAGGGAAGGCGGGGGCGGGAAGGTTCTGGGGGGCGATCCTCGTGTTGCTGGTGGTGGGAGGAGGCCTGGGTTTCGGCGCGGTGAAGGTGGTCGCGATGATGAAGGAGCAGGAGGCGACCGGGGCGCCGGCCGTGTTCGTGGGAGACCCATCGCCGATGACGCCCATCCAGTTGGAGGGCGGGGATCGGAAGGCGGGCGGAGCGGAGTCGTCGGCGGGAGCCAGCGCGCAGGCGGACGCGAAGCCGCAGGCGGAGACGAAGGATGGGAAGGAGACGCCGGCAGCGGCGAAGAAGGACGGTGACGGCGAGTCCCCGAGGAGTGTGAAGCAGGGGGCGCTGACGCTGGTCATCCTGCCGGAGGCGGAGGTGTTCCTGAACGGGCGCTCGTTGGGCAAGACGCCGCTGTTCAAGGTGCCGGTGCCGGTGGGCAAGCACCTGCTGTTGATCAAGGGAGCGGACAAGAAGAAGAGGGAACTCTCGGTGCCCATCGAGGTGGGCAAGACAGCGCAGTTCAAGCTGGCGCTGACGGACATCCCCGAGAAGTGAGTCCCCCCACCGTCACACCCCGCTCCAGGATGGAAAAGCAGAATTCCAGTCCGCGCCTCTGGGTAGTTGTCCTCATAGGTGGGCTCGTGTCGGGTTGTGCAGCGGCCATCGCATGCCGACCAGGAGACTCAGAGCTCGTTTCAAAAATGGACCTGAGAGGTCAGGTAACATGCCCTGCCTATTCAGGGCCATTTCGTAAATGGCGCTCAAGCACGCGATAGAGAAGGAGGCAGTGGCCAAGGCGAAGGAGTGCCAGGTGCATCTGTGGGTTCCGCTCTTCGCGAATCCGCAGGCGTTTCATCTGGTGGAACCAGTCCAGGGAGCGCTCCACCACCCAGCGATGGCGTCCCAAACGCTCCTTCGACTCCACGCCTCGGCGGGCGATGCGGGGAACGATGTGGCGCTTCCGTAATCCCCGGCGGGTATCGGCATAATCGTACCCCTTGTCGCCGTGCCCTTTCGCCGGACGCCTGCGTGGCCTGCCTCGTGGCCCCTTGATGGGGAGGATGGCGTCGAGGAGCGGCAGCGCCTCGCGCTTGTCGTGCACGTTGGCGGCCGACAGCAAGGTGGCCAGCGGCAGGCCCCGGCGGTCTACGACCAGGTGGTGCTTGCTGCCCGCCTTTCCTCTGTCCGTTGGATTCGGGCCTGTTTGGGCCCCCCTTTTATCGCCCGTAGGCTGCTGGAGTCGAACGAGGCCCGGCTCCAGTCAATGAGCCCCTTGTGCCCCAACTCGTTCAGCAACACCCGCTGGAGCTTCTCGAAGACTCCTGCTCGGCTCCACTTTCGCAGCCTCCTCCAGCACGTCGCCCCGCTGCACCCGAACACCTCGGCTGGCAGGTCTCTCCAGGCGATGCCCGTCCTGAGCACGAAGATAATGCCCCGCAGGCACGCCCTATCGTCGCGCAATGGACGACCTCTTCTCCCTTTGCGGCGATGTCGTGGCAGCAGCGGCTCCACCCTCGCCCACAGCTCGTCCGGGACCAGTTCGCGCCTCATGCTTGCGAGGATGAGCACCAGGTACGTAGAGGGAAGTCTGGATACCTCTGCGGTTCATTTATGAAACAATCCCGGGGAGGCAGGTCAGATGACCTAGGCTCCCTGGTCCATTTTTGAAACGAGCTCTCAACAGTGGACTGCTGCATAAAGAAGTACCCGCTGAGCCCTCTGGAGAACTGCACCGCCAGCCGTTCGGACGTGATCCTGGTCCTACGGGACATTTCGCTGAAAATCGACGATCAGGAGTTCGAGAACAACGAAGACCTTCCGGAGTGGAAGCAGGAGTGCATCAAGAACTACGTCCATTGCGTGGACGACAATTGGGGCGGGCCCTGTTACGACTGCATCCGCCGCTGTGAGGGCCAGCACAAATGGCCTGCGGATATGTGCCCTCCCCCGGAAGACGAGTAATCGTGTCGGCCAAAATCAGTTGGGATTCCATTCGTGAACTAGCCCGACGAGTGTTTGAACACGGCGAGTCGCTGGAACTGACGGAAGGCACGCGGGCCCTCCTGCTCAGGACCGCGCAAGAGGTGGGCATCAGTCAGCAGGAGGCAGAGGATGCCCTCCGAGACGTGAACATGGCCACCACGCTGCTAGAAGAGACCATGCGGCGCATCAACGACGGCTCCGACCGGGTTACCAGAGCACTACGCCAGAGTTCTGGCCTTCGTGACAAAGGGGACCTTGATGGGGCGTGCCAGCAACTGCGCGACGTGCTCGCCGTGGAGGTTGTTCCCCTCTACATCAAGCAGGTTGAAAAGAGACTCAAAGAGGTGACTCAACTGGCAGAGGTGAGCGCAACCGGGCGCGTGAGTGCGAACCTACCTGACCGGGACCAGCTCGCCGTTCTTGAACGCCGTGTTCAGCAGGGGCACGCACTAGAACTCACTGACGACCTGATCGCCCTTCTACGCCGGACCGCGCCCACGGCTGGAATCAGCGAGGCCGAGACGGAAGAGGCCCTCGAGAGCCCGGGAGGCGCAGAGGCCATCATGGCGATGATTCTCTCTCGCTTCCGAAATGGCAAGAAGAGGCTCACTCACGCTCTGTTCCGGATGACGAGCCTCCGGGACGCAGGAGATCTCGAAGGTGCGCGCCAGCAGATGCGTGACGTGCTCGCCGTGGAGACGGTGCCGCGATTCCGTCAGGCGGCCGAGGAACAACTAAGGGGCCTCGACAGTCCACCCCTGGAGTCGTAACCCCAGGGATTATTGTGAGAGCACCTAAAGCTACTTTCATTATATCATCCAGATAAAGTTGATTCACTTGGCCCTAAAATCAAAGAAGTGGCCATCGAAATGACGAAGGAACTGAATGAGGCTTGGGCGAAAATCGAGTCCAACCAAGCCTAATCGTGACGAATCTCGAAAAGTGGGTTGAGGACTTCGCGCGGCATGTGGAAGCGCAGACGGCGGCGATATGGCGCGGAGACGCCAAGACCGGGAACAAGCATGCGGAACGGTGCTTGGCCGCGTTCGATAAGTTGTGCGCGCATGGGGATTCTGGACGGGATGCGCTTGCTACTCTGTTTACGCATCCAAACATGGATGTGAGGACCACGGCGGCGGCTCGAGCAATCTTGGAGGAGGCAGCGAAAGGTGAGGGTCTGGTAGCGTTTGCCGCCTCTCAAACGTTGAAACGCTGGGAGGAGGGCTCCTGGGCCCTGGACCCTGCCGAGGATGCCGCGGGGCAGCCGGAATCACCCCGCGCGGCGCCGCCTGGTAAGCGCAGTCGACCACACACCGAGCGCGCCGTTGCCGCTACTGACAGACGCAGGGGCGGCAAGCGCGATAAACCCGGCGGTTGATCTTGAACGGGGCGTGTTGCGGCTCGCGGAGGATGTCTTTCCTCACTTCCTGGTGGGATCCGCGCCCGGGGGTAGACCCTCGACGAGGAGCATCTCCGTGTGCGTACACGCCTGCCGGAGGGCCTTGGCCGCGGCGTACTCGGGAGAGGCCCACCAGGCGCGGGCCTGCTCGGTGGAGGGGAACTCCAGGATGACGAAGCGCTTGGGGTGCCACGAGCCCTCGAGCGCCTCGGTCGCGCCGCCGCGCACGAGGTAGAGACCGCCATAAGCGGCGATCGCCGGCGGAGCGAGCAGCTTGTACCGCTCGTAGGTCTCCGCGTCCTTCACATCGATCTGCACGACCACATAGGCAGGCATTCACTTCCCTTTCGTCGCAATCAGGAGCCGGTGCGTCGGGCCTCGGCCTGGGGCAGTGTACGGGCGGCGAGGCGCAGCAGCTCATCATCCGGAATCTGCTCGGTGGAGAGCACGGACGGGTCGGCCTTGACGGGCTGCACATGGCCCGCGTTGACGACGTGGAAGTGGCCGGTGGCCTGGCCGGGGATCTTCGCGGTGAAGTCCACGCGGGCCTCGCTGAGCATGGGCTTCATCTTCTCGAGCGAGTTCTTCTCCCGCACGCGGCCGACGAACCAGGAGCGGATGGTGTCACGGCACTTGTAGTCGAAGTCACCGGGGCTCTGGGTGGCGAGCATCAAACCCAGACCGGCCGAGCGCGCACGCCGCAGCAGGTTCTCCATGGGCTGCTTGGTGGCGGGCTGCCGGGTGGCGGGCAGGTACATGTCGGCCTCGTCGAACATGAGCACGGCCTGCAGGCCACTGGAGGGGTTGCGGCCGAGCCAGCGAGACACCTCGATGAGGAGCTGGGACACCCAGAAGAGGACGCGGTCGGTATCTCCGAGGAACTTGGTGCTGATGACACTCAGGCGCGTCTTGCCGGGGAGCGCGTGGGCACCGCGGCCGAGCAGCAGATCCATCTCGAGCTTCTCGCCGCCGCTGCCCAGCAGGGCCTCGTTGTTGATGCGCAGCGTCTCGAGATCCTGCACGAGCCTGTCGAACAGCTTGATGTCGAGCCTCCCCACGGCGTTGACCAGCCGAGGATCCTTCTCGTCGATGAAGTAGACGAGCTTCTCCAGGGTGACGCCGGCGGGGGAGAGCTGGACGAGCTGATCGATGGCCTGGATGAGGATGGTGCGCAGGGACTTGTCGCGCCCGGTGTGCTTGTAATTGAGCATGCCGCCGAGGGCGTCACCCGCGAGCTGGGTGGCCTGCTTGCGATCGAACTCGGGCAGGGAGTCGAGCCCATCCGGGACGATGGGGATGGCGAGCGGGCGGCCATGGGGGTGCCCGGGGGTGAAGAGGGCCACGTCGAGCCGTTCACGCAGCAGGGCGCGGCGCTCGGAGCGGCGCGGATCATCGAGCTGGCGTGACCAGAGGGTATCGGTGGCGTAGCCGGCGAGGTCACCCTTGCGGTCGATGAGGATGGCGGGGACGCCCTGGATCAGCAGCTGCTCCACGGCGTTGAGCGCGACCGTCGTCTTGCCACTGCCGGTGCCGCCGAGGAACGCGGCGTGCTGCATGAGATCGCCGGGAGAGAGGAGGACGGAGTCCTTGGAGAGACTGTCCAGCTCGCCGATGCGCAGGGGCTCCAGCTTCCGGGCAGGCGCCGGGGGAACGGGCGCGGGCTGCACCGGAGCGGCGGGCTTCGGCGCGGTGCGGATCGCGGGGAGCGGCTGGGCGGCCTGCGGTGCGGTGGTCTGCTGGATCGCGGGAGCCGGACGCGCCGCGGGACGCAGACGATCCAGATCGAGGATGTCACGCAGCGCCTTGATCTGCGTGAGGGGCCGGGCCGAGCGCAGCCAGGCGGCGAAGTCGGCGCGGGACTCGTGGCGCCCGCGGAAGTCCCTCAGCGCGAGCAGGGTGCGGTGATCGCTGTCCTCGATCACCGAGCGGCGCCCACCCTGGCTGATGAGCCGGCCGAGCTCCTCGGCGGCCTGGGTCTTCGGGTTGTTGGGGAAGGCGGTGGTGCGGACGACGACGGGGGTGCGGCCCTTCTTCTCCTTGCGGGCCTGTTCGATCTGCCGCGCGAGCGCCCCACCCTGCGGCCTGCCATTGCACAGGGCGACGTGGAGCTTCCCGTCCCCGGGAGAGACCTCCACGTGGATGGACTCACCAAGAGTCGTGGCCTCGAAGCGGTGCCCGCTGTCCACCTCGTCGGTGCTGGCACGCAGGGCCCAGGCGAGGAGCACCGCCAGCTCGGAGTCATCATCGGGCGGCGAGCCCTTGTACCCGGCGCGGAAGTCGTTCCAGAGCTGGTCCAGAGCCGAGCTGATCGGCTGGGGATGCTGGGTGATGCGCTGCTCCACCTTCCCGGGCAGGTCCTCCACGAGGGGGAAGTGCTCGGGGAGACGGCCCTCGCGGATGGCGCGCTCGCGGTAGCGGCGGCACTCGTTGAGCACGTCGCGGGCACGCATGCCAGCGAGGGCCTCGAAGCCCTCATGCGGGAAGGGGTACGTGGGCTCCGCCGCGTCGAAGGGCGCGTTCTCCTGGTCGTAGAGGTACTCGAGGCGGCGCTCGGCGATGAGCCGGGCCTCCTCGGCGGTGCGCAGGCTCTGCAGGATGATGGGCGCGGGGTCCAACAGGATGCGATCCAACATGGGCCGCGTGAGCTGCGTGTTCATGCTGTCCCAGAAGTCGCGCAGACAGCTGATGACGATGAGGGACGAGGGGACCCGGTCCGCCAGATCGCAGATCGTCTGCATGGCGCGCCGGAAGGGCATGCCCGCGTCCTGGGGCTCGTAGATGTCCTCGAGCTGGTCCACGCACAGCACCAGCGAGTGCCCCAGCGCCCGCATCAGCCGGCCGAGGTGCTCCACCATCTTCTTCGGATCGTCATCGTGGATGCGGGGCACCATCCCGCCGAGCACCTTGCGATCCGGATCCGAGAGATCCTCGCAGCGCAGGTACTTGAGGACGCGGCTCTTGATCTTCGGCTCGTTGCGCTGGAGGTAGAGGATGGCGCGCATCAGATCCAGATCGATGTCCGTGAGCTCGGGCAGGGAGATGAGCTCGTCGGTGGCGTCGCTGATGATCTGATGAACGTCCTCGACGTCCGTCTCGTGCTGCGTCAGGCCAGCGGCCCACTTGCCACAGCGGGAGAAGAGCGCGCTGGAGAGCTTCATCAACCCGGAGCCGGGCTGCGAGGGCTCGCAGTAGGGCTGGTCGAGCGAGTCGATGAGGTTGGCGAGGACGTAGCGCCCGTAGTTGGGCGTGGCCGTCGTCATCTGCATGTAGCCGACGAAGCCCAACGACTTCTCGTGCACGCGGGCGCGGAAGGCGCGCACCAGGTGCGTCTTGCCGCAGCCGGACTCGCCGAGCAGCAGCAGGATGCGCCCCGAGTCCAGGCCGGGCGGCGTGGTGGCGCGGGTGAGCAGACGCTCGAAGGAGGTGCGCGCCTCCTGATGCACATGCTCCACGTCGAACGGGTCGGGCCGCCAGATCTCATGGCGGTGCTGGATGGAGTGGAAGACCTCGGTGCGATCCGAGAGGAATGCGGCGAGACGGAGATCGGGCTGGCTCATCGGGAATCCCTTGCACCCGCGAGAGAGGAAGCGACTACAGGGCGATGAAGTGGAAGGTGGCGCCGAGGTAGCGCGTCTCCGAGTCGGCGACGTCCGCCGGATCCATGGCCTCCACCAGGTCGGCCCGGCTCAGCGAGAGGAACCGCTCGCGGTTGGCCGCGATCAGCCTGTCCTTGAAGCTCTTCTCGTCCAGGCCCTGGAGCTGGTCGCGCAGGGAGCGCCAGACGTGGGAGATGAAGATCTTGTCCTCGCCGAAGCGCCCGCTCGTCGAGGCCTTCGCCGCCTCCCGCACCCGCTCGGCGAAGCCGCGCAGGTCCTCCTGCTTCGGCTCCGAGTCGAAGAGCGGCGGCTCGGGAGGAGCGGCGAGCTCGTTGCGCCGCGCCGGGGAAGTGGAGGGAGCCGTGGGGGCCTGGGTGACGGGCTCCGAGGAGGGTACGAGCCAGGAGCGCATGGCGGCCAGACGGAGGCTGTCCGCGTCCGAGCGCCGGGCGCCGACGCTCTTGGCCGCGAGCTGCCGCATGGCCTGGGTGGGCTCGGCCTCGCGCGAGGCCTGGAGGGCGCGGGCGAGCAGCACGGCCTGCACGGCGGCCAGGGTGAAGGGCTTGTCCGTCTCGATGCCGAGCTGCTTCCAGCACAGCGCGTCACGCACCTGGGTGAGGCTCCTGGAGCCAGGAGCCTCGTTGCCCAGGTGCTTCTGCACGAGCACCGCGCGCATGCCATCGGCGGTGCCGAGCCGGGCCAGGTTGCCGGAGGACGGTGGCAGCTCCAACACCCGCGCCAGCAGGTGCGTGTTCTTGAGCTTCTTCCAGGAGGTGCCCTCCAGGCGCTTCACCCCGAGCCACGCGAGGGCATGGGTCCGCCCCTGGGAGGTGAGCTCGAGACCATTGCGCGCCGTGCGCCGCGCGAGTCCGCCGGCCTCCAGGGCCGCGAGCGTCTCGTCGAGCCGCGTGTTCCACTCGCTGGCGCTCCAGCGGTGCTCGGTGAACGGCTTCAGCGCGCGAGACAGGTCGCTTCGAGCCCCCTTGCCTTCCGCGCGCGTCGACAGCCACGCGAGCGCCAGCTCACCCAGACGAGAAACGTGCCCCTCCATGATGATCTACCTCCCCCCGCGAGGGCTCCTTCATGAGGGCCTCGCGTCGTTGCGAGATGACTTCCGAGATAGTGTCGAGGATTTCCTCGAGCCGCGCCACCACGTCCTGGGCGAGGAAGCGCAGCACCAGATACCCGTGCCGTTGAAGTGCGAGATCCTTGCGCCGGTCGCGCCGGTAGTCCTCCGGATCCTTGAAGTGATGGTAGCCGTCGATCTCCACCGCGAGCGAGAGCCGACGGGCGAGCAGGTCCACCTCGACCTGCCTGCCCCTCAGGAGGAAGCCCGGTGACGCGTTGAGCTCGAACAGCCCGTGGGTGGTGGGGTGCTCTCCGAGGCAGGCGTAGAGGAACCGCTCCTCGGCGCTGCGCGCGCGATCCTCGGGCCCGTCTCCCCGAGAGGGCCGCTGGTGCTCGCGGACCACTTCGCCGAAGAGCGTGAGCACCTCGTCCGACACGCCGTCCCGCGCGAGCCGGGCCAGCGGGGCGGAGAGCTCCTTCGACGGCTTCACTCCGAGTGCTTCCAGCTTTCGACCGAGTGTCTCGGCGGAAGGAGCGTCGAGCTCGAGGAGGCCCTCGCGCACCATGGTGAGGGCCTTGGACGCCTCGCCGTGCAGGTAGGCGTCGAGCGTGGGCCGATCCGCGGTCAGGGCGATGACGAGGGAGGGAATGGAGGCACACAGCTTCGAGGCGATGCGGGCCGCGCGTGCCAGTCCCTCGGCGCCGGAGCCGGTGAGCAGCAGTGCGGGGGCGGTGGCCGGGGGGAGGATCGCATGAAGTGCCGCGAGCGCGCGGATGGCGTCCCGGCCACAGGCCTCGAGCACCGCGTCGAGGGGGACACCTGGATTGTGGACAACTTGTGGTTGGAGGAGACACCTGCACACGCGGGTGGAGTCTCCATCGGGAGCCGAGGGGAGCAGCTCCTGGAGGAGGACGTCTCGCTCGTGGGACGTCTTCGCCTTCAAGCGGGAGGGCAGCTCGCCCGGAGCGAGGCCAGCGGCCCCACCGAGGAAGTCCGCCGCGGCGGACTCCAGACTTCCGAGGCGTGCGAGCGTCTCCAGCCAGGCGCGGGTGACCTCGACCTCGCTGGTGGCGAGCACGGTACAGACGGGCCGGTGGAGGGAGTCGAGCCAGCGACGCCAGAGGGAGGAGGCGAGACCGGGAGGGCCTGCGAGCACGGTGAGCGTGGGGATGCCCTGCTCACGCCGACGCTGATGCCGTTCCAACTCGTGGAGGGCGAAGGCATCGCTCCGTGTGTCGGGTCCGCCAAGGGGCACGGACACGAGCGTCCTTGAAGTCGAGGCCCGGCATCAAGGGGGGCTACCCGGGTCCGGTGTCAGGCAGTGGGCATCCCACGATGGAGAGTCGCTCCCTCCACTTCGAGGTCCATCGAGCGTTTGAGGCATCATCCAGCCAGGGGGGAGTTCATGGGTCAACGCGCCATGCTCACAGCCGCGATGGGGCTGCTGGTCCTGGGAACCGGGTGCCCGCATACCTATCGAAAGGGCGGTACGCTCGATCGGGCGATGGAGAAGGACGAGCGGGAGAATCGCCAGCAGCGCAATCAGGAGTTCAGGGAAGAGGCGCTCCGACAAGAGGTGAAGCAACGAAACAATCAACAAGAGAAGGAGGAGGAGGAAGACGAGGAGAGGATCTGCCCCGATGACAAGGTAGAGGACTGGAATTGTAGGACCCTGCCCTGTCAGGTGACTTGCAAGTGAATCGAAGCACTCTCCTTGCCCTGGCTCTTGGGTTCTTGCTCCCGTTACCGCTCGTGTTCGTTGCCGGCACGGCGTATCGGGAATCCTGGAATGACTCTCGTTGGAGAGCCGCACAAACGGCTCCCGTATTGCCAATGGAGGAGACCTGGAAGCTGCAGACCTACGGAAAGCACTGTTCGGGACGTGGGGATTGTGAACATCCCCTCGGGTGTTTGAGCTTCATCCTCGACGAACGCGATGGGCTCTGTACCGACAGCAGATGTCAGACGGACTCACAATGCGAACAGGGAGAGACCTGTCAATCATTCCGCACGTTGGATGAAGGTCCTCTGGTTCGTGTGTGCGTGAACCCGGGATTGAGAGCAGAGGGTGAGTCGTGCGTGCACACGACGGATCGTGAAGAGAAGACCTGCGCACCGGGTCTGCGCTGCAACGAGGGATGGTGTGGCCGCCCCTGCCTGTTGGACGAGCCACCGGGTTGCCCGGAGGGCTTCTTCTGCCAGGACGGCCTGAATGGACCCTCGTGCTTGCCCACCTGTGAGCGCGGGGTCTGCTCCAAGGGTCAGCAATGTGTCCGGATGAAGGGCGGCGCCTCGGTGTGTGGCGTGCTGCGTGGGAAGGGATGTCTCAAGAAGGCCTGCCCCGAAGGCCAGCAGTGCGTCCTCGGAGAACCCCTCCAGACGGATACGGGCCTGGAGATATGGATGTCGTGCGCCCAGTCTTGTGGCACGGACAAGCCCCTTTGCGCTAAAGGCTCGGTCTGTATCCTGGGAGTGTGCCGCTCCACCTGTGATCCCGAACGGCCAGAGGCCTGCCGTCCGGACGAGCTGTGCCTTTCCTACCCCCGGGGTGCTGGATCCGCTGTGTGCTGGCCGCGGTAGTGATGCCGGGCCCTCGGTGTGTCAACCGCGTCACCCGGAATCCTCGCCCCGCGTGCTTTTTCTCTCGCGCGGCCGCCTCCGTGCGTCTACTCAACGGGTATCATCTTCGTCCCCGCTCAGGAGGCACCCGCACCCCATGGCCGCGCTCACCATCGGCTTCCTCATGGACCCGCTCGAGGGCGTTCGGGTGGATCATGACTCCACCTTCGCCCTCATGCTCGAGGCCCAGCGACGCGGGCATCAGGTGCGCTACTTCGAGCAGCCCTGGCTCCGCTTCGGCGGCACCTCCGCCGAGGCCCGCATGCGCACCGTCACCGTGCGCCGCGAGCCCGGCAACCACTTCGACCTGCTCGACGAGCAGATCCGCCCGTTGTCGAGCCTCGACGTGCTCTTCCTGCGCAAGGATCCGCCCGTCGACGCCGACTTCATCCAGGCCACCCAGCTGGTGGAGCTGTGCAACGGCCGCGAGCCCGTCTTCCTCAACAACCCCACCGGCATCCGCGATGCCAACGAGAAGCTCTTCGGCCTGCGCTTCCCCGAGCTCATGCCCGAGACGCTCATCGCCCGCGACATGGTGGCGCTCTCCCGGTTCGTCGCGAGCCATCCCCAGGGCACCATCCTCAAGCCCGTCGAGGGCTTCGGCGGCCAGGGCATCGTCTTCCTCCAGCCCGGAGACCGCAACACCCGCTCGCTCCTCGAGGTCCTCACGCTCGGAGGCCGCAAGGCCATCGTCGCCCAGGCCTACCTCCCGGAGAGCCGCCAGGGTGACAAGCGCATCATCCTCGTGGACGGCGAGCCCTGTGGCGCGGTGCTGCGCGTCCCGGCCCAGGACGACCACCGCGGCAACATGGCCGCGGGTGGCACTCCGGTGAAGACGCAGCTCACCCCGCGCGAGCTGGAGATCTGCGCCCGGCTCAAGCCGTCGCTCCAGGCGCGGGGCCTGTACTTCGTGGGCATCGACGTGATTGGCGACTGGCTCACCGAGGTCAACGTCACCAGCCCCACCGGCATCGCGGAGGTGGACAAGCTGGACAACACCAACGTCGAGGCGAAGGTCATCGACGTCGCCGAGCGGCTAGCGGGCAGCAGGCGCTGAGCGCCGTGGGGACGACGCACCATGTGGGTCAAGGAACTGATCATTCATAACATCCGCAGCTTCGAGAGGCAGGAGTTCTCCTTCACTCACGAAGACAAGCCTTACCGCTGGGTGACCTTGCTGGGTGAAAATGGTGGCGGCAAGAGCACGGTGCTTCAGGCACTTGGCCTTCTCATGGCAGGGCCGGAGGGAGCGCAAACGTTGATTCCCCGCCCGGTGGGATGGTTACGGGATGAGTCGAAGCAAGGCCTTCTGCACGTTCGCTTTCACCAAGGGAAAAAGGACCCGGGAAAGGCGAAGAAGCCATCGAAGCTGTTTCACCACGACTTGATGGTGACAGGTAGGAAACCCCTATCTTTGAGGGGCCGGGTTTATACGGAGCCCACCATCGTAGGGTTTCCCTCACCGCACCTGTCGTGGCTGCGCGAGCACGCCTTCTCCTCAAGGGGACAGGGGTGGTTCGCAGCCGGATACGGCGCCTTTCGGCGTCTGACACGTTCTCAGCAGGTCATTGTCCCAGCACTAGAGCCCCAGGCGCGTTACACGAACTTCCTCACCCAGTTCAACGAGGACGAGCCCCTCGCGACATTCGAGCGGTGGATGGTCTACCTCGACTATGTCAGCGCCAAGAGGCGTCAAAGCTCCCGTCAAGCCGAGCGCCAGCGCGACCTGGGCATTAATGCGATCAATAGCATGCTGCCTAGAGGGACTCGCTTCGATAGCGTAACTGAGCAGGGACGCATCCTCTTCGACGTGGGAGGTCGGAAGGTGCCAACGATCGCGATGAGCGATGGCTACCGGAGCGTCCTGGCGCTCGCCGGAGATCTGGTCTGGAGGCTCATCCAAGCCTTCCCCAAGAGTGCCAATCCCCTTCATGAGGAAGGGGTGGTGCTCATCGACGAATTGGACATCCACCTGCACCCCCGCTGGCAGCGGTACATCGCCGGCTGGCTGCGTGAGCAATTCCCGAAGCTCCAGTTCTTCGTCGCGACGCACAGCCCCTTCGTGGCCGCCGGGGCCGGGGAGGATGCCCTCACCTTGCGGCTGACACTCGATCAGGGCGTCACCCGGGTGGAGCAGGTGGAGACCCTTGCGGCCCTCAGCGTGGACGGCATCCTCCAGAGCGAGGCGTTCGGTCAGTTGTCACCCTACTCGCCTCCAACACAGGCCGCTATTGACCGGTATGACGCTCTGGCTCGCAAGAAGAGGCGCAGCCAGGCCGAGCAGAAGGAATTCGCGCGGCTGCGCGCGTTCATGCAGCAGGCCAGGCCCCTCGGAGGTCCACCTGAGCCGGGCTCACTCGATGCGAAGCTGGATGCCTACATCGACAAGGCGCTCCAGGGGAAAGGCCGGGGATGATCCGGGTGAGGCGTGGACGCGCGCCCGACGTCCTGACTCGCAATCGGGCGCGGTGGTTGAGGGACCTCCAGACGGCACGTACGCCGAAGGAGCGCCAGCGCGTCCTGGACAGGTACCGGCACGAGGACGTGAAGGATGCGCTCGTCACGCTCTTCCACGGCAAGTGCGCATACTGCGAGAGCTCCATCCTGCACGTCGACTACGGACACATCGAGCACTACCGGCCGAAATCGAAGTACCCGAAGCAGGCCTTCACCTGGTCCAACCTCGTCCTGGCCTGCGGCGTGTGTAACGGCAGCGAGCACAAGGGTGACGAGTTCCCGCTCAAGGCTCAGGGAGGCCCTCTCGTCAACCCCTGTACCGAGGACCCGGAGCTGCATCTCTCCTTCGAGTACGATCCCGTGACGAGGCTCGCCAGCGTGCGGGGAAGGACGACACGGGGGGACACCACGGAGAAGTGTCTCGGGCTCAATCGCCAGGATCTGCGCAGACACCGATCGACCCGCGTCAAACAACTCTGGTTCATTGCCCAGCGTGCCACGATCGATCCCAACGCGCGGCGCCTGCTCGACGAAGCGGCCTCGGCATCCGAGGAGTACTCCGCGTTTGCGAACCTGCTTCGGGATGCTCTCTTGAAGGGAATACCGCTCTCGTCCGTCCCGCTGACGAGCTGACCACTTCGAGTCCGTACTGCTGGCCGATCCACTCCAGGTCCCTTCCGTCAATATGGAAACACCGCGTTCCCTGCTGGCCGGAGTGGGAAGCGGAGGAAGGACACCTGGAAAGTATGAAGCGTTGGGCCGTGGTGTTGGCGCTGTGTGGACTGTCTGGGTTTTGGGGCTGTGGTGGCGATACACCCGGGGCGCAGCCGCCCGTGGCATCGGAGAGTGATGCCGGAACCGGTGGGACCCCCAGTGACGGAGGTAACACCCAGGGTGATGGAGGTACTTCGGAGGACGATGCGGGCATGGCGGTGGGGAATGCCTTTCCCCTCTGCAACGCGGAGGGCTGGTGCTGGGAGAACCCCCGGCCGCAGGGCAACCATCTGAAATCCGTCTGGGCCGCCAGTGCCAGTGACGTGTGGATGGTGGGTGAGCGCGGCATCCTCCAGCGCTGGGACGGGACGGGCTGGACGTACTTCCCCTCGCTGACCACCGGCACGCTGAACTCGGTGTGGGGCAGCAGCCGGCGCGACGTGTGGGCCGTGGGCGAGGCCGGCGTCGTGCTGCACTGGGACGGTACCGGCTGGAAGTCGGTGCAGAGCGGCACGAGCAAGGTGTTGTACGGCGTGTGGGCCAGTGGCCCGAGCGACGCGTGGGCCGTGGGCGAGGCCGGCACCCTGCTGCATTGGAACGGCTCGGCCTGGACGTCGGTCACGAGTGGAGCCACGACCACCTTCCGCTCCGTCTGGGGCGCGAGCGCGAACGACGTGTGGGCCGTGGGCGGGGCCGCCTCGGGTGGCTGGGTGCACCACTGGAACGGGACGGAGTGGACGTCCGTCTCCATTCCCATCACGGTCAGCTCCCTCTACGACGTCTGGGGCAGCGCGCCCGGTCATGTCGTGGCGGTGGGCACGAGCGGCAAGGTGCTGCGCTGGAATGGCAGTGCGTGGTCCGTCGTCACCACGCCCTACAGCGCGGACCTGACCTCCGTGTGGACCCGGGGTCCCGACGACATCCGGGCCACCGCTCCGACCGCGGTCATCCGCTATGACGGCTCGAGCTGGTCCGCGGCTTCGTTCCCGGTGCAGAAGGTGAACGCCGTGGGAGGCACGAGCGCGGGGGATCTCTGGATCGTCGGGGATTATGGCGACGTGCGGCACTTCGACGGGCTGGGCTGGGCGCGCAGGTCCGAGGGCGAGAGCAACCAGAACCTCCAGGGTCTGCTGGCCTTCGGGTCCAACGACATCTGGGCGGTGGGTGGCACGGATGCCGGTGTCCTGCACTACGACGGCGAGGCCTGGCGGACGGTCTCGACGGGCAGTGACTACCGCTTCAAGGCACTGTGGGGCAGCGCCCCCAACGATGTCTGGGCGGCCGGGGAGATCCTCTACCGGTGGAACGGCGCGACGTGGAGCTCCGCCGCCGCGCAATCGGGGCTGTGGCTGGGCGGTTACAACGACGTGTGGGGCAGCGGCCCGAGTGACGTGTGGACGGTGGGCACCAACAAGGTGGGGCGCTGGAACGGCTCCACCTGGAAGGTGACGCAGGTGACCTCCACGACGACCCTCACGGGCCTGTGGGGCAGCGGACCCGACGACGTGTGGGTGACGGGCAGCGATGGCCTGCGCCGCTGGAATGGCACCGCGCTGACGACGGTGACACTGCCGTCCACGGCCTGGCTCAACGACGTGTGGGGCAGTGGGCCCGGCGACGTGTGGGTGGTGGGCAAGGCGGGCAAGGCCTTCCACTGGGATGGCACGGCCTGGACGGATGTCTCCACACCCCTGGGCGTGGAGCTGTTCTCCGTCCGTGGCAACGGAGCGGGAACGGTCTGGGCCAGCGGGGACAGTGGCACCCTGCTGCGCTGGACGGGCAGCAGCTGGGCCACCGAGGACACGGGGGTGAACCGCCCGTTCCGGGGTGTGCTGCCATTGGGTGACCAGGGCCTGCTCGTCGTCGGCCCCGGTGGCACCATCCTGCGCAAGAGGCCCTGAGCGGGACTCCAGGCGTTGACCTCCGAGGCCCGCTCTGGCCTCGGAGGAGTGTCACGACCCTCCGCATCCGTACGTCCTCCCGGCAGCGCTTTTCACGGCTGCACGCTCAGGACGCCACCGATGCCCAACATCGTCACTCCGCAGATCGCTACATCCGCAGAGCTCTGGTTCGATCCCTCCGGGGGCACGGAGCAGCCAACGCGGATCGACTTCTCCATGACGCAGACGGATGGGGTCAATGCCCCCTATCCCGGCGGTGGAACGATCACCCGCAGCCGCGAGGGCATCGACCTCTACCTGGACATCGCCTGCACGCAGAAGCTCAATTTCTCCGAGAACCAGGCGCGCCTCACCCCCGCCCAGCTCAAGACCCAGGACTTCGGCGGTGGCAAGACGGGCATCACCTGTTACATGAAAGGGATTGTCGCCACCGGCATCGTCCCGATCCGTCTGACCCTGGTGTTGGATCTCCTGGAGACGTCGGAGCGGAAGCAGACCGACTTCATCACCGGCGCCAAGAGCAACCGCATCAACGTCATCCAGAACGACGCGGGCGCCTCCAAGGACATCACCGTCAAGGCCGCCGCCGTATTGACCCCCAAGGTCCTGATCGGCAACACCGAACCGTTCGACCCTCGGGTCTACCCCAGCGGCGCTCCCACCGTCGTCACCCTCACCTACGAGAGGACCGACAACGACTCCACCGCCGCCTACAACGGCACCGGCGAGCTCTCCCTCTCGCCGAAGGACGCCAGAATCCAGCTCTACACCGACGCCTCCTGCACCACGAAGCTGGCGGTGACCGACGGCAAGGCGGTGATTCCCTCCGCCAACCTGGCGCTGAATGCTCCCCTCCCCTTCTTCATGAAGGCGGCACCGGATGTCTCCCCCGCCACGGTCATCCTGACCCTGGGCCTCAAGCCCCACAGTGACCCCAAGCAGGTCGTACCGGCCGGAACGGCGGCCCGGCAGGTATCGTTGCTCCCCGTCAATACCGTGACGCCCCGCGTGGCGCTCGACCTTCCCCGGGAGCATGACGGCGCCCTCTGGTTCCCTTCGCTCGTTGGCACCTCGCCCAAGGTGCTGCTGTCGATCGATCAGACCGCCGGCAAGGTCCTCCCCTACAAGGGCGCCGGAGTGCTGCAGCGCGGTTCCCCCAGCCTCCAGTTGTTCTGGAACGAGGAACGGACCCGGCCGGTCGCCTTCTTCGACAACCAGGCTGTCATCCCCAATGCTCTGCTCACCGCGGGCAAACCCCTCGAGCTCTACCTCGTGGGCACGGCCCCCGGTGATGTGGCGTTGAGTCTGTCCCTGCATGATCCCAAGGACAGGGCGTTCGCGCTGGCCTCTCCCGCCTCCGTCACGGTCCCCGTCAAGGCAGCCAACTTCATTGGCAAGACGCTCGCCCCTCAAGGAACGGTGGCGCCGGGGCGGTTGACTCCCGTCAAGGTCGCCATCACCCAGAGCAATGCGTCCGCGTCCTATGGTCAGGATGGCACGTTGGTGCGCGGCGATGCCCGGCTCCTCGTCTTCGCCGCCCTCGATGGGACTGGAAAGGGCAAGGATCCGCTCTTCGCGGACAAGAAGCTGGATGCTCCCATCTCCAACGTCGACCTGAAGGCGGGCAAGACCTTCTACCTGACCTGGGACGGTCCGCTGGACAAGGAGGTCTCCTTCGCCCTCGAGTTGCCGGCGCCGAACAAGCCCTACTTCATCATCCAGCCCTCCAATCAGCTCAAGCCCGAGACGGTCAACGGCGCGGTGCCGGTCTTCGTCGAGGCCACCAACACCGTGACGCCGGTCATCGACACCGAGTACGACCTGGTGTTGCTCGACACCTCCTCCGAGGCGAAGAACAGGACCACGCCGGTGCGGGCGCGGTTCTACGTCACGCAGAGCGCGCCCAACACCCCCTACACCTGTGACGGCGAGCTGAAGCGGGACAACGGCAACGTCCGGGTCTACCTCGACGAGGCTTGTACCCTCGAGCTCAACTTCCGCGACGACAAGGCCCTCATCCCCAATGCGGCGCTCGTCGACCCGACCCGGGTCTACTACTTGCGAGGCGTTGCGTCCGGAAAGAGCACGCTGACCCTGAAGGCCAAGGCGCCGGAGCCGTCCGTCTCCGCTCCGGCTGTCACGGTGGCCAGCGAGGCGAAGCGGGAGCTCGCCGTCATTCCCTTGAAGCTGACGGTCCATCGCGACGACGGCGGCACCTCGCCCATCACCGAGGTGCCCATGACCCCCCGGGGCATGCGCCAGGAGGGCCGCTTCCTCCACGTCCAGAACGTCCAGAAGCAGTACGGTCGCGCTAAGTTGGTGCTCAAGAAGGTCGACACCAGCACCTGGCCGGTGGCGGCGGCCTCGTATCAGGTGCTCGTGAGCGTCGTCTCCACCCAGGACCGGTTGACCCTCTACGACAGCGAGGCCGGAAGCACCGTGGCCGCGGACAAGGATCACCCGCTCGCCCTCGGCAAGACCGACGTGGGCGCCAGCGACAAGTCCTATTGGGCCGAGGGCAAGGCGGTGAGCGCCGACCTGTGCGACGTCCGCGTCGAGCTCGGCCTGCGCCGCGACGACCGTGTCGGCGAGAGCTGGCCGGACCGCCAGCCTTCACTGCGCAATGGCGACTGGGCGGCGATGACCGTGGTCAAGATCGTCCGGGTCACCCCCGATATCGATGGCTGGAAGCAGTATGTGAACCAGCCGCCGGATCGCTCCCTGCTCGCCAACGACAACGGCAATCCCTCGAAGAACGGCCGCGGCGTCCTGGTCACCGCCGAGGTCGAACCGGCCAAGGCGGGCATCGATGTCGACTTCATGCTGTGGGGGTTCAATGGCAATGGCAACGCCGCCGTCGGGACCCCCCGGGTGCCCAACGTCCCGGACGAGCTCAAGGCCGCTGACAAGCACGTGACCGCGGCGACCGGCTCCGATGGCAAGGCCAGTGCCCGGATCAAGCTCTCCCGCTACGGTGGTGACAAGTTCCACGCCGTGGCCTTCCTCGCCGATGACGCCCGCAAGGGCGAGACCGAGCTCGGGGCGAAGGGAGACACCGCGCCGGCCAACACCCGGTCCAAGCCTCTCCAGGTCTGGCAGAAGATCTTCTATACGCTCGCGGTGATGCGGCGCCATGGCGGTGGCGACTACACCAACCGCGCCAATGAGCCGACCTTCATCAACCAATACGCCGCCTCCTTCCTCGAGATGGAGCGCAAGGGCAATGTCCTGGTCGTTCCCCATACGGGAGTGGTCACCAAGGCCAATGCCACGGGTGCGTGGTGGAATGGCAACGGGCTGCCCGCCCCGACCGAGCGCACGTTCGACCTCGTGCTCATGGATACCATCGCCTCCGGCGCCCCCACCCCCAAGCAGATCCAGATCACCGCTCCCACGCTGGTGATGGTGTCGAAGGTGCTCAATGACCCCTACGACCTCTCCGCCAAGGCCAACTGGCTCGTCGCGGGAAGTGGGAAGGTGCTGGCGCTGGACAACAGTGTGATCAACGCCATCCCGGATGACCGCGTCTCCCTCACCTACGAGGGCGAAGCCAGCTTCAAGCTGAAGATCAACATCTTCGACCTGTTGGGCGGGCGCGCGCTCGACCAGGTGAAGGTCCAAGTGACCTTGAGGAGACAGACCATCGTCTCGGGCTTCTCCTCGGGGAGCAAGACCTTCGTGGGCATCCGCAACCGGGAGCAGAAGGCGGCCACCCTCGCCGGCTACGACGCGACCGCGTCCGCCAACCACACCATGTGGCACGAGACCGGCCATTACCTCGGCCTCACCGCGAACAAGGTGCCGAACCAGGGACAGAACGGCAATGTCCATTGGTATCTCGGTCGCAACAACCAGACCCGCTACAACTTGAAGAACCCGCCGCCGCCGGACAGGGTGAGCGAGGTCGCTCCTCCCTACGGCGCCCAGATCGGCACGGGCAATCATTGCAGGTCCGCGGTCGAGACCTTCGTCGCGGCCCAGCTGGACACCGGCCAGCTCGTCGATGTGGGAGTCTCGCCCTCGTGCATCATGTACCACTCACTCTCCACGCCCATCACGGTGAACTACTGCCCCAACTGCGGCCAGGCCCTGCGAGCGAGGGATCTCTCCGTCCCCAAGGTGGTGGGAGACACCGACTTCTAGGCACCTTCCGAAGAGATTCCCTCGACTGAGCGGAGCAAGACATGAGCGACGATTTCCGCATCCCCGCGACCCTCTGGTACGACCCGCAGCCCTCCTCACCGAAGTTCACCCAGGCCTTCGCCAACCTGGCCTTCACGCTTCAGCCCGGGCAGAGCGCCAATGGCCCGAGCGTCGCCTTGCTCGGTGTGTATGAGCTGGGCTGGCCCTACACCGAGCTCTACGGCGAACAGCTTCCCAAACCCGTCACCGTGGTGGCGATCCACTCCACCAGCGGGCAGGTCTTCCTGTCGGACCTCAATCCCGCCATCGAGGACGAGGAGGAGGACGCCATCCTCCCGCTGATGAGCGACGAGGATGCCGCCGGCCCCGGGCCCGCCCGCAATGCCTTGCGCGAGAGCGGCTACTTCAACGTCGACCTCTGCGCCCTGCTCAACCTTCCGCCGGATCAGGCCTACTACCAGGTCTTCCTCTGGTTGGATGATCTGGTGACGCCCATCCAGACCGTCCAGGTTCCGGCCAATCCCGCGCGCAAGGGAACCGGGCAGTCGCCCTACGAGGTGAAGAACGGCGACCTCCTCGCTTTCGGCGCGTCGCCCAAGTCTCCCAAGGCCGTGGCCGGGGTCATCCGGACGGATCTCGACTTCCAGGCGGGCAAGTCCTACCGCGTCCAGGGCACGCTGCCGCCGGGAGCCCTGGACACTCCGCCGACAGGAGGAGCCTCTGGAAGCCCGGTGCTCACGGTGCTGGCCTTCGATCGGCAGAGCCGTCTGTACGCCTGGAACGCCAGCACGGCGGCCTACGGCAAGATGAAGAGCAGCGCGGCGCCCTATTTCAACTTCGACCCCTTCCGCCTCATCAGCCAGCCCAGATCGCCCGAGAACATCTACGTCGTCACCGTGCTCGGCAACGTCCGCAACGAGGTGCTGGTCATCTTCACCGACTACCAGCGCGCTCCCTGACGTCTGGAGCCGCGCTCAGCTCCCCTCGCCCGTGATGGCGAGGGAGATGCTGCAGCCGGTGTTCGAGCCGTTGGTGATGTCCGTGGTGCTCAGCGTCGCGGACAGCACGCGGCGGCCCTCGTGCAGCGACACGGAGCCCGTCGCGCTCACGTCCAGCACCCTCGGCTGGGTGTCGGACTGGCTGGCGGAGCGCACCACCGAGGAGTTGAGCTGGAACGAGCCGAGCAACGCGGCGTCCTCCTTCGGTCCGCGCGCATAGACATCGCCCGTCAGGTGCACCTCGAGGTTCGAGGACGGATCGATGACGTCGAGGGTGGCCTTCCGCCCGCTGTCGCTCTGCAACAGCTGCACGGTGGGCGCCAGCAGGTAGGGGCTGAAGGGGCACTGCCCCACCGGTGTGGCGTTCTGGACGGTGTACACCCCGGAGATGTCCGGACAGCCCTCGGTGCAAGGCTCCAGCTGGCTGCCACAACCACTGGAGGCCAGCGCCAGGAGCACGACGGGAAGGGAGACGTGGCGGACCATGGTCGGGCAAGCTGTGCATCACTCCGGGTGAAGCCAGCCCCGGCCCCCCGGAGGGCGTGCGCGCTGTGCACGGCCGGATAGAGTGACGGCCGTGTGCCCGACAGTTCCGAGGACCCCGTGATGCCCGCGCCGGACGAGACGCTCGACTCCATCGGCACCGCGGGCGTGCGGGTGTTGCAGCGCCGGAGCGGCTACCGCTTCACGTTGGACGCGGTGCTGCTCGCGGCCTTCGCGGCCACCGAGGGCTCCGACGCGGGAGGCCCGTTGTTGGAGCTCGGCGCGGGCAGCGGCGTGGTGTCCTTCCTGCTGGCGTGTCAGTTCGGCCTGGGACCGGTGGACGCGCTGGAGCTGCAGCCCGAGGTGCACGCGCGGCTGATGCGTGCCGTGGCCCTCAATGCCTGTGAGGGACGGGTGCGGCCCGTGCTCGGGGATCTGCGCGAGGCGCGCTCGCTGTTTCCTCCCGGGGCCTACGCGCACGTGGTGTCCAACCCTCCGTTCCGCCCGGCGCACGCGGGGGTGCGCAGCCCGGACGAGGAGCGTGCCGTGTCCAAGCAGGAGCTGGCGTGTGACGCGCCCTCGGTGGTGGCGGCGGCCCGGCATGCGCTGGGCCCGGGGGGACGGGTGAGCCTCGTGTACCCGGCGGCGCGCGTGGCGGAGGTGCTCGGGCTGCTCGTGGCGGCGAAGCTGTACCCGGTGGCCCTGCGCTTCGTGCACGCGCGCGTGGAGGCTCCGGCCACGCGCTTCCTCGTGCACGCGGTGCGCGACAGGCAGCGGGGGCTCGCGGTGCGCCCGCCGCTCATCGCTCACGGAGAGGGCCCCGGGGGCTACTCGCCCGAGGTGGCCTCGCTGATGGAGCCACCCCGGGCCGAGCGGGACTGAGAGGGATTACCGGGGCGGGTAGAGGTACTGGAGGATGTCCCCGAAGCGCGCGGCCCAGGACGCCTCGTTGTGACCTGCGCCCTCCTTCTCGGTGTACTTCAGGTCGGAGCCGGCCACCCAACCCTCGCCCACCAGCGCGTCGTACAGCTCCCGGGTATCGGCCACCGTCTCTTGCCCGTTGCCACCCTCCTCGGTGCCGATGTCCAGCCAGATGCGCAGCGCCGGCTTCTGTTCCAGCGCCTTCACCTTCGTGATGATGTCCTTCTGGCCCCAGAACACCGAGGGAGAGACGACGCCCAGCCGGCCGAAGGTCTCCGAGCGCGTCATGCCCAGGTACATGGACACGAGGCCCCCCAGCGACGAGCCCGCCAGGCCCGTGGACTGCGCGTCCGTCTTCGTGTGGTACTTCTTGTCGATCATCGGCTTGAGCTCCTCGGCGAGGAACCTGCCGTAGTCATCCGCCCGGCCGCCGTTGGCGCCATCGACCTCGGGGTACCGGGGATCCGGCACCTGCGTGTACTCGGGGCCTCGGTCCGAGGTGTTGTAGACGCCCACGATGATGAGCGGCTCCACCTTGCCCTCCTCGACGAGCTTCTGCGCCGTCTCGTCCACGCCCCACTCGAAGCCGTACGCCGCCGTGGTGGCGTCCATCAGGTTCTGCCCGTCGTGCATGTACAGCACCGGGTAGCGCGTCGTGGTGTCATTGGCGTCGTAGCCCGGCGGCAGCCAGATGATGACGTCCCGCTTCTTGAGCGTGGTGAGGGTGGACGTCACGTCCTTCAGGTACTCGATCTTCCCGGTGAGCACCTGGGGCGGCGGCACGCTGCCGAAGTCCGCCCACGAGCCCACCGTGATGGAGACGCGCTCGAAGCCTCCTCCCGTCTTGAAGGTGTGGTCGCCCACCTCCCGGCCCTCGGCGCTCTTCTCCACCGTCTCCCACGAGCCGCGCGTCGCCTTGAATGCCAGCGAGGTGCCCGCCGCGAAGGTGAGCGTGGTGGCGTAGCTGTTGTTGACGGCCTTGTAGAGCTTCACGCCCGCCCCGTTCCAGTTGCCCAGCTCGGGCTGGTTGCCAGACAGCCAGACCTCCGCATCCGGCGGGGTGATGTCCGGGACCGCGACGATGAAGACGGTCCGTGCCCCGGTGGCGCCACCCTCCGGGCCCCAGCGCTCCACCTCGAAGCCCACCTTCTCCTCGTTCTCGTGCACCTGGACGGTGCGAGCGGGCACCGCCACCCCCGCCGAGTCGAGCGCCACCTGCGCGGACGGCGCGGTCATCTGGATGGTGTAGGTGAGCTCCTTGTCCTTGGGCAGCCTCGCCTTCACCGAGAAGGTGGTACCGCCCTGGTAGATGAGCTCCAGGCCCTTTCCAGAGGAGCCCTTGAACGACGGATCCGAGCCCACGAGCAGCAGGGTGGCGTCGACGGGCGTCTCGGGCGGCACCGTCACGTCGAACTGGACGTCGGAGTGGGTCTGCTCGGTGGGGGTGGTGGGAGGCTTGGGCTCACAGCCGGCCAGGGCCGTCAGTGCGAGCAGCAGGAGGAACGTGGAACGCGAGGGGTGTGGGTGCGTCATGTTCGTGCGTGTGCCTGGGGGTGGGGGGGAAGTCAGAAGAAGAGCTCGCCGAGGATGCCGAGGACGAGGACGATGCCATCGCCGACCAGATCCATGTTTTTCAGCTCGCCCTCCACGTACTGTCGCTGCTGCGACGAGGCGAGAAGGACATCGACGTTCGGAATGGCGTTCGAGCGGTGGTGCTCGGGCTTGCGGTGGAAGTCGTCCAGCTTCGTGTGTGTCATCAGCAGCTGGGCGGCCACCTCGGGTGTCACGTCCCTGCGCGAGCCCGCCATCCTCTGGGCGTCCTGGACGGTGGTGCGCACGCAGTCCGGATCCAGGAGGGAGAGGGGCGCCTGGCAGCGCACGCAGGCGGTGAGGTTGGCGATCCGCACGGGCTCGCCGCAGTCCGAGCACATCAGGGTGTCCACGTGCTTGCGCAGCTCGGCGAGCTCCTTGGGCTTCAGGCTCCGGGCGATGCCCTTCTCGCGCAGGAAGTGGAAGAAGGTGATGAAGTGCCCATGTCCCCGGGTGCAGCGCGAGTACTGGAAGCGGTTGTTGTGCGCCAGGTCATGCGTCGGCTCCAGCTTCGAGTCGCAGCGCGGACAGGACAGGAAGGGGGTGCCCCGCTGGCGGCGCTCGCCCGGCCGGCCGTGCATCTCGCGGAAGAGCCGCAGGGTGCCCCCCGGCGCGAGCTGCCGGCTCTCGTGCCTGTCGAACCACAGCCCCCGGCAGCCGTGGCACACGTCCACGGCGACGCGGTTGCCGGCGACTCCCTCGAAGGACTGCTCGGCCATCGGCTGCTTGCACTCCGGGCACTTCATCGCACCTCCAGCGCGCGGCGCATCACGTGGAACACGCTCTGCCTGTTGCCGAACTCGGCGATGACCTGCTTCACGGGCTGGAAGCCCAGGCGCGTCCAGAAGCGCTGGCCCGCCGCGTTGTGCTCCGACACCGCCAGGCGCAGGTACGCGGCCTCTCGCCGCCGCAGCCACCCGATCAGCGCGTCCATCAGCTTCTCTCCCAGTCCATGATTGCGATGGCCGGGGTCCAGCACCAGCAACCCCAGGTACCACTCACCTGGCTCCGGGTAGTCACGGATGACGTCGATGCCTCCCACCAGCCGGCCCGTGCCATCGAAGACGCCCATGCCGAACTTGTCCGCGAGCGTCTTGTTCGGAGGCAGGTCCGACAGCAGCTCGCGAATCATCTGCGCGGGGTCGGGCGGCGAGCCGTAGTGCAGCTCGATGTGCTCCAGACAGCGCTCTCCCAGCTCGCGCAGGAGCGGCGTGTCCTCCTCCGAGACCCGTCGCACCCGGTACTCCCCGACCTCGAACAGGAACTCGCTCCTGGGAGCTGTCGTCCGCCACATTCGGGGGGCAACCCTAGCAGGTGGCGCGAGCCTCAGCCCACCCGGGCCCGGGGCCGGCGCACCTTCACCGCGCCGCAGGCCCTGGCATGACGCGTCAGGGCCTCGTCGAGCGCCGCGTCGTCCAGCTTCACGCCCTTCTCCCTCCACAACTTCTCCACACGCAGGACGCCGTCCTGGATGCGTGCCTCGAGCCGCCCCACCAGTTGCCCCCGGTGCAGGAGGGGGCACACGTACCAGCCCCAGCGGCGCTGCTCCTCGGGCTTGTAGACCTCCCAGGTGTACTCGAAGCCGAAGAGCTGCTTCACCAGGGCGCGGTCCCACAGCAGAGGATCCAACGGGCCGAGTATCCGCATCCGCTCGTCCGGCGGTGTCACGGGCCGCGAGCGGAAGCCCCGGGGCGCGAGGTAGCGGCGAGGCGAGTCCGGCAGGGCGATCTCCTCCAGGACACCCTCGCGCACGAGCGTGTCGGGCAGCGGCGAGGTGCGCACGGGGGACAGCGTGGACCAGTGAGGCCCGGCCACCCGGGAGAGCAGACCCGCGGCCTCGACGCGCTCCCCGAGGCCCCAGCGGGCGAAGCCCTCGTCACCGGTGTATCCGACGGAGGCCCGCGCCACGTCCGGCAGGGCACGGTGCGGCACGTCGTAGCGCTTGCCCCCGGGACCCCGGCCGCACACGACGATCTGACAGCGCGTCCACAGCACCTCGAGCGCCATGGAGGTGGCCTTGCCGGTGCCCTTCCACCCGCTCCAGTCCAGGGGCTGCACCGCGCCGTGGTCGGTCAGCTCCGAGGCGGTGAGGGGGCCATGGGCCTCGAGCTCCTCCAGCACGGCGCCGAGCACCTTCTCGGGCAGCCGCTCCAGGCGGGTGGCGAGGTGCCACCAGGGTGTTTCGAGGGAGCGCTCGCGGTAGTGCGGGAAGGCACTGGCGGGGAGGATGCAGCGCTCCTTGGCCCAGTGCTCGAAGGCGTGGCCCGGGTAGAGGTGGCGGTACACGTCGCCCTTGGAGATGCCATCCACGCGCGCCAGTGCGACCAGGTCCGCGTTGGTGCCGATGACGTCCAGCGGATCCAACTGGATGTGACGCAGGTGCAGCAGCAGGGAGCGCACGCCCTCGGCGCCCGGGGGGTACGCGGGTGTGGCGAGCCCCAGGTGGCTGACGAGGAAGGCTCGCGCCTCGTCCAGGGGCAGCGTCACGGGAGAAGGAGAGGTTGGCTTGGGCATCGAGAGGTGGGGGCGAGTCTACCTGCCGAGCTTCGCGAGCTCGCACGCTTCGGAGATCTGCTTCGACTGGGGAAAGACCCCACGGGCGTTCTCCGCGATTCGCGCCGCCTCGTCCGTCTTTTCCTGCTCGCCAAGCGCCTCGATGAGGCCCGCCCATGACTCTTCCAGCAGCTCCAACGCCCTCGTCGAAGCCTCCCGATAGAGAGCCTCGGCGTCTCGAGGTGAATCACGCACGACGCTCATGAAGCGGGCCAGTCCGATGAGGGCCGCGGGTTCCCGGCTCGATGCCTCGACGGCGTCGTGGAGCATCCGCTCGACCTCGTCGAAGAAGGCCTCGGGTGGGCCGGCGCCTTCCTCTCCCCAGAGCTCGGCCCTGCTCGAAACCAGGAGCGCGGGGACGAAAGCTGGGCAGTGTGTCCGAAGGTTCTCCAAGAGCTGCAACTGTCGGGGGCTTCCCAACTCCAGGATACTGGCTTCGGAGAGCATCTGCTGCAACTCGCGCGGGCTCGGGTGCATGATTTTCTCAGATCTTCTGAAGAAGCCGCGAACTGTCCTTCGCGACATCCTTCAAGAGCTTCAACGCGGTCTGGAGCTCTTTCTTCGAGGCAATGCTGAAGTCATTACCGTCGTACATCTTCTGGATTTGAAAGCGAGTGAAGTCCTTGTGTTTCGCTGGAAAGCTCGGGACTCGCTGCAGCCGGGCGGGAATCTCTCCCAGCTTCATCGAGAGGTCCGCGATCTGCCTCCGCAGAGCGACCGCGGTCGCCTGCTCGATCAGACTCGAGGAGGCGGATTCGGAAATGAGCGCCTCGGCCTCCGCGAACTGACCTTCGGAGATGAGGTGGTTGATTCGTGCTTCCGCGGTGTTGCGTCCAAGATCCGCTCCTCCACCCGTGTCGCGAGGATGTGCGCAGGAAGGCAGAGCGCCCACCAGCAGAAGCGCCATCAAGAACGCGGCCATGCGTGGAGTCAGGGCCATGTCGCGGCTCCGGTGGATTCGAGTAGATATGACGCGGATGTCGCAGCGGCGAGTGTGCCCCGAGGAGCGGTCAGCGTCACGGGAGGGGGGGTCGTCGTCGTCCTGGGCATGGGGCGCGCCGGGAGTCTACAGGGCCGCATGAGAGGCGGCACGGTGATTGCTTGGTTTCGGGCGAGCTGCTACCTGGCTTTCACTTTCGAGGGGGGATACGAGATGCGTCATCTGGTTCGTCTGTCTTTGGGGCTGGTACTGGTCGCCTGCGCGGTGGTGCTCGCGACCGATGAGGAGTACGGCTACTTCGCTCCGATGCCCTGAGCCATCGGCCATCGAATCGTCGAGAGACCGAGCACGGCGCCGACCCTCCGGACGCGCGCCGCGCGAACTGGTCCGACTGTCGGACCAGTTGCCGGAATCCGCGCCCGGAGGGTCCCCTCCTCTGCCTACACGGACCTCCCTGGCAGGGGCGGGCGTTTCCGGGTATGGCCCCCGCCATCATGCGTCAAGTCGTTGAAATCCCGCCCGTCATCTCCCTGGAGACACGGGCGGCCCTGTCCGCCAGCAGTACCGAGGACGGGCGTGCACTGCTTCAGGAGCGCCTCGGGTTGTTCGGAAAGGTGGGCCTCCTCAGCGCCTTCGCCTACCACGTCGCCTTCCTCCTGGTGTTGTGCTCGCAGGATCTGACGATGGGCCTCGAGACACTCTCGAGGGGGTTGCTCCTCATCGAGATGCTCAGCCAATACGTCCTCTTTGGAGGGGTCTGGCTGCTGTGCCGCACCGGGAGGCGCTCGCAGCGGGTGCTGGAGGCCCTCGACACGGGCAACACCGTGCTCATCGGAGCGGTCATGGCGCTCTCGCCCTTCGATCATCCCTACCCGGTCGCCGGAGCGTACGAGATGGTGCTGGCGCTGATGGCGGTGTTGTGCCTGCGCGCCATCATCGTCCCGAGCAGCGCCCGCCGCACGTTGTTGCTGAGCATCGGCGTGGTCACGGTGGGAATGGCGGCGCTCCTGGTCGCCACGCGCATCCGGGACACGTCCCCGTTCGCTCCCAGGCTGCTCTTCCTGTTGGTGCTCTGCTGGAGCGCCCTGGCGGTCACGGCCGGTACGGTGGCCTCGGCGGTCATCTACGGGCTGCGCAAGCAGGTGCGCGACGCGCGCAAGCTGGGCCAGTACACGCTGCTGCAGCGGCTGGGCGCCGGCGCCATGGGCGAGGTCTACCTGGCCAGTCATGCCATGCTGCGCCGCCGCACCGCCATCAAGCTGCTGCGCGCGGGCTCGGATGGTCAGGGCCTCGAGCGCTTCGAGCGCGAGGTGCAGCTCACCAGCCAGCTCACCCACCCCAACACCATCGCCATCTACGACTACGGCCACACCGCGGATGGTCTCTTCTATTACGTCATGGAGTACCTGGAGGGGGTGGACCTGGATGGGCTGCTCGCCGTCTCGGGGCCGCAGCCGCCCGCGCGTGTCATCCACCTGCTGCGTCAGGTGTGCGACGCGCTGGAGGAGGCGCACGGGCAGGGACTGCTGCACCGGGACATCAAGCCCGCCAACCTGTTCCTGTGCCGGCGGCGCGGCGTGCCGGATCTGGTGAAGGTGCTCGACTTCGGGCTGGTGAAGGACCTGGGAGAGTCCCGGGACTCGGCGAGCTCCCGGAGCGGCACCCTCACCGGCTCGCCGCTGTTCATGGCCCCCGAGGCCATCTCCACTCCCGGGAAGGTGGATGCGCGCAGTGACCTGTACTCCCTGGGAGCGGTGGGGTACGCGCTGCTCACGGGCACGCACGTCTTCGAGGGCCGGGGCATGGTGGAGGTCTGCGCCCACCACCTGCACACGCCCCCCGAGCCGCCGAGCCAGCGGGTGGGGCACGCCCTGCCGGAAGACCTGAGCGGACTCCTGCTGCGCTGTCTGGCGAAGCGGCCCGAGGAGCGCTTCGCCAGCGTGCAGGAGCTGCGAGACGCGTTGGAGGCGTGCGCGGACGCGGGGAAGTGGACGAAGGTGGACGCCGAGCGCTGGTGGCTGCAACACGGTGCCGCGGTGGACGCGGCCGGGTCCACCCGGCGCGTCGCTCCGCCGCTCACCGGGGCCCAGACGGTGGTGGCGAAGGATCCGATGTCGCGCGCGGCGTAGCCCGGAGGTGTCTGTCTTCAGGGTCCGGCGCGGCGCAGCGATTCCACGATGAAGGACTTGAGCGCCCTCGCCGCCGCCGTGAGGTACTCCTCGCCCCGGTGCACCAGCACCACCTGACGCCTCGGGCCTCCCTTCGTCACCTCCACCACGTCGAAGCCCCGGGCCTCGTGCTCCCGCGCCATCAGCGCCGGCAGCAGCGCCACCCCCAACCCCTGCTCCACCATCCGCCGCAGCCCCTCGGCGTTGTCCACCTCCACCGCCACCCGGGGTTTCACCCCTCGCGCCTCGCACGCCGCCTCCAGCGCGTGCGTGCCCGACATCCCCGGAATCACCACCAGCGGCTCCTCCACCACCTCCGTCAGCGCCACCGGCCTCTTCAGCCTCGCCAGCCGGTGCCCTCCCGGCACCACCAGCACCATCTCCTCCTCCCACAGCTTCTGTGCCACCAGATCCACCCGCCTCAACGGCAGGCTCATGATGCACAGGTCCAGCTCTCCACTGGCGATGCCCGCCTCCAGTGCGTCGTGCATCCCCTCGCTCAGCCTCGGGAGCACCTCCGGGTAGCGGCTCTTGAACTCCCGCACCAGCTCCGGCAGCAGGTACATCCCCACCGTTTGAAGCGCCCCCAGCGACACCGTGCCCCTCGGCGTCGTCGTGAGCTCTCCCAGCTCGGCCGTCCCCGCCGCCAGCGCGTCCAGGGCCCGCCTCGCGTGTGGCAGGAAGCGCTCCCCCGCGTCCGTCAGCACCGCCCCGCCCGGTGTCCTCACGAGCAGCCGCACCCCCAGCTCCTTCTCCAGCGCCTGCAGCTGTCTCGACAGCCCCGGCTGCGACATCCCCAACTGCTTCGCCGCCACCGTCAGGCGGCCCTCCCGCGCCACCTGCGCGAAGGCCCTCAGCTGCTCCGTGTTCATGCGCTCTCCGCATGCACTCTATGCAAGAGATGCGCTTTCCGCATGCCCCCAGGTTGGTTACTCCACCCCCATGGACGCGAGCATCTCCGAGCTTCAGCCGGCCGCACGCCCCGGCACCGCCCGCCGCATGGCCACCTCCGCCGTGCTGCTCGGCCTCGTGGTCGCCGCCTTCGAGACCACCGTGGTCACCAGCGCCATGCCCACCCTCACCCGCGAGCTCGGCGGCCAGGAGCTCTACTCCTGGGTCTTCTCCGCCTACCTCTTCGCCTCCACCGTGGGCGTGCTCCTCTTCGGCAAGCTCGCCGACCACCTCGGCCGCAAGCCCGTCTTCACCCTCGGCATGGGCCTCTTCCTCCTCGGCTCCGTCCTCTGTGGCGCCGCCTGGTCCGTCCCCTCCCTCATCGCCTTCCGCCTGGTGCAGGGGCTCGGCGCCGGCGCCCTCCAGCCCACCACCATGACCATCAGCGCCGACCTCTACACCCTGCGTGAACGCGCCGCGATTCAAGGCGTCTTCACCGCGGCCTGGGGCGGCGCCAACGTCATCGGCCCCCTCATCGGCGGCTGGCTCGTCATGCATGCCTCCTGGCGCTGGGCCTTCCTCGTCAACGTCCCCGTCGGCCTGCTCGCGCTCGTCATGCTCCACGTCTCCTACCGGGACCCCGCACGCCGCCCCGGCCGCGTCGACCTCTGGGGCCCCGCCCTCATCGGCGCCTCGCTCGGCCTGCTCCTCTTCGCCCTCGAGCGTGGGGGCGCCAGCGGCCTCCGCTCCGCCTTCGCCCTCGCCGCCTGTGTCGGCCTCGTCGCCGTCGTGCGCCAGCAGCGCACCTCCCCCTCCCCCCTCGTCCCCCTGGAGCTGGTGCGCGACCGCACCGTCCTCAGTGGCGTGCTCGGCGGCCTGCTCGGCGGCGGCCTCCTCTACACCACCACCGCCTTCGTCCCCCTCTGGATGACCGAGCGCGGTGGATACAGCCCCCTCATGGCCGGCGTCGCCCTCGTGCCGCTGCTCGCCGGCTGGGCCTTTGGTTCCACCTTCGGCGTCCGCGTCTTCATGCGCGGCGGGCTCCGCGCCAGCGCCGGGGGCGGCTTCGTCATCGCCCTGCTCGGCGCCTCCCTGCTCGCCCTCGGCGTGGCTCGCGGCTGGGGCATCCCCGCCACCTTCGCCAGCCTCGCCCTCCTGGGGCTCGGGCTCGGCCCCGCCGCCTCCACCTCCCTCATCGGCCCCCAGACCCGCGCCCCCTGGCACCACCGCGGCATGGTCACCAGCGCCATCTACGCCACCCGCATGCTCGGCGGCTCCTTCACCATCGCCCTCGTGGACCTCGTCCACGGCGGGTTCCCCCTCCGCTTCGCCCTCATCGCCCTCGTCGCCGGGGTCGCCGCGCTGTCACTCGGGGGGTTCGCCCCCGGCCGGGTCGTCACCGACGCCGAGCCCGCCGCCTCCTGAGCCCCAGCCCCCGACACGCCCGCCTCCTCTCCTCCCGTGCGCCCTTGCCTCCCTGACGGGTTTCTTCGCTCTCGGGCCCGGGACACTGCATGATGCGCCGCCATGGGAAGTACGAGGTCTTCATCCAAGCGGCTCCCGTCCCCCCTGGTGTTCCTCTTGGGAACGCTGGTGCTGGGCTCCGCCGCGCACGCCCAGGACGCGGGCACCCCGGACACCGGTACTCCGGACGCCGGTCAGGCAGAGTTCCAGGCCCCCGCCCCGGCTTCGGCTCCGGCACAGCCCGCCTTCGTGGAGACGGAAGTCACCCAGTGTGGCGCCAAACAGGTCGGCACCGGCGAGGGCATGCTCCGGCCCCTCGGGCATGGTTTCTATCTCGATGGCCACCGCGTCCGCCGCGGCTGCACCCTCCTCCTCCAGCGCCCCCTCAAGAACCGCCCTCCCGTCCCCTTCGCTCCGGATTCCTTCCGCCCCCTCGGCTGCGGCTTCTTCCGCTACGCCACCAGCATCTATTGGAGCCAGTCCCTCGGCGGCGATGACCATGTGAAGGAGCCCAACGGCCAGCTCGCCGACGTGCTCACCCGGCTGGATCTCGCCGACGCCGAGTCCTTCGAGGTCGATCGCGAGTGCCGGCCCCGCGACGTCCGCTTCTTCTATCTCAACCACACCAGCCGCCCCGAGTTGCCTGCCTTCGTCGCCGTCCCCCGCGGTGATGGTCAGGGTTATGAGGAGCTCGGCTGCGGCTTCGTGCGCTACGAGGGCCGTGTCTTCTTCGGCACCCGGCTCGTCGAGGGCGCTCATGTCCCCTCCTTCACCTCGGTGCTGGGCCGGCTCCCTTATGTGGAGTGTGGCTCCGCCATGTACGGCAGGGACCGCGCCAAGGTCTGGTGGCAGCACCTGATGGTCCGCGGCGCCAAGGCCAAGACGTTCCGCGTTCCCAAGGACGAGAACCCCGAGCTCCGCATCGCCTGTGACGGGCGCCGCTCGTTCCAGCAGGCCTCCGTCGACAAGAAGCCCAACCCCCTCTGCCGCCCCGCGAGGAAGGTCACGGTCAAGAAGCGCAAGTGAGCGCCCCTCCGCGCTGGGTTCACGGGCGGGAAGACGGGGACGAGAACGTCTCCGCCTTGCCTGCCCACTCCTCGATGGACTCCGAGCGTCAGTGCCAGAACGCCGTGGCCGGGTACGCCTCTACATGACGACCCGCGGCACCTGCTCCAGGACTGTGCGGAGCTCCTCGGCCGTCGTGTCCAACTTCTCCGCGATGGTGGGGGCGTGCCACGTAGTGGCCACAACACCTTCGAGTTCCTCGGCAAGCCCCTTGATCACGACCTGACCGAAGAGGCCGGGCCACTCGTGGCGGCCCAGCTCCGCCGCGTGCCCCCTCGGGTCCATGAAGGTGAAGCACGGCCAGCGTGGCAGCCGAATCGTGCTCATGTCGCAGTTGAAGAACCGGCACCCATGGAGCCGGGCTTCGGTGAAGTCGCAGTCCTCAATCCCGCCGAGCCGCCACTTGTCGAGATCGTCCTCCCGGAAACCGAAGTCGTTGCCCGTGAACCGGCCCGTGAACCGGCAGCCCTTCAAATTCATCGTCCCCCACCGCAAGGTGGTCAGCTCGCTCTTCGCCTGGATGGTGCAGTCGATCAGGTTGCCCGACATGAGAGTGAGCCAGCGCGCCGCGACGCTGATGACCAGGGTGCTGCGGCGAAACGTGACGTTCGGGCCGAGCCAGTAGATGGCGTGCTTGGGCAGCTCCACCCGCTCGCCTTCAATCACCCGGTCCTCGTAGTGGATGTTGGGAGTCACTCGGACCTCAGAAGAAGATCATGCGAAAGAAGGTGCTCGCCATCCGGCGCCCGTGCAGCGCGAAGTTGGACTCCGTACCAGACAGGATCTCGTAGTGGTAGCTCTGCCCTGCTGGGCCAGTGATATCAACGCCCCGCTCGTTCCAGGACAGCTTCGGAAACAATCTCTGCAGGCGTGCCTCGACCCAACGGCCTCGAGCCTGTCTCTCCAGCAGGTTCGCGCGATGCTCCAACCCGCGAGCCCGCATCCGGTCGATGGCGGCGCGCTCCGGACCCGTCAGCTCTCCCAAAGACCACTTCGCCGCCGCTTCCTTCACGGCTGCCTGCAACTCGTCACCGAGCCGGTCCTCCGCCGCAATGTCGTTGAGGCCCTTCCCGCGTGGGAGGTGCCACCGCTCCCCGTTGCCGAGGACCACCTGCTTGTTGCCGCCGCGGTGCTGAATGGCCACGGTGCCTGAGTGCCCTCCAGCAGCTCCGCCGACGCCACTCTTCGCAAGGACGTTGATGGCCACCGGCGCCTGCGGAGACGTGAGGACGACGAGCGCGCGGCTCTCCACCACCACCACCTCCACCGCTGCGGCCTCCTCCATGGCCACCGCCACCGAGCCCTCCATGCCCTGGGCCGCCCACTGCGCCTGCACCTGGTTGAACCTCGGCAGCGAGCGCACGTGCGTGGCCACCTCGCCGAGTGTCCGCCCGCTGAGGGTAGCCACCGCGAGAATGAGAGCTCGAGCCGCGTCCGTCCCAATCACCCGGCCGAAGGCCTCACCCGCCTCGCGCAGCTCCTCGAACGTGGTGGCCTCGTGCGCCCGGTGCGCCATGCTTGCCCATCCGTCCATGAGGCCCCACATGGCGTCCAGGCCCAACCAGGCCAGCAGCACCACGGAGAGAGCGGCCGCCACGGCCTTCGTGCTCGGCTCTGGTAGTAGCCAGAGCGCCAGGTACAGGCCCGCGGCCCACACCAGCGAGGAGAGCAGCGCCTGCGGGCTGAGTTCGCGACTCAGGGCCGCCCGCGTCTCATCGAGCACCGTGCCGAAAGCCAGGGCCAGAGCCAGGGTGCGCCTGTCGTCCGTGCGCAGGTAGGGCCCGTCCGTGAAGAGGCCCAGGCAGTCACCCCCTCCGCGTTGCTCGCACCAGCGCAGGTACTTCTCTTTCAGCGCCGCCTCGGCCTCGGGTACGAGCGGCCCCTTGTCGTTGAGCGGCACCAGGGTGAGGACCCGGTCGCGATACACCTCGGCGAGCAGTTCCTCCTCGGGCATCGCCTGGAGCAGTCCCTGGGCTGTCTCCTGGGGCGTCCCCTGCACCTGAAAGTGGTGGCCGAGCTGCGCCACCGCGCGCTGGTACTCCTCCGGGGTGAGCGCCACCACTCGCGTCTTCCCTCGCGCCTCGAGGAGGTTCGCGTAGACGACCACCACCGGCTGCAAATCCCTCGGCGTCGAGCGCGCCTCGCTCCCCGCTTCCGGATCCCTTGAGCGGCCGTCCCCTGCCACTCGGCTTGCCATGGGCGCCTGTGTCGCGCATGCGGCATGGAGGAAGAGGACGATGAGGGAGAGGGCGCCTGCCGACGCCCACCGGGGCGAGCCTCGCGAGCTCCGCCGCGCCTCGAACTGCGTACCACCCTCCCCCGCCCCAGGACTCCGGTGCTCCTCTGCCATGACGCTGCCCTTTCCCTCAGGTGCAACAGCCCTGAAGGATAGGACGCGTGGAAGCCAATCAGTCAGCCGCTTCATCACCGCTATGTGTTGAGTCCCTCGTCGACTGCTCGGGCGCGCGGCCCCGCCGCTCGGTGCAAGTGAGCGCCCCTCCGCGCTGGGTTCACGGGCGGGAAGACGGGGATACTTACCCTCACCCCGTCCCTCTCCCAGAGGGAGAGGGGTTGTTGTTGCTCAGCGTTGTTTAGAAGGGATCCTCCAGCGGTCCTGGCATCACCCAGAGCGCCTCGGGCTCCTCGTAGCCCCCCTCGAATGAGTCCAGGATGGGCTCCCAGCGATCCCAGAACGTCGCCCAGCCGTACTCCGTCGGCGGCGCCGTGAGCACGTTGCCGTCTCGTTCCGGTCGGTCGTACGCGTACTCCGCCAGCGTCCACTCCAGCGTTCCGAAGTGCACCACCAGCATCGGCGTCATCGCTCGCATCACCTCGGGGCGTGACACCTCGTCCCCGTGCTCCGTTGCCGGCGTGAACGCCAGCTGCACCGCGTCGTGCTGCTCCCGCCATGCCAGGTAGTTGTTCGCCACCGCGATGAGGGCCTCGCGCTCGCCGGGCTCGGACGTGAGCCGCGCCCGCTCGTAGAGAGCGAACGCCGCCACCACCAGACTCCGCCCGTCCATCCCCGGGAAGAGCGTGTCGAAGGCGAAGGGCCTCGGCGTGTCGTGCACGTGGGCCAGTGCGTAGCCGTAGGCGAGCCGCGTCTCCTCTGGCCTCGCGCCAGGCAACTGGAAGTCCGCCAGCACGCGCTCGGGTGTCACCGCTCCGGCTGTCTGCCGCCAGTCGAGGTACGCATTCGCCGCGCCCCCGATGTCCGCGAAGATGGCCACGTTGCCCTCGTGCAGGGTGCGCTCCAGCGTGCGCACCACGGCCTCCGCCTTGTCGAGGGGATGCACTCCCGGCGCGCTCCAGTACAGCGAGGCGAGTCGTGACGCGGTGGTCAGCAGGGTTCGCGCATCCGCCAGGGCCTGGCCATTCATCCCCGTGGTGAGCGCGCCGAGTGCCGTGGCCGCGTCCGTGGGCAGGCCCTGGAGCACGAGCTCCAGCGAGAGCTGCTCCACGGAGAGGCGAAGGATGCCCGTGAGTCCCAACCGGTCGAGCGCCCCGGCCACCGACAGCGACGGCTGTCCCCGGGCCGCGTCGAGCAGGTGCCGCGCCATGGCCGCGTTGAGCATGCCCTTGCCGGCCTCGTGCGAGGCGTGGGGCGCGAAGCCGAACCAGTTGGGGCGGACGCTGCTCGTGCCTCCGGGTTGCAGGCCCGGGTCGAGCAACGCCTGGAAGGCGTAGGCGAGCTGGATGTAGCCCGTGGTGATGCGGTGGTTGTCCTCCAGCGGCGTGGGGCTCTCGTCGGCGCGTGCTGGCGGAGGCACCAGCACGGAGAGCAGGAGGATGGAGAGGACGAGCGCGCGGGGGGAGGCGTGCGAGGAACCTTCGGCCACGAGGGTGCTCCCGATGTCGATTCAGGGGAGTCGAGGGTAGTCATCGCGAGGAGCACTCCAAGCCCACCCCGGGCCGCTGCGTTCCCCTGGATGTTCAGGGGACGACTGTCTGTCTATGGAGGCCCGGAGCCCGCCGAGGCCCCCGCACCACCCGGGAGCACGCCGCCGAGCTTCGCCTTCAACGTGCTCAGCCCCTGGTTGCCCGCCTCGAGCGCCTTGTCCATCACTCCCCCGGCCTCGCGCACCACGTCCTCGCTCTTCACCGCGGCCAGTCCGTGCACCACCCGGTCCATCCACGCGACGGGCGCGTACACCTGCCGGGCCCGCTCCTCGCCCAGCAAGGTGACCAGGATCTCCTCCATCCCGCCTGCCCTCGCCACCAGCGCGCGCACCAGGATGAGCGCCGCGCGGTGCTGCCGGAAGATGGGCAGGCTCTTTCCGTGCTGGCGCAGCTCCTCCGCGCTGGTCTGGAGCTCCTGACGCGTCGGCTCGTCCAGGTACGGGCTGCGTGCCAGCTTGTCGAGGTTCACCGCGGCCTCCGCGTAGTTCTCGCGGCGGTAGTGCACGAAGGCCCAACCCCACCACGTCAGCTCGTTCTCGATGCCGAGCTTCTCCAGCGACTTCAGCCCCCGCTCCACGTCGTCCGCCGCCGGCTCGTCGCGCTTCAGCTGCATCCGGTTCCACGCGCGCAGGAAGTAGCCCGCCGCCAGCAGGCCCTCGCGCGTCCGCTCCGGAGTCGCTCCCCTCTGGCTCAGCTGGCCCAGCAGGCGCAGGTCCACCTCCGGCAGCGCCTCCACCTCGGTCACGTAGGCGGTGAGCTCCTCCTCGGAGGCGTAGTGGTAGCGCCCCTGCATGAAGGACAGGCCGCGGCCCGCCCGGGACACCGTGCGCAGGAGGGCTGGCCACTCGGGCCGTGGCGTGGCGCGGGAGAACTCGTAGAGCGTCAGGTCCGTCATCGGCAGCCGGTTGCCCTGGTCCGCCGTGTCCAGCATCACCAGCAACAGCCCCTCGAACAGGTGCTCCATGCCGTTGTCGTAACCGGGGAACAGCGGCTCGGGCGCCGTCTGCTTCGCGAGCTCCAGCTTCGTCCACAGCAGCGGGTAGTCGTCCTCGTCGTGCTCCCGCAGCGTCTGCTTCGCCCGGTAGAAGGCGATGGCCAGCTTCAGGTACGTCGCCGCCGCCTGGCGCGTCTCCTCCTGGGTGAGCTCCCGCTGTGGCAGCTTCTGCGTCTCCAGCACCATCTCCCAGAGCGCCGTCACCGCCTCGGGCTGCTCCGCCGTGCCATATGCCCTCAGCGTCAGCTTGAGCGCGCGGTAGGGCACCAGCGTGTTCGAGTCCCGAATCTGTTTCTCGATCTTCGCCCGCTCCTCCGCGGCACGCTCGGCGTCCGTCTTGTGGCAGCCCCCGCACGCCGTGAGCAGCGCCAGCATCAGCGCGGCCAGCCGGGAGGCTCCTCGGGAAGGCGACCTCACTTCGCCTCCACGCCCGCGTGATCGTGGACGCTCGGGGCTCGCGCCGTCTTCTTCCCGCGCGTCTCGTCCCAGATGTGGTTCAACGTGTCGGACAGGATGACGAGGGCCCGGTGGGCGATGCGGTTCTCGTCGGAGCTCTCCTTCTCGCCGAGGCCGTCGAGGCTTCCGTCCGCCAGTCTTTGCACTTCGCTCAGGACCCGGTCCTTGCTCGCCAATGCCTACCTCCAGGTAACTACTGTACGCGAAAGTGCATCCTTCCGCTTCTGGTGGACGGTGAGCGCCCGGGGTGGGCGTCAATGACAGACGCCCTGGCCCCGGTCCTCGAAGCCGCCCTCCGCGGAGAGGAACTCCCACGAGTAGGTGCCGTCCTCCAGGGTGAGCTTCAGCACCCCGAAGGTATCGGCCTGGCGCACCTCGCTGTTCGGCAGGGGATCGCCGAAGACGTAGGACTCCTTGCCTCCCGTTCCCACCACGAACTCCCGCAGGCCCCGCTCCGGATCCGCGCGACCGTCGGGAGTCTGCGGGGCGAAGCGCTCGTAGAAGTGGTCATGGCCCGACAGCACCACGTCCGCTCCCGCCTCGTAGAGCGCGTCCCACATCTCCTTCACGCCCGGGTTGTCCCGCTCCCACCCCGAGCTGAAGAGCGGCCGGTGCCAGTAGGCCAGTGTGCACCGCGCCGGGTGCGCCTTCAGGTCCTCGCGCAGCCAGCGCTGCTGCTCGGCGCGCGCCTCCTCCGGAAGCTCGGTGTTGAGCACCACCACGTGCCAGGTTCCCGCCTCGTAGCTGTAGTAGCCCTGGCCCGGCTTGCCCGCCGCCTCGCCGAAGTACTCGAAGTACGGGTGGGCCCGGGTCGTGTGGTACTCGTGGTTGCCCGGCGTCGGGCGCGTGCGCTGCTTGTGCCGCCCCCATGAAGGCGCGTAGCACTTCGCGTAGTCTTCCGCCGAGCCATCCGGATAGGCGTTGTCCCCCAGCGTGAACACCGTCCCGTCGATTCCATCCAGCAGCTTCGCCGTGGCCTCGTCCTGGTCCGACTCGCAGCTCGCGATGTCTCCGGCTCCCACCAGCACCGCCGGTGGCGGACGCACCTGCGCGGCGCCCCCTCCCGTCGAGACTCCCGCCGTCTGGCAGGCACCGAGTGACAACAGCAGGGCCGCGCTCCCCGCGCGGCGCAGAAGGTGGGGCAGGTTCATGGGATCCACTCCGGAGGGTTTCGAGCAATGCACTGCGAGGCACCGAACGGTAGCGTTGGGAGGAGCGGGGATGTCACATCGCGCAAGGGCACTGCTCGGTCTCGTGCTGATGGGAACGATGATCTCGGGCTGCTGGGTGCTCGAGCCCGGCGTGGCGGTAGATCCCGGCTATTACCCCCAGGACGATGGCTCCCCGGACGAGGGGGCCTGTGCCTCCCGGCTGTCGCCCTCGGGCATCGTCCAGGCGGGCGGGGTGCCCATCGACTACAGCGGGGGGAAGGTGACGGTGACGGCCGTGCACAAGATGGACGTGGACGCCATCGAGGACCGGTGTGTGGCCCGGCTCGAACTCACAGTGTCACTGGCCGAGGGGCAGTGTCCCCTGCGGCTCGTCTTCACGGGGAGGAACGGTGTCCAGGGAGGGCTCGCGGAAGCGCGGCTCACGGCGGACTCGGCGTGCCCGGGTTTCCTGGATGCGGTGGAGGGGGTCTACAGCGCTCCGGCGGGCTTCGCGCCGTGGAAGCCACTCGGGCCCCAGGAGGTCCCCGAGCGCATGGCCGAGCGGGTGTGCATGCGCACGGTGCGGGTGGGCTTTCCGGCGCGTCCCCTGCGCCTCTACCGCACGAGCCCCTCGCCCGCGGAGCTGACGGTGAACCTCGAGGGCCTGGAGTTGCGCGGAGACCTGCTCAGCACGGGAGACCCCGACGCGAAGTGCTTCGAGGCGTCGGCCTGCGGGCCCGGCCTGCACGACGGAGGCGATGGCTGGTGCGTCGAGGCGGGCAGCTGCTCCCCGGGCTACCGCCTGTCGCTGGAGGGAAGCTGCACGCCGTGAGGGAGCGGCCCTTCCGCTCCAGGGGACGGCTCAGCCCGGGAGGACGAGCTTCACGGACTCGGTGTGAACGTGACACTCGTCCTCGGTCACGGTGACCTGCTGCTGCACGGTGCGCTGGCCGTCGGCGCTCGTGGCTTTGATGACGAACTGGCCCGGCCGCTCGTACTCCGTCACCCACGTGTCGCAGGAGCCCTGCTGCGGGGCGCTACCGCCATTGCAGAGGGCCTGCTGCTCGGGGCCGCCGTCGCGCGTGAAGGTGACACGGGCGTCCCGCTGGGGATTGCCCTGGGCGTCCACCACCGTCACCTGCACCGAGGAGCGTGCCTCGAGGGTGCAGAAGTGCTCCTCCCCCAGGGAGGCACAGGCGGGAGCGAGGGTAGAGACGGCGAGCACCACGGCGATGGGGAAGAAGCGCATGGGGAATCCTCGTGAGGATGGGGAACAATCCTGATGCCGACCCTCTCGCAGTGGAAGAGGGTCTGTCCACGGCCCAAAGCTCATTCCTCGCGTTCCTCTGGCTTCAGGACGAACTGACGTGGGCGGCGCAGGACATGGGCGCGGCCCTCGCGGACGAGCTCTCCTTCACAACGCACGGGCCGTGCTTTGAGATGTGCTTCGATGGCTGTCAGGTAGTCGTTGGCTTCCAATTCCAACCTCACCTTGCGGAGGCTGGCGTCAACCACCCCCGCGATGATGACGATGCCCGTGGTGGCTCCCTCCCCTCGTTCGAGCCGGATGACGAGCCCCTCCAGCTCGAAGTCCTCGCGAGGGGCGCTCGCGCGGAAGACGCGCGCCGCTTCCCGGAGCACGGGGGCCACATCCGCCGAGAAGGAGACGTGCCGCTCCTCCAATCCGGGGCGGCTGGGGGCCCCGGCCACGGTGACCTCGCACGTGCGTGCCCCACTTCGCGCGACGAGCCCGGCGAGTGCCTCGCACAGGTTGGCGCTGACACCCGATGCCACCTCCTGGTGGAAGGGCTGGAAGGTCGCACCGGAAGCCGCGCGGATGGCGGCGCGATGTGCGCTCGCGAGCGAAGTGGCCAGCGTGGAGATGACCCGGCGCTCGAAGGGCTCATCCGCCTCGGAGAGAAGAGTTGCCTGATGGGCCAGCGTCGGTGGCACTGGAGAGCGCACCGTGACCACGTAGCTTCCCCTTGCTGGAGGCGCGAGCTGGACGGTGGTGAGGTATTCGAGTGCCCGTGTGGGCTTGCGAGTGGAGAAGACCGGGCGGGGCCCAACCGTCGCGCACGCCGCGGCGAGCAACAACTCCCTCACGTTTTCGTAGATGTGCACCCCGTGCTCGACGGTGACCGGGTGTTGCTCGAAGGTGTGACCCAGGAAGCGGAAGCGGACGGTGTCGGCTGTCGTTGCCGCTACGTCTTCGAGGATCTCCGAGCGTGGACGTGCCTCGACCGCTTCCAGAGACGAGACGACCTCCGCCATCCGTGACACGTAGTCGCCTGGCGTGGGGTCCAGGGGCAGGAGGAGCTCCAGCTCCTCTCCTCCCCGCTTCGCCAGCCAGAGGGAGGCACGCTCGCCCAGACGCTCGGTTTCCCGCCATCCCCGGCTCCGCAGATAGGCGGCCAGCTCCAATGGACGCAGGGCCATCAAGGATTCCGTATCGGGTTTCATGGTGCCTCTCCCCGGTCGATGCGCTCCATCATCATGTGGAGTGCCTCTGGACTCAGCACCTGATGGCGAGGGAGCACGACCGTGACGGTTCCGGTATTGGAGGTCGGGGCCTGCGGCGCAACACTTCAGTGCCTCGCGCGGCGATGCCCCAGTCCACGCTGTCATCATCGACCTCGGGCCTGTACAGCGTGAAACCAGCCACCGTGGTGACAGCGCGGAGGTACGCCTCGCCAAACTTCTCCTTGCGCTGGTTGATGTCCATCCCCATCCCCTACCCCTTCCATCCGATCCACCGAACCCGAGAGGTGGACTGTAGGGGGCTTTCCTGGCCAACTCAAGCGGTCAGGTGAGGCCGTGGGTGGATAGGGCCCAGGGTGCTCTGCTCGCCTCCTTCGGGACATCGGGAATTTCCTCTACCTCACTCCCGGAAGCCCGCCCGGCTGCTCCGCCGTCGAGCGCTGGACGTGTGCGCACGCTTTCCTCTGTCCGTGGGCCTGGGAACCGTAAGATGCGCGCCCTCATGCGCTCCCGCTCCCTTCTGCTCTCCGTGCTCGCGCTCTCCGCCCTCGGCGGTTGCGCGACCGCTCGCGGTCCCTCCGTGGCCGAGTCCGAGTCCGCTTCCCGCTCCCAGCCCACCGATTCGGGTTCCGCGAGCAGTGCCGCTCCCGCTCCCGAGGCGCCTGCTGCTCCCGCGGCCCCGGCTGCTCCCGCGGCTCCTGCTGCTTCGGCCGCTCCCGAGGCACCCGCCGCTCCCGCCGCTCAGGCCCAAGACCCTCACCCCAACCCTCTCCCAGGGGGAGAGGGAGCTGACGCGCTCTACGCCCGGGGCGTCGAGGCCCTCAAGGTCAAGGACGCCAACGCCGCCATCGACTCCTTCTCCGCCTGCACCCGCGCCGCTCCCTCCCGCATCGACTGCCATTGGGAGCTCGGCTGGGCCTACTCGCTCGTCAACCGCTGGTCCGACGCCCTCTCCGAGTGGACCCAGGTGCAGAAGCTCGACCCCAACCATCCCGACCTCGAGGACGCCCTCACCCAGGCCCGCGGTCAGTCCTCCCTCCAGCAGAAGCTCGCCTCCGTCGACTCGGGCAAGCCCGCTCCCCGCCCCGCTCCTCCCAAGAACGCCCGCCTGCGCATCCGCGCCGTCGGCGACGTGATGCTCGGCTCCTCCTTCCCCGAGGGGCTCCTTCCCCCAGACGATGGTGTCGCCAGCCTCGCCACCGTCGCCCCCCTCCTGCGCGACGCGGACCTCACCTTCATCAACCTCGAGGGCCCCCTCTGCGACAACGGCGAGACCAAGAAGTGCCGCAAGGGCGGCAACTGCTACGCCTTCCGCTCCCCTACCCGCTACGGCAAGTACCTCCAGGACGCCGGTGTCGACCTGGCCTCCACCGCCAACAACCACTCCGGTGACTTCGGCGAGCTGTGCCGCCGCGAGACCGAGGCCACCCTCGATGCCCTCGGCATCCGCTGGAGCGGCCCCGCCGGCACCGTCGCCACCGTCGAGCGCAATGGTCTGCGCATCGGCATGATTGCCTTCCACACCTCCGCCAACTGCAACTACGTCAACGACACCCCCAGCGCCGCCGCCCTCGTGCGCTCGGTGAAGCAGAACCACGACCTCGTTCTCGTCTCCTTCCACGGCGGCGCCGAGGGCTCCAAGGCCCTCAACATCCCCCGTGGCCCCGAGATGTTCTTTGGCGAGAACCGCGGCAACCTGCGCGTCTTCACCCACGCCGTCATCGACGCTGGCGCCGACCTGGTGCTCGGCCACGGGCCCCACGTCGTGCGCGCCATGGAGTTCTACAAGGACAGGCTCATCGTCTACTCCATGGGCAACTTCGCCACCTACGGCACCTTCAACCTCAAGGGTCCCCAGGGACTCGGCATGGTCGTGGACGTGGAGCTCGACTCCCAGGGCCGCTTCCGCTCCGGCCGCATCCTCCCCACCCGCCAGGAGGGCCGCGGCATCCCCCAGCCTGATCCCTCCGGCGAGGTCATCCCCCTCGTGCGCCGCCTCACCTCCGAGGATTTTCCCGACACCGGCGCCATCGTGGGCACGGACGGCGTCATCACTCCTCGCAAGGCGATCGCCACCGGCGCGGAGTAGCCCTCTTCGCTTCACGGGGAAAGGGCACGGGGACGGATACCCTCACCCCGGCCCTCTCCCGGTGGGAGAGGGAGTGCTTTTCCGACGTCCAGACGTTGCTCGCTCTATTTCCCTGGCTCTGTGAAGAACCACCAGGCCTGGGTGCTCGGCTGGGGCAGGCTCAGTGGCGCTCCCCTCCCTGCGGCAGTTGTCGCGACGTAGTGTGCCGGTGGGCACGTAGCAGCCGTGGCGACCTTGTCCAACTGTGCTTCCCGACATGCCGGCTACACGGCTGCTCGCCTGTTGGCGCGCGATACGTGCTCCTCCCCGCTTTCCGCGAAGCGCCGTGCGAGCTCGGCCGCGCCCTCCGCGCCACGCATCAACACGTACTCCAGTTCCGCGGGCAGCAGGGCCTTGACGGTGACGAGCCGCACGTCACCGAACGGCGTTGGAAAGTGCCTCGGCAGTGTGCGCGACTCCAAGCCGAGCAGCACGCCCACGCGACCCTCAGTGGTGACAAGGGACGCGGGCATGCCCATCACCCCCACCTCCAGCGCGAGAAGGCCCGTTTGGGCCCCCTCCCGCACGTGCTCGTGGGCCACCACCTCCTTGGAGACTCGCTCCAATAGGTTGTAGGGCCAGCTCCCCTCAATGGCATCGAGAGGAAGCTCCGTCCCCTCAGTCTCCAGGGCGAGCTCCAGACCAAAGCCGACCGAGGGCTCCAGCTTGGTGATGAACGGGTCCGAGAGGCCTTCGGAGACGAGGAGAATACGCCCTGCCTCCCGATGGATGATGGCCCAATCCTGGCGGTGTCCCGGCCATTCATAGCAGATGGCCCTGGGAGCAACGGCCAGTTCGTCCAGCACGCCGAGCGACTTCCACGCTGCCCGTCTGGCGGCCGGTGGGGGCTCCAGAAGCTCACGGCACCGCTGCTTGTAGGCGCGCTCCTCGTCGCTGATTGGGCTGGGTCCGGTGACTTCCGTGAACTTCAGTCCCGTGGCGCCGGTGCGCTCAAGGGCGTCCTTCACATCCTCGGCAACGAGAAGGGCGGCTGGATAGCCCCAGGGCCGGAAGATCCTGGCATCACCCACTTTGGACGGGTCGATCCGCATGCCGTAAACGGACAGATAATATCCAATCTTGTCGGGCAAGTTGTCTTCCGGTTCCCCGTAGCGCACCTCCTCCGAGGCTGCCTCATCAATGCACCTCACCATCCGCGCGACATTGACGAGGAAGTAGGGCTCGGGCCGCGAGTCCACCTCGGCGGGGTAGAGTTGCACGTCGCCAGGAGCCAGTTCGGCGAGGGTGCTGGCGACCCTTTCGGTGACAACGGGGAAATCCCCGGCGTCCGCCAAGGAAAAATCCAGCGGGCTGCCGGGATGGAGGATGGGAACCCGGAGGCGACCATCGAAACGAGTGGGCGCCTCATTCAGGTACAGCCGCGCTCCCACCTTCTTTCCCTGGGCGTCCAGGGTGTCGTGTAGCACCCAACGCTCCGGGCTGCTCATGTCCTCGTTCAGCCTGAAGTACCTCTTCGACATGTCGCTCTCCTAGCCTCACTCGGTCCGGGTAACGAGCTTGTTGAGCCTGGAACCCGCCTCCTGAAGTTCCGTGGCCAGCCGCTTCAATGCCCGGGTGAGGGCCACCCGACACTGCTCCGTGGTCTCGCAGTGCTTGACTGCCTTCCCAAGCCGTTGAAAGACCTCCTGATGGTACTCCTCGGGGTGAGGACCCTTGTGCCCCGGGACTCGGACCTTGTTGGCCAGGTCCTCCATGGACATACCGGCCTTGTCGAAGAACTCCTTGAGTCTTGGAGTCCACGGCCCGCCACGCGCGGAGGACTCGTTGTTCCTCACGGTGCCGATGTGGTGGATGTGGCCCTCGTCGCCCTCCCCCTGATTCTGCATGGCGAGGATGGCACCTGAGCCCGCTGGAAGCGTGAGCGCGAGCCTGCCCTCCACCACCGACACCGAGGTTGCTGCGCACCCTGGAGGCGGACGGACGGCTGGAGGCGGGCGCGGTGTCGGCGGCCACCGTGCGCCGGCTGCTGCGCGAGGCGGGGCATACGCGCCAGGTTCTGCGCGACTCCTCCTAGCCTCGGGGGCGAGGATTATGAAATGGACGCCGGCCACCTGGCCGGCCGCGTGGTGACGCTCTGCCGCTGCCTGGTGGACGCGCAGGTGCCCTCCTCCAAGAGCGCGCTGGTGGGGGAGCCCTGCGCCAGCGCCAGAGCGTGGTGCTCACCGGCGAGTCGGGCGTGGGCAAAACCTGCGTGCTGCGCCATCGGCTCCCGCATAGCGGCTTCCGCCTCACCTACTGCCACAACGCCACCCTGGGCCGACGCGACTTCTACCGCCAGCTGTGCCTGGCGCTGGGCCTCAAGCCTGCACGAGGCGGCCAGTGGCGCCCTGCGCGACATGGACAGGCTGACCACCGCCGCGCTGCGCGAGGCTGCTCGTAAGAAGAAGACGCTGGTGGAGCGCGACACCTTGGCACGTGTCCTCGACACCGACTCCCATGAGGACTGACATGGACGCGCACCTGGAACTCATCCTGTGTGCCCCGGAGCTGGCCGTGCTCTCTCAAGAAGGGTCCGGGGAGTGGACCAGCTTCAGGAGGCGGTGACGAAGGCGGCGAAGGAGTGTGGGCCCGACAAGCTGTCGGAAGCGGAGATGGACGCCATGAAGAAGGCCATGAAGCAGGGCAGGTACTGGCTGGTGCGGTTGTTGGAGCGGGAAGCCCGGGGGCGCTATGTGCAGGAAAAGGTGCGCGATCGATTGAAACATCTCTACGACTTCAGCCTGAGCAAGGGAGTCGACGTGATTGACTCCGCGACGGGCCGCCAGTACGAGATTCTTTCCGGGACGGAGTCGAACCTGGCGCGGCATGGCAGACGCATGGCGACCGAGTTCTTCCGGATGCTCACCTTCTGAAAGGGCAGCGGATGCTCTACAACAAGGTCTTCTACGAGAACCGGGAAATCGAAAACGAGCGACTGGAATTGACCGACAAGGGCTCGCTCTATTTCCTTGGCTCCGGACTGACGCTGCGTAACTGCACGGTCATCGTGAAGGTCTCCGGCAGAAACCTGTTCATCGATGGAGTCCGGTTCATCGACTGCACCTTCGAGGTGAAGCAGGAGTTGAAGAACCATCAACAATGGATACGAGCTTCTCTGAAGAGGTGCCGGTTCAAAGGGCGTCTGTCGGGGTGTGACTTCGGGCACTGGCCCGAGTACGGGAGTGAACCGGAGTATAAGCTCGGCGCCATCGAGGACTGTGATTTCACCGAGGCCAGGCTGGACGGGTGTCGTTTCATGGGCTGTGACCCCAGCACCCTGCGGTTTCCCAGGTGGCCCTGCTTCACCATCCTGGACCCCCTCAGCCGAGCCGCTGAGCTACGCAGCGTCCCGTGGCCCGGGAGTTTCGGTTCCGTCGTCATCGAGTATCTGCACGAACGGCCACGGGCCACCAGGGCCGTGACGTACTACGCCCCCGCCATCGCCAAGCGGCACGAGACCACTCTGGAAGAGCTCGAGGCCGTGGTCGAGAAGTTCGATTGCATCGTGTACTGATGCGGCTGCCGGGATGAGCTGACCCGCGAGACTTCGGCTCCCCCCTCAGAAGAGGATGCAGTCGAACTTCTCGATGACGGCTCGGAGCTCCTCGGGGGTGGTCTCGAAGCGCTCGGCGGCGGAGGGAGCGTAATAGGTCAAGGCCTTGGTAGACGCCGGGTGGGTATGCAGGTTGTCCACGACGATATCGCCAAAGCTCCCCGGCCATTTGACGCTGCGTAGCTCGGGAGCTCGGCCAATGGGGTCCAGGAAGGTGAAGCAGGGCCACTTGGGGAAGCGCAGGGTGTTGATGTCGCAGCCGTGAAACCGACACCCAGCCAGCCGAGCCTCGGAGAAGTCGCAGTTTTCGATGGAGCCGTGCCCCGCCCTCTCCGAGTAGTCAGGCCAGTGCCCGAAGTCGCAGCCTGACAGGCGCCCCTTGAACCGGCACCCCGTCAAGGAGGCGAACACCCACTGCTGGTGGTTCTTCAGTTCCTGCTTCACCTCGAGGGTGCAGTTGATGAAACGCGCGCCATCGAAGAACAGACGCCGGGCGGACACCTTCAGCACCAGGGTGCAGTTCTTCATCGCCAGGTTGGGGCCCAGGAAGTAGTGCGCTTCCTTATCCGTCAACTCCAGCCGCTCGTTTTCGATGTCCTTGTTCTCGAAGAGGACGTTACCGAACCGGTCCATGGCCACCGCCCCTTTCAGAAGGTGAGCATCCGGAAGAGCTCGCCCGCCATGCGTCTGCCATGTCGGGCCAGGTTCGACTCCGTTTAGGTGCCTGCGGAGCAGAGACACGCGCACCGTGTCGTTTCACTCCTCAGCCTCGGTGCCGCTCGGCCACGCGGTAGAGGTAGGTAAGTGAGCAGTCCAGCAGCGACTGTCGCGAGCGCATGTAGTTGCGAGCCCGGACAAAGGGGAGCCAAACGCGGTTGCCCACGAGTACCTGGGCCTCCTCGAGCCTCTGGCGCGGAATCCACCTGCCGCCCAGGTTGCGCACCAACACCTCACCCAGGTACGCGCCAATGGCGGGCACCGCGTGCTCGTCAATGGCTTCCCGCAGGCGGCTCTTCGGGAATTCCTCGCGCCAGAAATAGAAATCAGCATCTGTGAGCGACTCTGGCGTGGCCTCGAAGACGGAGGGCACCTCCGTGTGCAGCAGCGCCACGAGGTGCTCGGCAAGGGTACTGTAATGCTTGCGAGCGCTCTCCATGCCCTCCACGTCCGGAGGCAGGGCGGAGTCGGCGGGGCGCCACTCCTCGGGCTCGGGGGGTTGCCACGCGTTGAGCTCGGCAATCCTCCGCTGGCGAACATGACTGGCGGCGCGGTCCACCACACGCGAGAGGAGCGGAGCCACGTCCGGGTGGAAGCGGGGCTCCACGGGGGCGAGCATGGCGCTTCGCTCATGCAAGGTGCGCAGCACAGCGTCGAAGTCGAGGTCCGGCCGGAGGTGGGCGTGGGCGCGGGCCTGCGCGAGCCGTGCCTCCTTGCTGGCGAAATCCGCCACGGTGGGCCACGTCACCAGGAGGACGGAGCCGTTGGGCAGCGCCTCCACCCGCCAAGCAGGGGTGGACAGCATGCGCTCGCGGCCCACTGTTTCCACCAGCTTGGGGCCGAAGACGTTGAGCCAGAAGACCTCGTAGACTTTGTCGAAGCCGTTCTTCCGAGAAGTCTTCTCGTCGCGTCCGAAGAGGGGAGAGCCCGCCAACTCCATGTCATCAATGCTGTGGGCCATGGCATGCGTGACGGGATAATGGGAGGCCCAGGCGCGCACCATCTCCACGATGTGGTGGCAGCGTTCCGCCTCCGCAAAAAATGAGAGAGGCTTCACGTTGATGAAGATTCCCAGTGTGGGTGGCAGCGGTGGAAACCAGAGACTGAGCGACATGTCCAACGCGGGCCACTTCGTCCGATAAAGTCCGAGCCCTGATGTTCTTTTGCCGCGCTCCTCTTCAAGGGACTTCCAGACGGCGGCGCGGGAGTACTTGCGTCGCCGCTTACCTTCGATGACGTCGGGCATCCACCCGTCGGCGTACTTCTCGAGCATCTGGAGAAAGGGCTCCAGCTGCCCTTCCAGCGCCGCCTGCTGGTCGAAGGCAGTGTCGAAAGTGAGCCAGAGGCGATCCTCCGGTTGCAAATCGTGCACGCTCAGCCGCTTCATTGAAACACCACCTCGACCTCCGGAACCGCTGCCTTGGTTTCGTTCACGGCTCTATTCAACAGGTTCACATTCGTGGGCATGAGTTCGCCCCCCTCGTAGATGAGGCGGACCCTCGAAACCTGCACCTCGCCAGCCTCGCCGAAAAGACGTTGGAGGGAGCCACGGCGGATGTCCAGCCTCTCGCCGTATTTCTGTAGGGCCTCGCTCGCGTCCTCAATCATCTGCACTCTCATGGCATTGCCGTCCAGCCCCGAGAGGTCGCGGCTCTTGAAGCTGAACGTCTCCACGCGCCGTGGCTGCCCGCCAATTCCCCCCTCTTCGATGACGAGCACGTCCGCGTAGCGGAGGCCGGGGCCCGGCTTCCTCACGCCCACGTTCGTCTCGATGCGGGGATTATCGAAGTCCCCGAGGAAGCTGCGCTGGGTCCGAGGCTTCTTCGCGTCAGCCTTCAGCAGCTTCACCATGTCGCGCTCGAAGGCCATCCCCCGGGCAAACCACGCGCGCATCCGCTCATAGGGCTCCCACTTGAGGGGGCCCTCGGTGGCCGTGCCCTCCTCTACCTCTTTCAAGCGCTTCTCGTAGTAGTCGACGTACTCGCGCCAGCGCGGATTGCCACGGGCCTCGGGCGGGGCGGCGTCGATGGAGGGTTGGTGCTGCTTCAGCACCTTCGCGTCCTTGGGTAAGCGCGGGCCCGTGGCCTCGAGCTCCACCGCCGCGAGCTTTGCCTCAACCACCGACGGCGTGTGGCCAACCCCCTCGTCCACCAGCGAGGCCAGGGTGCCCTGGCGCTCCGTGGCGGGGGCCTTCATAGGAGAGGGGCGTGCGGCCTCGTCCGCCGCGGCGGCAGCTTCTCCAGCGCCGGCCCCTTCACCGCCCTTCACGGCTGGGGAGCCCGTGGCTCCGGGGCTGGCCTTGGACATGAGTGGCCGCGCCTTGGCCACATCCCCGCGGGCCTCGTACAGGGCCAGGGCGGCGTCCATTCCCCCTATGGCCAGGAGGCGGCCCGCCTCACGACTGGCCTGTATGTACCGGGCCAGCTCTCGCAGGCCCTCCACGCCCGCGCCCAGCCGTGCTTGCAGCTCCCGCGTCCTCTCCGCGAGGAGACTCACTCGCACCCGCACCGTCTCGAGCCCCCGCTGGAGTCCGGCTCCTCCTCCCCGAGCCTCGTAGAGCGTGCGCACGCCCTTACCACCCACATACAGGGTTGCCAGCAGCGCGACGGGCGTCAGCTCGCGAATGGCCTGCTCGTACTCGCCCTGCGAGAGCGAATACAGCCCATGGCCCGTACCCGCCCCGAGGTAGTAGAAGCCGAGCGGCACGCCAAAGGTGAGGTGGTCCACGCTGCCCAGCACCACGTTGCCCGCCGAGAAGTGTTGCTTCGCCGCCTCTCGTTCCACCTCGTCGAGGTTCTCCTGGTAGGACGGTGGGAGCTGGCCTCGTTGCCGGGTGTAGTGGGTGTACCAGGCATTTTTCTCCTGCTCATGGGTGAGCAGCTCGGTGACAGCGCGGCCTGCCCCCCGCATCAGGTCTCCAGGTTGGAAGTCCCTGTCCGGACGGGCCGAGAGCTTCAGGCTCCGCACGTCCAACTCCGCACGGGCCCTGGGCATCAGCCCCAGCGTGGTGTCCAGCCGCTTGTCCCGGGCCAGCCAGAAGAGAATCTCCCGCAGCTCATCGTCATAGGCCGAGTCGAGGAGGAAGCGGACGAACACTTCGGCATGGGCGACTCCATACTTGTCGGTGGCATGGAGGAGGAACGAGAGACGCTTGCGGTTGAGAATGCCTGCCGCGTCCTCTCGCACGGGTCCCAGCGAGCCAAGTCGCACGGCATCCCAGTCCGTCAGCGACTCCACCAGCCGTGGCATGTCCACGCGCTCCTGGAGCGCGACGTATTCCGCGGGCGAGGTGCACGTGAGGAAGGGGGCGAGGAGTGCTTCGCTGTCGTCGGCGGAGAAGTCGGGCCAGCCTGGGGGCACGGCCTGCCCTCCGCACGAGGGCGACTCCTGAGGGGCTGGCACCGCGCGGGCTACCTCGTACGCGGGCACCTCGCCCGAGCTCGCCAGCGCAGCGTCCGGGCCCAGTCCGCGGGCGCTGCGGCGGCGGTGCAGCCGCTCCTGCTCACCCGGCTCGGCGGAGAGGGCGCGCTCGCCCAGCTCGGTAGACGCAATAGAGGAGGGCGCCTCGAGCGGGGGCGCAGTGGCCGCCGTGTCTCGCAATGTGGAAAGGGTGCGCGGGCCCTCCACGGTGCTGCCGCCCTGTCGCGGCGCCAGCGTCACGCAGCCGGAGGAGAGCAGCACTGCCCCCAGCAGCGCCGCCCACCTCTGCGCCAGGGCTTCAGCGCGCATTGTCCACCCCCAGGCCCAGGGAGGCGAAGGCGCCCGGGTGCAGGGCCCCGTCCGGCTGCGGGTACAGCAGGGTGCCGCCCTCGGCCAGCGCGTACAGCTTGTGGCCGAAGCGCCAGCGCACCTGGCCCGAGTACAGGTGGCGTGCCCCTGGCTGGCCCAGCCCCAACGCCAGCCCACTCAAGGCCACTTCCAGGTTGCGGTTGGCCAACTGCGCCGCGAGGCGCCCGTCCACATCCACCCGTCCCCAGCCAAACACCTCCGCGCCCAGGGAGAGGGACAGGTGGCGTTGCAGCAGCCCTCCCAGCCGCACCCCGTCCCAGGCCACCACCGCCTCGGCGTAGGTGGAAAAGCCCTCTGGGAAAGGCCCCTGTGCCTGCGGCAGCGCGGGGGAGCCCACCGCGTGCAGGCGCCCCAACTCGTAATCCGGGCCGAAGTACCCCTGGCGAAAGCCCCCGTGCTGCCGCCGCACCTCCAGCCGCAGCTTCATGTCCAGGGTGGCGGAGAGGACATCCACCCCCACGCCGGACACCGCCCCCCAGGCGCCACCCACACCCGGGCGGCCTCCCCAGCCGCCCAGCACGTGCAGCTCGAAGCCCGGGCGCACCACCAACACCGCCGTCCCGTCCAGGTGGGCCAGCGTCACCGGAGGAGAAGCACCTCCGGCCCTACCCCAGTCATGCACCGCCGACAGCCCCAGGGTGTAGCGGCCCCGCTGCCGTGGTGGGCCGGTGAAGAGGTGCTGCAAGTCCACCTCGGCCTGGGCGCCCATGAGGCGCGCGCCCAGCACGTCCGAGGCGAAGGCCTCCACGTAGAGGGGGCCGAGGGTGCCGGTGAGGGAGGCGCCAGCCGGGTGGTAGTCCGGGTTGGCGCGGTTGGAGTAGCGGCGCACCAGGTGCCCGGAGAGGAGGCTGTATCCCTCCAGGGCACCCACCCATAGGCCCACAGGGGAAGTGTCCGAGCCCAGCTTGAGGGCATGCATCAACTGCCCCCAGTCCGAGAGGCTGTCCCAGTCCTCCCGGCGCACCAGCCCAGCGCCCAGCTCGCCGCCTGCCAGCCGCAGCCGCACCGGGGCGCCCAGGTTGAGGCCGATCGCTTCGCCGCCGTCCACAACCAGCATGGGCGTCAGTTGGGCATAACCCTCCACTCCGCCCACGCCGCCGCTCGGCAGCAGCGCCAGCCCGGTGGCCTCCAGGCGGGTCAGGTAGCGCCACCCATCTGTTGAGTATGTCGGGGGCGGTGGAGGCATGGCCTCACCGGAGGTGGAGTCGGCCTGTCCTGCCTGGGACAGCAGCACCAGCACCAGCACCAGCAATGTGGAAGTCATCGGCGCCCCCAACAGCGGACCCCGAGACTAGCAGAACTCTTCTGAAATCCGGAGAGACGGGAGATAGCGGGCGAAATACTACTTCGCAGGTCCGAAGCGCCATCTTACTCCTTACAGCATGTTTCGCCCGTTCTTTCGGGCCTTACTGCTCCGCGACTGGGCCGACGCGAGCGCACATCGCGCCAAGCGCGGCGACCGGTCCATCAACACTCTCGACCCAGCGGTGCTCTTGGAGGCTGCCGGAGGGCACCCAGCTTCGTTTGTTGCATACTGGTTCGTCGCGTGCGCACTCCTCGCGCCCGTGCCTCCTCTGGAGACGCTGGCGGCGGAGCTTCCCCTCGACGTTATTGAGGCGACCTGGCCCTACAACCTCCTGGAGCGAGTCTCCAATGGAGGTTGTGGCCCGTGAGTACGTGCGCGAGAGGGCAAAAGCGCGCCTTCTCGCGCTGGAGGCGGTGGGCAACGGCACGCCCGCGGACTCGTTACCAAGGGGGGCCGGGTCGGCGTGTGCTCGGCCTCGAGTCGCGCATGCTGCCAAGGCAGTTTCCCACCTCCTTCTGCGACGTGCGGCTCGTCACCGTAAAGGCCCTGCTGCCTGCGGAGCTGGAATACGTGTCGAGTGCGGCGAGGCGGGCATGGACGCACCGGCGCGGCGCTTCGCGCAGACCGGGGAGGAGCACGTCTCCCGCGCCAAACGGCAGGCGGTGGTGTAGCCGGCACGTCCGGAAGCCCCCTCGGACAGGGGGCACCACGGCGGCCCCGTACCCACGGCCGCACACGGTCGCCGAAGACGGCGCATCCACCAGCGCTGCGGGTAATGCGTGGGCCGGGACTCATGCTATCGCGGGTGTAACCCGCCGCGAGCGGCTGAACGCGCGCGCAGTACAACTCAAGAACCAATAGGGAGTCCGCCGTGGAATCACTCGACCTGACACCGCAGCTCTACTTGGAGATCATCGACAACAGGCCGCAGGTGTGCTGCCCAACGTGCTGAAGGGATGGTGCAAGCTGGCCTCCGCGCAGCCTGACGGCATCCACGCCAAGCTGTTCCGCAATGCGGAGTCGGCGTTGGCCGAAAGCCAGTTGGATGTGGTGCTACATCACGTTCGAACTGCACGAGACGGCAACTACGATGCCAAGAAGCACCTTGCGACCCTGTAGGGGCGCCAGAATGTGGAGCAAGTGTGCTCCGCCAGCGCTGCCGAGCTTCCCGCTATGGTTCGAAGGATTCGCGCGTTCCAGCCGCATCGCCGCATCGAAACGGCGCGACCGGCTAGCGGCATCGAAGACGCATCGGACCTCCCCAAAGAAGCCAAAAAAGTAGACGAGCCACTGATTCGACCCTGCTTTCGTTGATGCCGTCCCCGTTCACCTGTCCATCCCATAAGGAGCTTTTCATGACCATCTACAACACTCCTACGATGAGCCACCTCTGGCGCGCCGCACACGAGGGCGCTGAGATCCCGCCCGGTAGTCTCGCGGAACGTTTGGCGCGGGCATGCGGTGGCGCGAGCGCGGCTATTGACTCCATCGCCGCCGCCATCACCTCCATGGAGAGGCCGCCCGCGACAGTAGCACTTCCGAGTGTGCCGGACGCCTCGGTGCAGGTGCGGCCGAGCTCAATACTCCTAATCCTTCCAGCTACCGCGTCACAGAGAGACCGAGAGGTTGCCGTGGAGGTAGCCGGAGAGTTAGCGCTGACGCCGAGCCCTGGCTCATCCTGGGCCCGTGCACCGGAGAATGAGGGGTGGGTTGTGCGGCGCCTTACCCTCGACAAAGTCGCCTAGAGTGAAGGGCCAAGCCCGGCGTGCACCCGTCCTGCGTCGATGGCTACACGGGACCCATCCGGTCCCCTGCTCCTCGGGACCTCCCGGTGGCCACCGCACTTACCCGTGCGAGGCACTTCCCGGAGATCGGTGGGCGCTCCACCCCTTGAGGCTCGGCATAGCTCGCAGTGGCCGTGCTCATGGTCCCGCCTTCTGGCTCACCGGGAACGTGACGTTCCCGACGGTGACGGTACGGGGCCCCTGTTCTTCCCACAGCTTGAGGGTGCAGGGACAGCTGAGCTGATCCGCTGGCTTCTCAGCGCCCACCACGACAAGGCCAGTCGTGCCGGAATCAACGGCCAACTCCTGCCACACCGAAAGCGCTATCTCCGCGCCCGTCGTGTCCTTCAACACGGCGCCCTCCGCTCTCCAGGACTCGGTGCCAGGGTTGCTGAGTCCAAGCCTTACCGCCAGTCTTCCCTCATGGCTGTAGCTCCGGGCCCTTTCTGTCCAGAGAGCGTTTGCCGGGTGGTGATTCAAGTCCAGCCAGATGTCTTTTGACACAACGGCGCCTCGACGCTCCAACCACGCGGCTCCCATGAGTCCGCCCGGCTCTTTGCGCTCGACCAGAAGCCGCGCCTTGTCCTCCTGACACTGGCGCGCTTCGGCCTGTGCCTCGGTTGCCTCTTTCTTGAGCGCGTCCGCAGGGTGCGGCTGGCGGAATACCTCCACGCGCCTTGCCCCCCTCGCCGCGTGGCCCACCAGCCAGAAGCTCGCACTTGCCGGGGCTGCACCATCCGCGAATCGCACTGTGACCTTTATCCGTTCCCCTGGAAGGTAGTTTTCCTTGGGAATGACAAGGACACTCCGATCCTCCTGGCCCTGGGCCCAATCCGCCAAGCGGCCTTCTGGCTGAAACTCCACTGCTCTCGGCGCCAGGTGGGAGTCAAAGACCAATGTCGTCGGCTCGTCCGGGCTGACGCACACTTCGGGTGCCTGCTCCATGGAGTCCGCCACCAAGTCAATGCGGGGCTTCGCGGCGCAGTGCGGATGGAGGGGGGGCTCGGCGGCCTCTGCCGCGCCAGCGAGGAGAACCAGCGCCAGGAAAGCGCCGGGAGACAGAAGCAGCACGGGAATTCAACCTCCAAAGGCACGGGGTAGCCTCCGGCAACCGGCGTGGCCCCCCTGTTGGATCCAACGGTGCAACGATCGAGCGCACACCGCACCAGCCCTACCGGGCGGCACTCGCCATTACCTGCTCTTTCCGAAGACGGGAAAGCGCGTAGCACTTTTCATGTTGCCCGGCCTGCTTTCAGGTGTGGGGCACTCACCCAGTCCTACGGGGCAAGTCGAGCCATCAGGCCAGGCTCCCGGAGCGTCTCGAGCAATGACCACACAAACGGGGTAGGTCCCACCGCCTGGAATCCGCGCCTGGGTGAAGGTGCCGTAGAAACGGTTCTCCCCAAGCTGCATCGTCCCAGAAAGCAAGGTGCCCCCAGGCAGATCGCCAATTCCAAATCCTGACACCACGACGTTGGCAGGGCCTTCATGCACGGTTGCCCTCTCCGTGTTCCTCCCCTCATACCCTTGCAGCACGACGTCTCCGCTATGCCCGCCAATGTCAAACCGGGCGTGCGTCTCGCGCCAACCCGCCGGGCATTCGACAGGCTCGGGAGTGGGACGCACCTGGGCACCAGAGCAGCCCGTGAGAATGATGGTGCAGACACCGGCCGCCGTGCATACCTTCTGGGGAATGGGAATACAGCGCCGGGCCTTGTTCGGCGACTGGGGCGTGAGCTTCTCTTCGGGCTTCGGGCGGGAATCTTTCTTTCGAGACATGGCGGTAGGAAGAGGCGCGGGGGGTTGGGCCCTGTCGGGCGCCGCGTCTGATTCAGATTCGGCAAGGTTTCCCGGTCGCGCCACTTCACGGAAAGATATGGCCTGAGTCGTCACCTCCCCCTGGGCGGATGCGTCAGGTGGGGAGGTGGTCCCGTCCGCCACGGAGGCGGGCGTGGCATCCGGCTCGGGCCCCGACGCGCTCAGCGAACCCACCACCAGCGCCACCGCCACCGTGAGCCCCACCACCAGCGCCAGGGAAAGCCGCTCGACCCTTTCCACCCGCAAGGGGCGTACGTCCTGGTCCCGCCCTGGCCCTGCTCCGTCAGCCACCGCCGGCACGGCGGGCGCCTCCGGGCACTGCGTTCCCTCGGCTGTTTTTGTCTCTCGCGAGGCGTTCGTTTCCGCCGGCACGGCGGGCGCGGGGGGAATGGCCACGGTTGGCTCCGCGGGTGGTGCGGCTGTCTCTTCCCGCGCCGGCGGCTCTTCCTCCGGCCACCAGCCGCGCCGGGGCTCGTGGGCCATCCACTGCTGTTCCTCCTCCGGTTTCCCGTCGGACTCCCCGCTCGCCTCCGGGGGCTCCATCAACGGCACGTCCCAGCTCGCGTCCCCCTCGGCCTCGGCCAGCACCGCTTCCAGTGCCGCGCACAGCTCGTCATCCCCCTTGAAGCGCTCGCGCGGGTCCTTCGCCAGCATGCGCATACACAGCCGGCTCGCCGCCTCGGGGACGCGCGGGTTCAGGTCGTGGGGCGCCCTGGGCGTATTCTGCGATATCCGGTCGTGCAGCCCCTGCTCCATCCGGTCGCCGAAGGGCATTTCATCCGTCAGCAGCCAGTACAGCAGCACCCCCATCGCCCACAACTCGTCGGAGAGCGTGTATGTGTATGTGATTTCTTCTGTCTCGCCCCTCAGGAATTTGATCATCTCGGGGCTGCGATACTCGGGTGTCCCGGGCGGCACACGGCCCGGCTTCGTCTCCGTGGGCACTCCCTTCATCGCCCCGAATCCGAAATCGATCACCACCGGCTCGCCGTCGTCGGCGCGGATCATGATGTTCGTTTCCTTCAGGTCCCGGTGCAGCACTTCGAGCCGGTGCACCTCCCGCATGGCTCGCGCGACCTTCAGGAACGTGTGCACCCCCACCCGGGCCGTGGGGTTGATGCTCTGCGCCCACTGGTCCATCGTCAGCCCGGGGACGTAGTCCATGACGATGTAGGGGTAGCCCAGGTCCGGGTGGGGCCACCTCTCGCACGCGCGAAAGCCCACCACGTTCGGCAGCTGCAGGCGGAGCATCAGCGTGATCTCCCGCCGGTTCCAGCCCGTCAGCTCCAGGTCCGCCAGGAACTTGATGGCGAAGAGTCGCTCGCCCCGCTCGGCCTTGTACACATGGCCCGAGCCTCCCTCTCCCAGCTTCTGGGTGATGATGTAGTCGCCTACCCGGGCGCCGATTCTTGGAAGGTGGATGACCAGGGTCGTGGACCTCCGTCCGGACGTCCGCGCGACCCTAGCAGAACCCGACTTTCGCGGTAGTGTCTCCGGGGTGGCCGGCATGTCTCCTCTTCCATCTCTCGACCCGACCTCTCCCGTGTCCTCCGAGGGCTTCCCCGACACCGGCCACCGGCAGGAGCACGGGGATGGATACCCTCACCCCGGCCCTCTCCCAGAGGGAGAGGGAGTGCTGCGCGGTCCGTCATGCCTCGGCACTCCGGTACGTCCCTCTCTCCTGGGCCCGATCACTCCCATCCCTGGTGTGGTTCGTGATTTGTTTGTGTTCATAGGAATTCGTCACGGCTGAAGGCTTGCCGGAAGCCCACCAGCCGGGTCGACGAGCATGCGCTCCTAGACGTGTGCGCAGGTGCCCACCGAGCGTGCGTCACCCGGATGCGTTACAAGGGATGCGCCGTGCGAGCCCTCCACCTGTCTCGTTTCTCTTCGCTCCGCGCTTTCGGGCACCGGGATTTCGTCCACGTCTGGTCCGGCGCGCTCGTGTCCAACATCGGCACCTGGATGGAGCTGATCGCCCTGGGCGTGTTCGTCACCACCGTGACGGGCCGCGCCGAGGCCACCGGTGGCATCGCCGCCCTCACCTACATCCCCGCCGTGGTGCTCTCTCCCGTGGGCGGCGCGCTCGCCGATCGCTTCGATCGGCGCGCCTACGTCGCCCTGGGCACCCTCGTGCAGGCGCTGCTGGCCGCCATCCTCACGGTGCTCGCCTTCACCGGCCGCCTCACCGTGCCCGCCGTGGCCGTCATCTCCTTCTTCAACGGCTGCGCCAGCACCCTCATCGGCCCCGCTTTCTCCGCCCTCATCTCCGAGGTCGTCCCTCCCGAGGACCTCCACAGCGCCTTCAGCCTCAACTCGGCCCAGTACAACCTGGGGCGCATCATCGGCCCCATGCTCGCCGCCCTGGTGCTCGCCACCGGCGGCCCCGCCTGGGCCCTGCTGTGCAACACCTTCTCCTTCCTCGCGGTGCTCGTCGCCCTGTGGCGCGTGCGTTCCTCCGGCCGCGAGGCCCCCCGCGCGCGCGAGGAGCTGTGGCCCGGCATCGTGCGCGGCATCCGCGTGGCCCGGCAGGACAGCGGCATCTTCCTGGTGATGATGGGGACGCTGGCGCTCTCCGTGCTGGTGGCCCCCTTCATCGGCCTGGTGCCCGTGTACGCCATTCGCGTCCTCAACCAGGGCGAGGTCGCCACTTCGCTGCTCGTCACCGCCCAGGGCGTGGGCGCGGTGTGCGCCGCGGTGATGCTCGGACCGCTGGTGGCGTGGATCGGCCGCAAGCGGTTGATGGAGTGGACCGTGCTGCTCATCGGCCCCATGGCGGCGCTGTTCTGGATGGCGCCCACCCTGCACTCGGCGGCGCTGGCCATGGTCGGCCTGGGCGCGCTCTACATGGCCACGCTCACCGGCTTCAACACCACCTGCCAGCTGCGCGTGCCTCGCGAGCTCCAGGCCCGCATCAGCAGCCTCTACGGCATGATGCTCGGCGTGGGGTACGCGGTGGGGGTATGGTTGCAGGGGGCGCTGGCGGACCGCGTGGGCGTGCGCTTCGTCACCGCCAGCTGCGCGCTGCTCTTCCTCGCGCTCGTGCTCACGCTGCGCCTGCTGCGCCCGCGTGCCTTCGACGCCACGGAGACTCCCAGGCAGCTCGTCCCCGCGGGCGCTCCGAGCCCCTCCGTCCAGCTCGAGGGGCCCGGGGACTTCTAGCCGACTACTTCGTCTCCACCGTGAGGACCATCCACCGGTCCGTGGAGTGGTCGATGCGCAGGTTGCTCGCGCCGGACTCCTGGAGCTGCTGCACCACGCGCTCCAGGAACTGCAGCTGCTCCTGCGACGCGTCCACGAAGACGTTCTTCGGGCCGGCGCCCTTCGCCTTCGGCTTCTTCGCCGGCTGGGCGCTCGCGCCGTTCATCGGCTCGGACGAGGCCACGGCCTTCAGCCGCGACGCCGCGTCGTCCGCCGGCGTCTCGTTCTCGGACTCCGACTCGCTCGAGGTCTCCTCGGCCTTCTCCTCGGCGCTGTCCGCCTCGCTCAGGGCCTGCTCGCGCAGCTCGTTGAACGTCTTGGCGTTCAGCGAGGCACCGAACTTGTCCTTGTAGGCGTCCATCGCCTCGTTGCGGCTGATGTCCGGCTGCTTGCGGAAGAGCTCGAGCAGGAACGCGTGGCGCTCCTGAGCCTGGTCCTGGGAAATCCTTGCCATCGTTGGGGTCCTCGGTTTGCTGCGTACTGCACCACTGCGGAACGCAGGGCGGCGCAAACTACCCGAGCCCCGGGTGGAGCGGAAGTGGCCCCCGGCGAACCCCCACGACGGCCTCCGCCCCTCTTCACCGCTCGTGCGGAGTCCCCTCGCTCGCCGCCCGTTTCTCACCGGGTGGAACGGCTCCGGCACGAGGGCCGGGAAAAAAGAGAGGGCCAGCCTCCGGGACGAGGAGACCGGCCCTTCGTGCCTCACGGCTCCGACACCCGGAGGTGCCGCGCGGGACTAGCCGCAGATCTCCTTGCACGCGGCCGGGGTCTTGGTCGCGTCCATGTAGTCGGTGCAGGTCTGGGCCGCCTTCGCGTCCGAGCAATCCGAGGCCTTGCCCAGGTCGTACTTCTTTCCGTCGGTGCAGGCCTCGTCGTACTCCTTGCGATCGTCGCACTTCGCGACGGCGTACTGCTTGGTCTTACACTCCTCGGCGTTGGCGCCGTAGGCGGCCTTGAACTGCTCGGTGGACTTCACCTCGTTCGACTGGCACTCGAAGGCGCGCTCACAGGCGAGATCGATTCCGGACTTGCACACGGCCTCGGGCGAGGTGCAACCCACGGCGAACAGAGACACGGCGGCGCTGCTGATGAGGAAGAACTTGCGCATGTGACTTCTCCTGTGGCGACTGCGGGGAGTGCTACCTCCCGGACCGACCTCAACCCCCCCTCCTGAGGTGGATGACCGTCCGACCGGAGAGGGTCGCCTTGTTAGCATTTCGTGACACAGAAGGCCAACTTCGGGCGCACGAAAGAGAGTCTTGCGCTTCGCGTCAATGCTTGACGGTGTCTGGTTCTTCCTCGCTTTCCCGAGAAGACAGACGGTATGGCTCAACGCGTCGCCGGGAACACCGCCGCCATCTGGCGCAGCTGTGCGAGCAATTGACCGCTCTCACTCCACAATTCCGCTAAATCATCCGCGTAGCCCTCGGAGGCGTGACGGGAGTGGCCGGTGCGCAGGTAGAAGGCATCCGGAGCGGCCTGGGCGAGCGGCAGCGGCGCGTAGAAGTGCGCGGTGTAGTCCATGGTGGCGCCGTTGCAGAAGCCATTCACCCGCGAGAGCGCGGCGGGCGGGTATGCGTCCAGCAAGCCCACCACGAGGGGCGCATCGAGCGGCGTCGGGACGCACGGGCGGATCCACCCACCGGAGCGGGCCTCGGCGGCACCCGAGTAGGGCGCGGCTCCCACGCACCAGCGGAAATCGAACTGGGCGCCGAAGGTGGGGAGCACCTCGCTCGGGACGGGGGTCACGTCGGAAGGAGGAGGCACCCGGGGCGGGCGCGCCTCGTCATAGACGAGGGGCGTCTCGCGCGAGATGGCGAAGGTGGCGCTCGCGAGGCAGGCCACCTGACCGGCCTGCTCCAGGCGCGCGGACAGGTGAGTCACCTGACGGCCGGCGCGCTCGACGCGTACCGCCAGCAGGGCCTCGCCCTCGGACACGGGAGCGCAGAAGTGCACGGTGAGCGAGCGCGGCGCGCGGGCCGGGTCGTTCAGCTCGCGCATCATCGAGCGCAGCAGGGAGCCTCCGAGCATTCCGCCGTAGGCGCCGCGCCCCTGGAACCACTCGGGGCGGATGTCACCGCGGTAGCGCCCCTCTCCCAGCGAGCTCCAGGTGGTGGCGGTGACGAAGGGGGATTCGATGGTGTTCGCGGACATGGCCGCACCCTAACCAACACCGTGGAGACGGGCCACGATTGGTGAGTCCGTGCTCGCCGCGTCCGCGTAGGGCACGTGGCAGCGCGAGGCCCGGGTGCGTCGCTGGGGTGGCGGGAGGAGGGGGCGGCGTGGTTCCGTGTGCCTCGTTTCTCCGAGTGGACAGCTCGTGCACGGGGGTTGCAGAAGGTGGAGCCGGAGCGCCCCGGAGGATGACATGCACGGTGTGGCGGGAGTGATGACGGCACTGCTGCTGGCCGCGGCGAGCAACGAGGGTGAGGCGGCCACGAGCGCCACCGTGCCCCTGTTCGAGCCGCGCCGGATGTTCGTGGGCGTGACGGTGCCGCTGATGGACCGCAACGGGTTCTCGGTGGAGGGGGAGCGGGAGGTGGACGAGCACGTCAGCGTGAACCTGGGACTGCGGGTGGCCTTCGACCTGGAGACGTGGAATGGCCTGCTGGGCGAGTCGGACGAGGCGTACCTGCGGGTGGGGCTCGAGCCCGGGGCGCGCTTCTATCTGACGGGCTCCTCGCTGAATGGGATGTGGGTGGGTCCCCGGCTCGAGGTGGCGCATGGGTGGCGGGAGTTGAATGACGGGGAGCACCCGGTGCGCTCGTTGGAGAGGGCGTGGAGCGTGGGAGGCGCGGTACTCACGGGCTACAGCCTGCGCCTGGGTCGGGGCTTCACGGTGCAGGCCGCGTTGGGCGTGGGTCTGACGTATGAGCGCGGCACGGTGAGCGAGCCCACGACGCTGACGAGTGGTGGTGGGTTGTTGGAGCTGCGCACTCGCTATGACGATTGGAGCGCGGGCCCTCGCGGGCAGCTCGCCGTGGGATGGACGTTCTGAGCGGGTGACGCACTCCGTGTGCGCCCGGGCAGTCAACCGGTGTGCGTCGACACGGCCACAAGCGGCGGTGGATCATCACTGCTCATGGGGTTCTGCCGCGCCTGTCTGATTTTGTCATTGCTGGTGGGGGTCGAAGGAACTTTGACACCATGACGGAGGCCCCATGAGCCAGCAGCCCGCCTCGCTCGTCGACGTGAAGCCCGTCGTTCCCCTGCTGGACGTGCTGCTGCGCATCCGCGAGGACATGAGAAGCCGCGCGACAGGGCCGTACCTCTATATCGGCATGCCCGACGTGGATCGGGTGATGTGCTTCATCGGAGGTTATGGGGAGTGCCTCCGCTCCCTGGGGATCGAGGAGGGGGCGGACTCGCTGTTCGGCGAGTGGTTTCGCGATGTCAAGAAAGCCTGGCCGGGTCGAGGGTGGGAACCTGTTTATCTGGAGGAGTTCCACGGAGACCAGAAGCGTGCCCTGCTCAAGTTCCTGGACTTCGTCGCCGAGTTTCGAGCCCTCTCCCCGGAAGCGCTGGCCTCGATCCCGTGGCACTTCAGCGGCGAGCACCCGGCGGCCCGGGAGCCGTCCTGGATTCCCGCGCACCCGCCCACGCCCACGCTGGACATGCTGCTGGAAGTCCGCCGGGAGATTGGAGACGTGCCCGGGAGGCTCGGGATGTTCATCGGTCCCATCGACGTGAGGCGGATGGCGGGCTTCATCGATGGGTACCGGTTGTGCCTGGCGCTGGCGGGTGCCAGGGACGAGGAGTACCCGCGCTTCCAGCGCTGGCTCCAGGAGGAGAAGGGCCTCCCTCCAGGTCAAGAATGGACGTCACCGCTCCTGCAGGCGAGCCAGGGCGACTCGGAGCGGGCCATCCGCCAGCTCCTCGCGTACGCCGCCGAGTTCCGCTCCCTGTCCCAGAAGCGGAACGCTCCCGGCGAGGGCTGACGCCCAGCCTCCCGCAACCCACCGTCACGCGGGTGGGGCGGTGGGCGGCGTGAGGTTCGCGGCTCCCGGTGCCGGCCGCGGTGGTTCCTGCTCCTCGGCGCCCACGAGCTGCGCCCGCTCGAGCTGCTTCCGCACCTCCTGGTACTTCGGCCAGTCGAAGTGCTTCAGGAAGATGGCTCCGGCCGCCACGCCCCGGAGGAACAGGTCCACCTGCTCGTCCGCGCTCAGGTCGAACTTGAGCCAGTCGTGCGGGCCCGTGTCGATGGTGGTGATGAGCTTCTTGTAGTCCGGGTTCTTGTTGATGAAGTCCTCATCGAGCGTCTGCCTCGCGGAGTTGAAGATGGCCGCGCCGAGCTGCCCCAGCGGCCTCGCGCTGAGGCCTCGTGACATGGCGTCGATGCGCTTGCGCTTCTCCAGCCCCAGCTTCACGCCGAACGTCGGCGTGCGCGGGATGGCCGTCGAGTGGAACTCGCTGATGGGGAAGTTCGACATGATTCCTCCGTCCACCAGCGTGCAGGAGTCCACCGGCGTGCCCCCGTCGTAGTCGACCAGCTCGTTCCACTCGTCATCGTTGCGCGGCATGTCCTCCGGCCGCAGCGGGCGGAAGAAGAACGGCACGGACATGGAGGCCCGGACGAAGAGCGACGGGTCCACCTTCTCCGCGTCCTTCCAGAAGAGCCGCGCCATCTGCGGGAAGACGACCTTGGTGCCGGTGGAGACCTCGGAGGCGACCAACGCCAGGCGCGGCCTCTTGTCCTTCGGTATCTCGATGGGCTTCGGTGCCTGGCCGTCTTTTTTCTCGAGGAGTCTGTCCGGCAGCGCGGTCATCCGCTTGTTCAGGTCCCCGGCCGTCGGCACCTGGTGGGCCTCGAGAATCTTGTGGACCCTCTCCAGGAAGCGCTCACCCGGGTTGAGGCCCAGCCGGCGCAGGATGCTGGGACACGACAACACACCCCACTGGAAGCGCGACACCCCCACCGCGAGGGACCTCAGCCGCCCCTTCACCCGAGCGCCCCACCCGGCGTCCTGCTTCGGCTTGGGCACCCGCCGCTGGACCGCCCGGATGAACCGGCTCACCGGGAACCTGCTGTCCAGGATGGTGGGCAGGTCCAGCTCCGAGAGCATGTGGAACAGCTCCTCGGCCTTCGCCTGGCGCTTGTCCTGTTTCGCCGCCGCCAGCAACAGCGCGGTGATGGACCCGGCCGAGGTTCCTCCAATGCTCAGGAAGCGGATGCCCATCGACTCCAGCGCGTGGATGTACCCGAGCAGCGCGATTCCCAGCGTTCCCCCTCCCTCCATCACCAGGTCGACGTATGGGTGGCCTTCGTCATCGACGATGTCGGAGAACCGTTTGCCTTCGCACTCGGCACGGAGCTGTCTGAGTTTCTCATTCACGCCCGCATGGCCGAGGAAGTGTTTCTTGAAATCCAACGGCGAGGGCTTCCGCTTCACGTCGAGCTTCAGGCGCGCGACGTCCTGGCGCGCCTGCTCCACGGTCACCATCCAGTCCTTCCACTCCCTCTTCTTCTGCTGCCTTTCGTCCCGCTCCTGCTGCTTCTTGCGTTCCTCTGGTGTCATGACACTCCCCCAGATTGGACGGAGTGGCGGCTCTGGAGATGTGATGGGAGTCGCTCCTCGGATGCCTGCCGTACAGTCAGGGGACGACTCCGTCCTCCAGATGATGGATGTGACCTCGTGCGTTTGCTCGCGGGCCCGCGCTCGCGTCACCCTGACAGGCTCATGGACTCCTTCGAGACCCTGTCCTTCGACATCCCCGGCGCCTGGGCCATGGCCGGCGAGGGTCGCTTCGTCCCCGTCGGCCCCGGTGTCCTCGAGTCCGAGGGCGGCTCCGGCCTCCTCTGGTACACCCCCTCTGAGTTCTCCGACTTCCGTCTCCAGGTGGATTGGCTCGCCCACTCCATCGAGGACAATTCCGGCGTCTTCTTCCGCTTCCCCACCGCCGAGCTCGCGCGCAAGCAGCCCGACTGGAAGGCCGGCTTCGAGGTGCAGATCGACGACCGCGGCGTCGACCCCGAGCACGGCACCCAGGGCAGCTCCCTGCACCTCACCGGCGCCCTGTACATGCTCGCTCCCGCGCTCCTGCTGGCCTCCAGGCCCCTGGGCGAGTGGAATACCTTCGACATCCTCGCCGGTGGGTTGGACCTGCGCGTCGCCCTCAATGGCGTGGAGGTGTGTGTCTTCACCGCGCCCGCCTACAAGCCTCGCTCCGGCCGCATCGGTCTGCAGGCCCACCACGCCGGCTCCCGCGTGCGTTTCCGCTCCCCTCGCATCCAGCGGCTCTGAGGCTCGCACCGGCGCTCACGCACCGGCCGGGCGGGCCTGCGCTCGTCCCTCCCCGGGAAGCTTGGAGCGCCCCGGGTGCGCCCCACATTGAACCTCGGAGTGGCGCGCAACTCCGCGCGTCCGCGGTCCCTACGAGGAGTCCGTCACCATGGCCGGCAACGACAAGGGAAGGAAGTACAACCCCGTGCACCCGAAGGAGGACGAGAGCCGTAAACCTTCCTTCGCCAAGGACCGGGTCGAGCGCGGTCTCGAGGCCGATGACACCCGGCCCCTCTACGCCGCCGACTCCATCCACCCCACCCGCGAGCAGAAGTTCGCCCTGGACAGTGACGCCGAGGTCGGTGGCTACGTCCCCGATATCCGCAGCCCCATCGACGAGGCCGATGAGGAGCTCCGCCGCCAGAGGGGCGAGGAGAAGCAGGACAGGAACAGGGAGTGATGGCACGGTGTGACGCGGTCGACCCTCACCCCGACCCTCTCCCAGAGGGAGAGGGCCTGACCTGGTTCCTCACCGTGGATGTCCCCTCTCCCTCTGGGAGAGGGCCAGGGTGAGGGTATACCCGCGGGTCACCGCTTCGTGGCCGGCGGCTCCACCGGGTTCTCCGCCACCAGCTTGCCCAGCTCCAGCGGGCCCACCTGCTGCTGGATGACCTCCGGGTCTCCCACCAGCACCACCTGCATCGCCTCCGGGCTCAGGTACCCCTCCGCCGCCCGCTGCACCTCCGCCGGTGTCGCCTTCTCCAGCCCCTCCACCGTCCTCGCGAACTCGTCCATCGGCCTGCGCAGGAAGAAGAGCTGCGCCGCGCTCGAGCCCAGTCCCTCCACCGACTCGAACTCGCCCGGAATCGCCCGGATGAGGCCCTCCCGCGCCGCCTCCAGCTCCTTCTGCGTGATGGGACGCTCGCGTATCCCCTTCAGCTCCCGGAAGAACTCCGCCACCGCCGGGCCCGTCACGTCCGCCCTCACCGCCGAGGACGCCGTCAGCGGTCCCACCCCCAGCCTCGCGTCCGAGTTCGCCCCCGCCCCGTAGCTGTACCCCTTGTCCTCCCGCAGGTTCATGTTCAGCCGGCTGCCGAAGAAGCCGCCGAACACCGTGGTCGCCAGGTCCAGCGAGTGCTCGTCCGGGTTGCCCAGCGCGATGCCCGGTCTCCCCATGACGATCACCGTCTGATCCAGCCCCGGCTTGGGCACGAACACCACCTGCTGCCGCGCCGGCACCGGCGGCGCGGGCGGCACCGCCGGCGGCGTGGCGCTCCCCTTCCAGTCGCCAAAGGCCTTCTTCGCCAGCTTCACCGCCTCGTCCAGCGTGATGTCTCCCGTCACCACCAGCGCGGCCGCCTTGGGGCCCATGTTCTTCTGGTAGAAGGACTTCACGTCCTGCAGCGTCAGCGACTCCACCGTCGCCGGCAGGCCGCTCACCGGGTGCCCGTAGGGGTGCTTCGGGCCGAACACCGCGTTGAGGTACGCCTGCTGCGCCAGGAAGCCCGGGCTCCCCATCGCGCGCACCAGCTCCGCCAGCTGCAGCTTCTTGCGCCGCTCGAAGTCATTCTGCGCGAAGTTGGGCTTGCGCACCACGTCCGACAGCAGTGCCAGCGCCGCGTCCGCGTTGCGCTTGAGCACCCGCGTCCCGATGAAGGCCCCATCCGGGTCCGTGCTCACCGAGGGCGACACGCCCAGGTCCTGGAACGCCCGGTCCAGCGCCAGCGTGTCCTTCCCCGCCGCGCCCTCCAGCATCATCTTGTACGTCACGTCCGCCAGGCCCCACTTGCCCGCGGGGTCCTGCGCCCCTCCCGTGGCGAAGGCCACGCCCACGTAGACGAGCGGCAATTCCTTGCGCGTGCTCACCAGCACGGTGAGCCCGTTGTCCAGCTTCGCCTGCTCGAACTTCGGCAACACCAGCTCGGGGGGCTGACCCGGCTTCGGCGGCTGCGCGCGGAAGGCCTCGGCGTCCTCCTGGGGCTGGGGCGCGGGGGCGGGCGTCTCGGGCGAGGGCGCCGGCGTGGGCTCCTCGGGCTTGGGCAACGGGGCGCTGATGCACCCGGTGGCGAGCGTCAGGACGGAAACGGCTGTGAAGAGGCGGCGCATCAGCGGGTCTCCTTCTTGGAGGAGGCGGGGGACTTCTGGGCGGGCACGGCGTGCACCACCACTCGGGCTTCGGGCTTCAGCAGGTCACGGGCGAAGTCCCGCGCCTTGTCCACCGTCACCGCGTCGTAGCGCGCCAGGTCCTCGTCCAGGTAGCCCGGGTCGCTCACGTAGTGGTTGTAGCTCTGCAGCACGTCCGCCTTGCCGCCGAAGCCGCCCACCGACTGCAGCCCCGCCAGCATCTGCGTCTCGAAGCGCGTGCGCGACCGGTTCAGCTCCTCCTGCGTAATCCCCTCGCGGCGCACCTCGTCCAGCACCGCGTCGATCTCCCGGGCCAGCGCGTCGCTGGAGATGCCGGGCCGCGCCACCGCCTCGATGATGAAGACGGACTGCGCCCCCAGGCTCTGCTGGCTGGCGCTCACGCTCTGCGCCAGGCCCTTCTCCAGCACCAGGCGCCTGTAGAGGCGGCTGGACTTGCCGGTGCCCAGCGCGTTGGCGAGCACGTCTCCGGCCGCGTCCCCTTCCGTGAAGTACGCCGGGGTGAGCCAGGCCATCATCACCGTGGGCAGCGTGCCCACCTTCTCGTCGTGGCGGATGACCTGCTCCTTCGTGTGCTTCACCGCGGCCACCTGGGGCTTCTCCGGCTTGGGGCCGCTGGGCAGCGAGCCGAAGTACTTCTCGATGAGGGCGCGCGCCTGCTTCGGGTCGAAGTCCCCCACCACCGCGAGCGTGGCGTTGGCCGGCGCGTACCACTTGCGGAAGAAGTCCTTCACCTCGTCCAGCGTGGCGGCGTCCAGGTCCTTCATGGAGCCGATCACCTTGCCGTGGTACGGGTGCGGCGCCGGGAAGAGCGTCTGCCACAGCTTCTCCTGCGCCACGCCGTAGGGGCGCGTCTCCACGCCCTGGCGGCGCTCGTTCTTCACGACCTCGCGCTGGTTGTCGAGCTTCTTCAAATCCAACGCGTCCAGCAGGAAGCCCATGCGGTCGCTCTCCAGCCAGAGCGCCGTCTCCAGGTGGTTGCTGGGCACCGTCTCGAAGTAGTTCGTCCGGTCGAAGTTCGTGGTGCCGTTGAGATCATTGGCGCCCAGCTGCTCGAGCATGGAGATGTGGACGTCGTCGGGCACGTGCTTGGAGCCCTGGAACATCATGTGCTCGAAGAGGTGGGCGAAGCCGGTACGGCCCGGCTGCTCGTTGTAGGCGCCCACGTGGTACCAGACGTTGACGGCCACCACCGGCAGCTTGGTGTCCCGGGCGAGGATGACCTCCAGCCCGTTGGGCAGCTTGTACTTCTCGTACGGAATGGCCAGCGCCTCGCGCCCGGGCTCCAGCGGCTTCGCCTCCTGCTGCTGGGCGAAGGCCGGGAGGCCGAGGGCGAGGACGGCGGCGGCGATGAGCGCTTTCATGCGGAGCGGTGCCTCCTCGGGTTGTCCAGAGGCAATCCGCTTAGCACGTGCCTTGTTCCCGGCGCAGGGGGAATGTCCCCGGGAATCGTGTTCTGGGCCCCGCCCGCGCTCGGCGGCCCCTCGCTACGGGGGAGACTGGCAGTGCGCCGAGCTGAACCGGCAGAGGCCGTTGTAACACATCTTACAGTCACCGCAGCTACGGCCGCACGCGCCACAGTTGTAGGGATCGTTCATCGTATCCGTGCACATCCCATCGCAGCTGCTCGTGGTGGACGTGGGGAGCTGGCAGGTGCCGTTGACGCACGTCTGGCAGCTCCCGCAGGAGTTGCCGCAGGCACCGCAGTTGGCCGGATCGCTCAGCGTATCCGTGCACGTCCCATTGCAGCTGCTCGTGGTGGGCGTGGGGAGCTGGCAGGTGCCGTTGACGCACGTCTGGCAGCTCCCGCAGGAGTTGCCGCAGGCACCGCAGTTGGCCGGATCGCTCTGCAGGTTGACACAGGTTCCGCCGCAGCTCGTGGTGCCCACCGTGCACACGGGACACCTCTCGTCGAAGAAGCTACGGGAGTAGTCCGCGGTCCCGCCGCTCGAGTTGCAGCCCGTGCTGGGGCTTCCGTAGTAGGTCATCCGGGCGGAGATTCGGACCGAGTGATTGCCGCCGGAGTAGTCGCGGCAGCCGCTGTAGTTCAGGGTCTTCGTGAAGGTCCCCCGGCCGTACTCGCCACTGGTTCTCGCGCCACCCGTGAGCTGGTCGGGGCCGGCGACCCATTGATCGTCGAGGTAGTAGGTCAGTCGTACACCGTCCATGGGTTCGGGGACCGACCAGGTGCCTTGAATCTGCAAGACGCCGTTGGAGGCCGTCGTCGTGTACGAGAGGGAGGGCCACTGGGGCATGCATTGCGTCTCGGCCTGGGGCACGGAGCGGAAGGTTCCCTCGCCGCTTTCCTCATCCGGGATCGTGGTGCCACACGCCCCGAGCACCAGCGCCGATGCGAAGGCCACGGCGGTTGCTCGCCAGCACACGAGAAGGTTCTTCCTGTCCATAGCGGTTCATCTTTCCTGGAGATGGGTTCGCCCATGCCGCGTCCTGGGACGGGCATCGGCTTGGTCGCTGGACTGGAATTTCGTGGGAACTTTTCTTCGCGGCCTGGCGAAGTCGCTGGAATTCCTCGGCTTTTCTCCGCCCACGACCCACCCGGATGGGAAGTTCACCCGGGTGGGAGTCGGAGGAGCCGGCTCAGTTACACGCGTAGAGGTACGAGCTCGGGGTGCTCCAGGTGCCGTCGGGGTTGATGGTCCGCACGGTGTACCCGCTGCTCGGGTAGGTGGTGCCCCAGCAGTCGCGGGCGCGGACGTCGTTGCTGACGGCGGAGGTGAAGTTCCAGTTCCCCCGGCGGCGCTGCTTCTCGTAGGCGGCCACGCGGTCCACGGCCTCACGCCACGTCGAGTCGTTGTAGAGCACGTCGCGGCGCTTCTCGAGGAACTTCTGCAGGAAGGCGCTCTCGGTGATGCCGTTGTAGCCAATCGCCGGGGCGACCTGGTTGGGATTGCCCAGGGCGTTGTTGGCCGCGGTGATGAACTGCTTCAGGGTGCCGTGGTTGATATAGGCATCGTAGAAGGCGGCCTTGGACAGCGCCGAGGTGAGGCCCCACTTCTTCGCCTCGTTCAGCGCGGGCGTGAGGTACAGCCGCTCGCTCACCTGGTCCTGGCAGCTCTTGAAGTCCGCCCGGGTGGTGGTGTTGTTGTAGCTCGTGCCCCAGTCGCTGACCCAGTTGCCGACGGAGTCGAGCTCGGCCGTGGACGCCTGGTTCTGGCCCGTCGAGAGGAAGCGGTTGTTGATGGTGGTGAGCCCCGGCATGTACTTGGCCATCAGGTTGCCGTTGGAGGCGCTGCGGAGATTCACGTAGCACTGGATGACCTGGATGGCGTCGCCCGTGCCGGTGCAGAAGCCCGCGCGCCCGTTCGTATACCCGCGGCCATCGCCGATGTTCTCCGCGTACGCGTACGCGAGTACCGGCGTGTCGTTCTCCCAGATGCTGGTCAGCGCTTCCGCCACCTTCTTCTGGTTGTCCGTGAGCCCACCGTCGGTGCCGCCCGTGCCGCCGTCACTGCCCGTGCCGCCGTCGCCGCCCGTGCCACCGTCACTGCCCGAGCCCGCGTCGCTGCCACCGCCGCCGCAGCTGGGGTCGCTGATCTGCACGTTGGTGGCGGTGAACGAGACGTTCGAGTTCGTGGAGTAATAGAACGTGTACGAGGCGTTCACCCCCACCGTCAGGCTCGAGGTCCTCGAGTACGTGCAGGTCGTGCCGCTCTGGGTGTGCGACCAGCCCGGCTCGTCGTGATCGCACGTCACGCCGCTCGGGACGTTGAAGGCGATGCGCGGGCTCGTCATGGCGCTCGTGCCGGTGTTCTTGAAGATGATCGTGCCCCAGTAGTCCGGGCCGTCGTAGGTGTTCGTGGTGAGGGTGTACGAACAGGCCGCGAGCTCCTGCCAGGCCTCGCCCGAGAGCGTCTCCGCTCCTCCCACGTCCCCTCCTCCACATGCGGCGAGCGCGGTGGCCATCCCCGCGAGCGCCAGCTTCAAACCCCCGATCACAGCATGATGTCTGTTCATGAAGGTATGTCCTTTCAGAGAATGCGGCGGCCGCCTCGCGACAGCCGCCTCGGTTGATGGAGCGTTTCAGTCCTGAAGCCTTACAGCTGCTCGAGCCGGAACTGCTGGCAGTCGTTGTTGGACCAGGTCCACTGCTGGATGTTGGTCCCGTCGCCGCTCGTCGTGCAGCTGGTGACGTCGATCACCTTGCCACTGTGACGCGCCTCGAGCCGGTAGTAGCCATTGCCGAGCGACACGGGCTTGAACTGCTGGTTGGTGGCGTTGAATGAGGTCCACTGATGGATGTTGGCGCCATCCGCGGTGCTCGGACCGGAGACGTCGATCACCTTGCCGCTGTAGCGCGAGACGAACCGGTAGTAGCCGCTGTCGGTGGGCTCCATCGTCCACTGCTGGCTGGCGCCGGTGTGGCAGGTCCACTGGTGGATGTTGGCGCCATCCGCGGTGCTCGGGCCGGCGATGTCCACGCACTTGCCCGAGGCCTTGTTGACGATGCGGTACGTGTTGCTTCCGGTGCCGCCGCTGGCCACCTGCGCGATGGCGTTGAGCAGCGAGGTGGAGCCCGAGGTGTCCTGGGACAGCTCCCAGATCATCACGCCGCCGCCCTGCTGCATGGCGAGCCGGGTCTTCGACTGGATGGTGGCGATGCCGTTGTAATAGACGTCGCCGACGTTGTCCTTGTAGGGGGCCTGCGGGTCGCGCGCGACGAGCTCGTTGTAGCCGACGTAGGACGACGGCGAGCGGCCGTAGAAGGGCACGCCGAGCACCGTCTTGTCCTTGGGCAGACCGCGACCGAGCCAGTAGTTCATCGACTGGACGGCGTAGTCATACGTCGAGTGGGGCTGGCCCCCGTCGTAGGCCATGAGGTTGAGGAAGTCGACGTCGGCGAAGGTCGCGGTGGGGACGCCGCCGCCCGTGTAGCCGTTGGCCACGACGGCCGCGGTGAGCAGCTTGCCGCGGCTGTGGAGCGCGGTGGACAGCTCGCGCATCAGCAGGCCGTAGTTGGTGGCCGAGGTCCCCGGATCCGGGTACTCCCAGTCGATGTCGGCGCCGTCCAGCCCCGCCGCCGTCACGAAGTTCACCACGTTGTTGACGAAGGTCGTCCGCGTGCCCGCGTTGGCCGCCAGCTTCTCGAAGCCCGAGTCATCTCCATTGTTCCAACCGCCAATCGAGATGAGCACCTTCACGCCGCGCGAGTGCGCCGTCTGGACCAGCGACTTCAGCCGGGCGTCCCCGCTGCTCGGCCCCGTGAGGCCGCCCTGCGCCGTGGGCAGGACGAAGGCGTAGTTGATGTGCGTGAGCTTGTCGTACGGGAGGGTGTTGATGTCGCCCGCCCACGTGGGGACGTAGCCGATCACCTTCGTCGCGAGCGCTCGCTCCTCGACCTTCGCCGTGGGCTCCTCGGAGGCAACGTCGGGCTCTCCGGAGCAGCCCGCCAGGGTGGAGAGAAACGCGGCTCCAAACGCCAGGGTCCTGAACTGGAATGCGTTACGCGGCACGGGTGACTCCTCTGGGGTTCTCCCCGGAGGGCGGCCACTGTGGGCGACCGCTCCCGGGATTGGACCTCATGAGGCTTCACCTGCTCGGATCGGGTCAAGGAATTGCTGGATTCCTGGATAAATATGGGGAACGTACTATTCCCGAGTCATGAGAATCGTGAGCCGCCTGGGCCTATTCCGGGAAGTGCACCACGCGGCCGTCGTCGCCCACGGCCCAGATGTCGCCCGGCGAGCTGAGCGCGATGTCTCGGAGGGGCCTGTTCACGGTGGTTGCGGTGAACCACGTGCCCGCCGCGTTCAACCGGCGGATGGAGCCGTTGGTACTCGCATCGGTGACGTAGATGGAGGAGGGGTCCAGCACCACGACGCTGGAGAAGGGGGCGGTGGTGTTATCCGGTGGCGGGCTCACTCGGGTCCAATTCGTGGCTCCGTCCCACTTCATCACCAGACCATTGTCTCCCACGGAGTAGGCGAGTCTGGAATCGCCCATCCACACGGCGCGCAGGACTCCGGTGAAACCGGAGGCTCCATTCAGGGTATGACGTACCACCGAGCCCTGGTTGCCACTGCCGGGATAGCTGGCGATGTAGGGCGCCGAATTGGCTTCACTCTGGCCTCCGACGGCGAGCAACTGCGTAGGGGCCAATCCGTGGATGCCAAAGTAGGTTGAAGTCTCGTTGTAACGCTCTTCCGGTTGGTAGCCAGGCGTCCACGCGTACATCCGTCCCAGGCTGCCCACGATGTAGACCTGGGAATTGGGTGAGTTGAACTCGACCATGCCAGTGAGGCTGTCGCCTGATGTCGTGGTTGTTTGATTGGAGCAGGCGTTGATGCCGTCATACTCGGCCAGACGCCCGCCCTCACCGGCCAGCAACACATGGCCGTTGGGGCGTACCCAGGCGGCGCGCCAGTCGTAGTTACCGCAAGCTCCATCGAGACTCTTGAAAGGTTGGCCTGCCGCGGTGCGGACCGCGAGTGCACCATTGTCTCCCGCGACCCACACTGGCAACCCGCCCGAGCCGATCGCCACCGTCTTCCACTGATGGGAAGTGCCGATGAGGGCGCCGTCCGCGACCACATTCCATCCCTTGCCCCCGCAGACGTTGCCCTCGTCCCGCTGCGTGTCGCAGTTGTTGTCCCGATCGTCACAGCTCTCGGCGATGCCACGCCGGTTGTACTTGTCCTGATCGGCGCAGTCGTCCGTGTTGGCGATGGCTCCCGTGGGCGGTGTCGCGCCAGGGCACACCTGGACCGGGGTGGATTTGTCGTCGCCCGCGCCATCCCCGTCCACATCTGGGTAATAGAGCATCGGGGCCGGAGCGTTGTTGCAACTCAGCCCGGTGTGACTGGCATTGCAGGCGTACTGTCCGCCGGGACAGGGGTCGCTGCATGCGGCGCCCTTGGCCTCGAAGCCTTCGTCCACCTTGCCATCGCAGTCATCGTCCACCTCGTCGCACCGCGCCTCGGAGACATCGTTGCGCGGGTAGACCGCGGGGTTCGAGTCATTGCAGTCCGTGGCGGTCTCTACGTAGCGGGTGGTGCTCGTGTCCGCGGGCCTGGTGCAACTCAGCAGCGGCGCGGTATCCGGGTCGCCGAAGCCGTCGCGATCCCGGTCGTAGTACCAAGGGCTGCCCACTCCCTGGTCGCTGGTGCCGTCGCAATCGTTGTCTCGTCCGTCGCACAGCTCGCTGGCGCCGGGTTTGATGCTCGTGTCACTGTCGTTGCAGTCTCCACTCTGGGAGGCATAACCGTCCGGCATGCTGCCGCAGAAGATGACGTAGGCCGCGTTCAGTCCGGCGTATCCATCACTGTCCTCATCCCGGTACCCCACGGTGGTCACGGAGTCACCGCAGGGGCTCGTGACGCAGGCCTGCTGGATGCACAGATACCCTTTGTCGCAGGGGTGCTCCGTGTTGCACTCGCGAGCCTTGTCCTTCAGCAAGTCCTCCAGGCTCGGCACCGTGCAACCCGCGAGGAGCCACAGCACTCCCATGCATCCCATCAGGCGGCTCATCACTGAGTCTCCTTCGCGGTCGAGGGCGCGCTGTCCTTCGGTGACAGCACCCAGGTGACGACTGCTCCCACGGCGGCCAGCCCCGCCGTGCCGAACAGCACGTTGGCCACGTTCGCGCTGCTCCGGGCATCCTCCCAGTGCGAGCGTGTCACATCCTGGAAGGGGGTGTTCTGCGCCTCGTTCACGCTGGAGCGCGACTGGAGACCGAACACCGTCCCCACCCCGAGCGCCGCTACCCCCACTCCCGCCAGCACCATGGATGTCGCGGGCATCCGCATGCGCGAAGGTTCCGCCACGCCGGCTACATACGGAGGGGGAGTCGCGGGGGCGGGTGCATTCAGGTCGGGCGTCGTGGCCTGCTGCTCGGGCCGGTCCTTGTTGGCGATGACTGGTGGTTTCGGCTCCTTGGGGGAGGGGGGCGGAGCGCGGCCCAGCTCCTTGTTCACGCGGGCCCTCATCTCCTCGAAGTCACGCTCGACCTTGGGCGAGACCGCGAGCGGCAGCTTCGCCTCCGGATCGAGCAGCAGCCCTGTCTTGAAGGCCGTCTGGGATTGCTCCCTCTTTCCCATGTCCGCGAGGATGATTCCCTCGTGCAACGCGATGGCCACGTCCTGCTTCATGTCTCGGGCCAATCCCTTGGCTCGCTGGAGCTGCTCCATCGCCCGCTCGTACTCCAGGCTCTCGTAGAGCCTCACCGCGGCAGTGAGATAGCGGTTGAAGGCATCCTGCGCGTGCGCGGCCCTCGGGGCGGCTGTCACGGCCAGGATGCACAGAGCGAGCACCAGTCGCACATGAAGCGGGGATCGCGGCATGGCGCGCGATGGTAGGTGCGGGATGTAGGTCTGTCCACACGGACCTGGATTGACTCAGTTGTCGTGAAGACAACCCCAGGGGTCAGATACCCTCACCCCGTCCCTCTCCCAGAGGGAGAGGGGTGGTGGTTGTCGTGGGCGCATGCACCGGCAATTCCAGACACAGCCGTGCGCCTCCCTCGGGGCGGTTCTCCGCTCTCAGTGTTCCCCCGAAGCGCTCCACCAGCTCTCGTGAGATCGACAGGCCCAGTCCTGTTCCCTTCTCCGGGCCCTTCGTCGTGAAGAAGGTGTCGAACACCCTCGGCAAGACCTCGGGTGGAATCCCTGGCCCATTGTCCTCCACCATCAGCGTCACCCTCCCCCCCTCCGCCACTCCCCTCACCGTCACCTCTCCCCCCTGCACCTTCGCCTCCTCCAGCGCGTCCCCCGCGTTCACCAGCAGGTTCAACAGCACCTGCGCCAGTCTCCTCCTCGTGGCGAACACCTCCGGCAGCTCCGCCGGTACCTCTACCTTCAGCTTCGCCACGTGCTTGAGCCTCACCCCCGCCAGCCTCGCCGCGTCCGTCACTACGTCCGCCAGCGCGCACTCGCTCGGCTCCTCCTGATCCATCCTCGAGAAGCCCTTCAGGTCCGACACAATCTGACGGATTCGCTCCACCCCCGTGCGCGTCTCGTCCATCACTTCCTGCAACTCCTGCCGCGTCTCGTCCGGCAACTGCTGCGCCAGCACCTCCGTGCGCAGGAAGTCCAGGTTGGAGCGCACGAAAGCCAGCGGGTTGTTGATTTCGTGCATCACGCTCGCCGCCAGCCGCCCCACCGTCGCCAGCTTCTCCGTCTGTGCCCGGTGGCGATCGGCCACCGCCAGCTTCTCCAGTGACTCGCGCCGCGCTCGCTCCAGCCGGGCCTCGCTCTCGGCCGCCTGCGCCTTGCGCAACTGCCCCGAGGCGTACGTCGCGAAGAACGTGGACGAGCCCACCATGCACGCCCACCCCAGCGCGTGCGGCACGCTGTCGCGCGTCGCCAGCATCAGGCCCAGCACCCCCAGCGTGCTGGTGATTCCACCGCCAATGGCCGGCCCCGCATGCCGTGGATGCACGAGCGCCATCATCAGCGGCACCGTCGGCACCAGGTTGATGTACGGGCTCCGCGCCTGCCCCGTGAAGTAGACGAGGCTCAGGAAGAACCCGCTCGTCAGCACGCTGTTGAGCGTGGCCACCGCCGGATACCAGCGCTCGTCCAGCTTCCGCACCGCCCAGCCGTAGGCCAACAACTCCGCGCACCAGGCCACCCGCGTCAGCAGCGTCTCGAGGCTCGGCTGCCCCAGGATGAGCACGTCCATGCCGTACAGCAGCAGCGTGCCCGCCGCGAACACCAGGCTCTTTCTCAGCCGTTGTGCCTTCTCCGTGCTCGCGGCTTGCTCGGGGGTCGGGGTCTCGATGGGGCGAACAGAGGGCAGAGGCAGCTGCACGGGGTATTTCCTCAGCGCCGGGTGGCGATCACCACGCGAAACCCGTACCGCTCATACGGTTCGGGCAGCGCTTCCGGGCGCACGTCCACGGTGAACCCGTGGGTCTCCAGCAGCTCGCGGGCGCGCGGCAGCAGGAAGGTCAGGTAGTACATGACGAAGGGCGGCCTCCAGAGCGCGTTGCGCACCCGCATGGCCGCGTTGAAGGCCCGCGCCACCCAGTACCCGGGGCGCAGCCTCGAGGGCTCCTCCCCCGTGACGAACACGAAGCGGCCTCCCGGTTTCAGCGCCCGGTGGATTCCCGCCACCAGCCGCGGCTCGTCCTCCTCCAGCACGTGTCCGAAGGCGCCGTAGCTCGTCACCAGGTCGAACTCCTCCCGCCACCCCATCTCCAATGCGTCGCCCCGCACCAGCTCCACCCGCGCTTCTCCCGGCGCTTGCGCCAGCAGCCGCCCCGCCTCGTCCAGCATCCCCTGGCTCAGGTCCAACCCCACCACCCGCTCGCGGCACAGCGGCCTCAGGTAGCGCATCGCCGCCCCCGTCCCGCAGCACACGTCCAGCGCGCTCCCCACGCTCCCCGGCTTGCCCGCCACCTCCAGGCTCGCCTTCAGCAGCGCGTCCGGTGTGCGGAACGGCGTGTACTCGAACTTGGGCGCCAGCAGGTCATACCCGCGCTCCACCGAGCTCAGGCCCTGCTGAAGGAGCTCCATGAGGCTCGGTCCCTTGGGGTGGAACATGCGGCCCCCTGGTCTACCCCAGGTCGTCCCGTCGGAGCGATCTATGTCCGCCAGGAGTGTAGAAATTCTGCGGGGGCGGATAATTCGGGGTGTCTGGAGCGTGCGGCAGCGGACTTTCAGCGGGCGCGGGGCAGCTCGAAGAAGAAGGTGATGCCCGGGCGGCCCGCGTGGTCCTGCACGCCCAGGGAGCCGCCGTGGCGCGCGATGATTTCGCGCGAGATGTAGAGGCCCAGGCCCAGGCCGGGCTGGTGCACGGAGGAGGACAGCCGGTTGAAGCGCTGGAAGAGCTGGGCCTGCTCCTCGGGGGAAATCCCCGGGCCCTCGTCGGAGACGGAGACGCGGAAGGTGCTGTCCCAGGAGGCCAGCAGCACGGCCACGCGGGCCTCGGGCGGCGTGTACTTCATCGCGTTGTCGAGGAAGTTGCCGAGCACCTGCTCGATGCGGTCCCGGTCCGCGCTCACCCACGCGACGCCCTCGAGCAGCCGCACCTCCAGCGGGCGCTGGGGGTGCTGCTGGCGGAAGTCCTCGGACACGTCGGCCACCAGGGCGCGCAGGTCCACCGGCCGCGTGCGGATGTGCAGCTGGCCCCGCTCCAGCCGCGAGGCGTCCAGCAGGTCATTGGCCAGCCGGGTGAGGCGCCCCGTGTAGCGCTCCATGCGCGAGATGAGCGTGACGTCCGAGACGGGCTGGTGGGCCTCCAGCTGGCGCCGCGCCTGGGTGAGCACCAGGTGCAGCGACGTGAGCGGCGTGCGCAGCTCGTGCGAGGCGATGTTGAGGAACTCGCTCTTGGTGCGATCGGCCGCCACGGCCGCGTCCTTGAGCTTCTGCAGCTCCGCGGTGCGCTCGCGCACGCGCACCTCCAGCTCGTCGTGGGCCCGGGCCAGGGCCGCCTCGGCGCGCTTGCGGTCGGTGATGTCCAGGACGATGCCCACCAGCCCCGCCGGCTGTCCGCGCGAGTCCGTGTACGTGGCCTTGTAGAAGATGACGTCGTGCACCTCGCCGGTGCCGAAGCGCACCTGGGACTCGTACGTCTGGATGCCCGGGTGGTCGAAGAGCTCCTGGTCCTTGGCGGCGTAGCGCGCGGCGAGCTCGGGCGGGGCCATCTCCCAGACGGACTTGCCGACGATGTCCTCGCGCTTCTTGCCGTGCATCTCCAGGAAGGCCCGGTTGCAGCCGCGGTAACGCCCATCCAGCGTCTTGTGGAAGATGGGGTTGGGGATGCTGTCGATGAGCGTCTGGAAGAAGTCCACCTGCTCGCGCAGCGCCTGGTCGCGCTCCGTCACCTCCACGCCGGTGAGGACGAGGTAGCCGGCCGCCTCCCCGGACTCGAGCCGCGACGTGCTCCACTCGAGCAGCCGGCGCTGGCCCCCGCGCGTGTGCCAGAGGCCGTCGTGACGGGCCGGGTGGGGACCCTCCACCAGCCGCGCGAGCGCCTGGCGCTCCCGCTCCTGCTCGTGCCCTGGCGTGACGAGCTCCTCCAGACGCAGGCCCCGCGCCTCGCTCGTGGAGCGGCCGAGCACCTGCTCTCCCAGGCGGTTGAGGTGGACGAGGCACCCCTTCGGGTCGAGCACCAGGACGAGCGCCTGGATGGCATCCAGGAGCACGATAGGGCCCAGTCCAACAGGCAGCGCCGTGTCCGCCAGGTCCTCGTGGTGCATCGGCGACAAGGCCATGTCGTGCAGCATACCTGTATCAATTGTTGGTGCTCCGAGGCTTTTTTCCCCGACCCGGCGCTCGTCTCGTGGACAGGCGGCCGGACCTCGGAGCGGGTGGCCCGCCCCTGCCCGCGGGCCGCGCGAGCGCTCCGCCCGAGGCTCAGTGCATCGTGGAAGCGGTGTCGGACTCCGCGTAGACGCCACCGGAGATGCCGGTGCGGGCCTCGAACTCGCTACAGCCGCTCATTCCGGAGACCTGGAGGTCGAATTTGCGCAGATCCGGCTCCATGCAGCGGGCCACCTCGGTGTCGTCCGGGTTGGCATGGTGGCTGTCGAAGTAACGGCAGCCCTTGCAGTTGCCCCAGTTCTTGTCGGCCATGGCTTCCTCTCGGGTGGAAGGGGGAATCGTCTCCCTTCGAGGGTGGGGCCGGGGCGCGGCGGCCACAAGCGACGCCAGCCCGCACGGCTGCCCCAGGCGGGGGCACGCGGCGGACGACAGGAGAGGGGGAGGTGCGAGGGCCCTGACCGGGGGCCGCGCTGTCCGCACAGCCCCCTCCGGGGTGGAGGTCCCGGAGGGGGCCGGGCCCGAGCCACGGTGGGAGGCAACCCCCGTGTGCGGGCCGGAAGGACCCGGGCGCGAGCTGCTGGGAGAAGAGGCTCGCGTCCCGGGTGGCTTGCCGGCTCGGGCTAATTCGTCGACTTGCGCAGGTCCCCGCTGTTCTTGATGTTGCGCTTCACGGTGTCCTCGGCGCCGCTGCAGTCGCCCTTGGCACTCGCGTCCATGAGCAGCACGTTGCTGCTCATCTCCAGGTCCCCCTTCTGGAGGCACGCGGCCACGGGCAGGCCCTCGAGCCACACCTGGGGCTTGAGCAGCGCGAGCAGCTCGTCATCGGCGCCCACCTCCACGCCGGTGGCGGACTCGAAGCGCGCGTCCTCGCTGAACTTGAGGTTGAGCTCCAGGCTGGAGGGCGTGGAGTCCTGGGTGAAGCTGGCCTTCACCCGGAGGCTGTAGCCCACGAGGGGCTCGGTGACGGCGACCTCGCCGGCCTTGGCCTCCTCGAGGCGGAAGTCGATGCGCTTGTAGGTGCCCGCGGGCAGGCGCATCGTGGACAGGTCCGGCAGGGTGGCGCCCGTCATCAGGTCCACGATGATGGGGCCGGGGACGACCACGGTGCCCGAGCCGCTGCCGGACTCACCGCCCTTGCAGGTGGCGCCCGCGAGCAGGCCGCGCACGTCCGCGCACTTCGTCCCCTGGGGCAGGTCCAGGCGGATGTCCTTGAGGTGGAGGCGCGCCTCGGTGAGCGTGAAGGTGACGCCGTCGCTGGAGCGGAACGTGGGCGCGGGTGGGATGAGGTAGTGGTCGGCCTGGACGTGGACGCTGGCGGCCTGGGCCTGGGACTCGTGGACGGAGAAGCGCAGCGAGGCCCCCTCTCCCCCGCAGGCGGCGAGGGCCACGGCGGCGGCGGTGGGCAGCAGCGTCTGGCGGAGCGAAAGGGCGCGGAGGTTCATGGTCGGGCGGGGAGCGGGAGGTTCTTCGGCCAGTTCTTCCCGTTCCAGTTCCCTGGACTCCCCGAGTTGGATATCGGCCACACCTGCCCGGCGCGGGCATGTGGGCGCGTGGCGGGCGGTGTCCTACCCGGGAGGGCGGGAGGCAGGGTGAGGCCGTGGGGACACGGGGTTACACTGGCTCGTCCGTTCCGCCGGAGGACCGCACATGAGGCATGTCCGAGTCGTGCTCCTGGCGCTGGCGCTCGCCGCCACGCCCACCCTGGCCGCGCCGAAGGAGGCCCGGCGCATCTCGTTGGACGTGACGCGGGCCAGCATTCACGACGTGCTGCGGATGCTCGCGGACGTGGGGCGCAAGAACCTGGTGGTGTCCGAGGACGTGAAGGGGACGGTGACGCTCACGCTGCGCAACGTGCCGTGGACGGAGGCGCTCGACGTGGTGCTGGCCTCGCACGGGCTGGGGATGGAGCAGCGGGGCAACATCCTGCGGGTGGCGCCGCTCAAGACGCTCCAGGAGGAGGCCGAGGCGCGCGTGAAGCTGAAGCAGGCCCGGGAGGAGTCGGCCCCGCTGCGCACCTTCCTCGTCCCCGTCAATTACGCGAGGGCGTCGGACCTGGTGCCGCACGTGAAGGCGGTGCTGTCACCGCGGGGCAGCGTGAGCGTGGACGCGCGGACGAACACGCTCATCATCACGGACGTGGAGGCGCCGAGGCTTCCGTAGCGTCCGGGGGGAAGCGGCCGTACCAGTCGAGGGAGAGCAGCACGTCGCCGCGCCAGGTGGCGTAGAGGTCGTGCTCCAGGTCCATGCCGGCGCGCGCGGTGAGGGTGAGGCCCACGGGTCCCAGCCGTCCGCGCCCGCCGAGCACCGTGCGCACGGGGAAGCGGGGGCCACCGGTGCGCAGGAAGGCCTCGGCTCCCGCCTGGACGCCGAGGAAGCCCTCGAGGCGCGGGCCGCCGAGGCCCACGAAGAGTCCCCCATGCGGCCCGAGGCCCACGTCGGCGGGGCCTCGCACGACGCCGAGGGCCGTGAGGCCGAGCTGGGCCGAGGCGGAGAAGGCGCCCTCGCCCGAGCCGAGCCGCCACTGCCCCGCGCCGCGCAGCTCGAGCACGCCGCTGCCCGGGTGGACGAAGAGCTCGCCGCCGAAGGCGGTGGGGCGGACGTCGGGCCCGGCGGGCCGGGCCAGGAGGAAGCCCACGCCGACACCCTGGGGCCCCGCGAACAGCGAGAGGCGCGAGTCATCCACCCGGCTCCGGGCGGTGAGGATGGGGGCCTCGGCGGCGGCCAGTGGGGCGAGCAGCAGCGCACCCGAGAAGACGAGGGCCCTCATGGGACGGTCACCTCCGTGCCGGGCACCTGGCGGATGTCATCGGCGCCGGTGCCCCGCCCCGCGAGGGCGGCGAGGAGGAAGCGCGAGAGCACCTCGGCGATGCGCTCGTGGGCGACGTCGAGCGGCGTCGCGGGGGTGCACCCGCCCGTCACGTCCTTCCGGTCGCTGACGGTGAACTGGTAGTGGGTGACGCCCTGGAGGACGGCGAACACCGAGGGGGGAGGGAGACGGGAGGCCTCGTCGCTGACTCGGGGGAGCGGGGCGGTGCAGTCGAGCTCCCCGGCCAGCGAGAGCGAGGGCACCGCGAGCGAGGGGACACGCCCGGCGTCGGCCGAATCGGGGTAGCTGGCGAGGAGGGCGAGCGCGGCGAAGTCCCCATCGAGCGCGAGCTTGCTGGCGACGACACCGCCGAGCGAGTGGCCGGCCACGGCGATGCGGGCGGGGTCCACGAGTCCCTGGAGGAGGGAGCCCTCGGGGGGTGAGGTGAGGAGCTCCCGGGCGAAGCGGCCATTGTCGGTGGCGGACAGGGCGAGGCCGAGCGGGTGGGAGGGGAGCGCGACGACGAAGCCGCGGGAGGCGAGGGCCTCGGCGAGCCAGAGGTAGTCCTCGGGGGCGACGAAGCCGCCGTGGAGGAAGACGAGCGCGGGGAGCCGCGAGCCCTCCGAGGGCCGGACGGGGCGGCCCTGGTCATCCGAGGGGAACACCACGCGCACGGGGACGAGGTCCGTGTGGCGGGCGCGCACCTGGAAGAGGGCCTCGGCGATGGGAGTGGGCTCGGAGCGCAGCAGCTGGCCGGACTCGGGCGCGGGGAGCGCGCAGCCGGAGAGGACGAGCCAGAGGGAGAGCAGGACGAGGGGCGCGGGGGCGGGCGTCATGCGGGGGACTCACGGGCAGGGCTCATGGTGGGCCCCTGTGTAAGAGCCGGGGGCGTGGTTCGCCAGGCCCGGCGCACGGGGACCTTCCGGGCTCGCTGCGCGCGAACTGGTCCGACTGTCGGACCAGTTGCCGGAAAACGCGCCCGGGAGGTCGCTGGCTCAGTCGCCCACGATGCCCACGCGGACGCGGTGGAGCTCGTTGCCGGTGGCCGCCTTGAGGGTGAAGTCGGCCACGTCCTCGGCGTAGACCTGACGGCCTCCCGTGGGGAGGGACTCGACGGCCGTGCGGTACTTGCCCGTCTTCACGCCGCTGGGCATGACGGGCGGGCACACCACCACCCAGTCCAGGCCGCTCTCCTGAAGAATCTGGAACGCGCCCCGGTGGTCCTCGAAGGCGTGACGCAGGAAGGGGGGCAGGCCGTGCTCCCCGGTGAGCCCTCCGGCCGGGTGTGGAAGCAGTCCGGCCGCGCCCACGGTGACGAGCCGTTGAACACCCTCGGTCTTCATGGCCGCGACGAGGGTGCGCGTGGCCTCGGTCACCACCGTCACCGCGTGCGTCACGTCCCGAGCCCCCAGCGCGCTCACCACCACCTCGGCGCCGCGCAGGGCCTCGGCCACGGCGGCCCCATCCTCCATGCTGCCCTTGCGCACGTGGAGCCGCCCGTGCTTGAGCCCCAGTCGTTGTGGGTCGCGGACGTACGCCGTCACCTCGTGCCCCTGCCCCAGCGCATCGTGCACCAGCGTGTGCCCGACGCGCCCCGTCGCTCCGAAGACCGTCAACCGCATGGGTGTCTCTCCTCCGTACGAACCGGGGCCCGGGTATATCCTCCTCGGTGCCAGGATGTCCGCACGCTGTGCGTCGTGAGGGGGGCTCACCGGGAGGACGGGCACCCCCGGGAGCGGCTTCCCAGGACTTGAGAGGACTGTGTCGGGCTCAGGTGGAGGGCCGCCTCAGTTCCTCCCGCAGCTCCTGGAGGGACTCACAGTTCCGCTCCACCGTGTGCTCCAGCATCGTCAGGCGCGTGCCGTGCTGGTCGAGACGCTCGCAGAGCTCTTTCCGGAGCGTGTTCACCTGTTCGTGCAGGGTCTCACGCAGTTGCACATCCCTCTTCTGGACCTCCTGCCGGAGATGCTGGATATCACTGGCCAGCTGGCGGTCGCGTACCTTGCTGTCGGCGGCCTCCTGCTCCACCTTGCGCGTCAGATCCTTGAGCTGCTGGTCCACGCGGTCCAGACGTTGGTCCACGCGGTCCAGACGTTGGTCCAATAGCGTCAGGATCCGCTGTTCTCCTGGCGTGAGGTTCTGCTCGTTCGTGCCCGTGAACACCGACGTGGAACTCTCCATCGACACACACCTCCTGTGCTGACTTCATGCGTAGGATGACCTTAGAGGTCACTACGAGTCAAGTCACTGGATGGGTCAGGTTCTCGGGGGCTCGACTTCTTCGGACAGACCCTCACCCCGTCCCTCTCCCGGAGGGAGAGGGGTTGGTGCTGGTGTTGGTGGGTGGGGTGGTTTGGGGCACTACTCGCCGACCAGCTTCGACTCCAGCTCGTCCAGCTCTCGCTTTACTCCCGCGTCCGTCTCGCGCAGCTTCTCCACCTTGCGCACCGCTGAAATCACCGTCGAGTGGTCCTTGTTGAACCTCGCCGCGATCTCCGGGAACGAACCCTTCGTCAGCTTCCGGCTCAGGTACATCGCCACCTGTCTCGCGTGCGCCAGCGCCTTGTGTCTCCGGTCCTCCTTCAGCGCCTCCACCGGCACCTTGTAGTACCTCGCCACCTCTCGCTGGATGCTCTCCACGTCCACCACCTGCCGCGTCGGCAGCACGTCCTTCAATACGTGCGACACGAAGTCCACCGTCACCGGTTGTCTCGACAGCGAGTGGATCGCGCTCACCTTCACCAGCGCCCCCTCCAGCTCCCTCACGTTCTTCTGGATCGCCCTCGCGATGAAGTGCGCCACCTCGTCCGGCAAATCCAACCCCTCCAGCGCCGCCTTCTTCTGCAGGATCGCCACCCGCGTCTCGAAGCTCGGCTCTTGAATATCCGTGATGAGCCCCATGCTGAACCGGCTCCTCAGCCGCTCCTCCAGCCCGGGCACCTCCGCCGGCACCATGTCGCTCGTCAGGATGATCGCCTTGCCCAGCTCGTGCAGCGTGTTGAACGTGTGGAAGAACTCCCGCTGCGTCTCTTCCTTCCGTCCCAGGAACTGCACGTCGTCGATCAGCAGCACGTCGCACTCGTCCCGGAACTTCCTCCGGAACTCCGGCATCCGCTGCTCTCGCACGCTCTCGATGTACTCGTTCGTGAACTGCTCGCTCGACAGGTACACCACCCGCTGCGTCGGATCCCTCTCCCAGATCTTGTTGCCAATGGCGTGCAGCAGGTGCGTCTTGCCCAGCCCCGTCCCTCCATACACGTAGAGCGGGTTGTAGGCCCGCCCCGGGCTCTCCGCCACCGCGTGCGCCGCCGCCGCCGCCAGCTGGTTGCTGTCCGCCACCACGAAGCTCTGGAACGTGAACCGCGCGTTCAACCGCGGCGGCCTCGCCCCTCCCGCCGACTTGACCTGCGGTGCGGGTTGCAGCGTCGGCGCCGGCGCCAGCCCCTCCACCACCTCGTACGCCAGTGACGTCGCCTCGTTCGTCACCTTCGCCAGCGTCGCCTCCATCAACGCCCGGTAATGGTCGTCCACCCAGTCCCGGTAGAACCGGTCCGGCACTCCCAGCACCAGCACGCCCTCGCGGACCTCCAAGGGCTGCATCCGGCCGATCCACCCCAGGGCATAGTCCCGCTTGTCCTGCCTCAGGCAGTCGAGCATCCGCTCCCAGAGATTCTCGGCACTTGGCGTGTGGGTCAGAGGTCGGGCGAGCGCGTTCACGAAGAGGCCTCCGGTGCGCTGGCGAACCGCCAGGCAGGGGGCCGTCCGTGCTAACAGCCCCCCCCAGGGCGATCAAGTTTGCCGCCCCAAACCCAGCGATTTCGCACCCCTACACCCACCCTCCTGATCGCAACCCCCGGCGCGGAATCCCCCACCCCCTCTCGTCGGTTCTCGCCCCCGTCACCCACCTCCACCCCGCTTCACCCCGGGTGTGGGGCGCAAAACCGGGACGGACCGTCAGGTCCGGACACCCCGGAGTGATCCGACATTGACTTGGGTGGGAGATCGGGTTACGAGCGCCGCCTTCCTCAGTCTCGTGGATAAGGGTGCCCGCCTCCCGGGCGAGCGCCACGTTGTCCCAGGAGTTCTGCCGTGTCCAAGCGCACCTACCAGCCGTCGAAGATCAAGCGCAACCGCACCCACGGGTTCCGCAAGCGCAACTCCACCCGGGCGGGCCAGGACGTGCTCAGCCGCCGCCGCGCCAAGGGCCGTAAGCGCCTCGTGGTGTCCGCGTACAAGAAGTAGCCGGGACTTGCTCGTGACGGCCGAGGGCCAGGCGCCTGCTCGCGATGAGCGCTTCCCCAAGGCTGTCCGCCTGCTCCGGCGGCGCGAGTTCCTCGAGGTCCAGGAGGGTGGTCAGAAGATTCCTTCCGACTGCCTCCTGGGGCTCGCCAGGCCCAACGGCAAGCCGTATTCCCGCGTGGGCCTCACCGTTTCCAGCAAGGTGGGCAATGCCGTGGTGCGTGCCCGCCTGCGTCGGCTCCTGCGCGAGCTCTTCCGCAAGCGTCGGGCGCAATGGCCTCCGGGTGTCGACGTAGTCCTGGTCGTGCGCCAGTCCGCCAAGGACGCTTCCTTCCCGGAGATGTCGCGGGCCTTCGATGGAGTCACCCGCAAGCTGCAGAGGCTGTTTCCGTCAGGCCCCCGGGAGTCCGCCCGATGAGCCCGCTCGCCTACCTGCTCGCGTTGCCCATCCGCTTCTACAAGCGGTTCCTCTCGCCGTTGCTTCCCCCGGCCTGCCGCTTCCACCCCACCTGCTCCGTGTACGCCCTGGAGGCGCTCCAGAAGCACGGCGCCCTTCGCGGCCTCCGCCTCACCCTCTGGCGCCTCCTGCGTTGCCAGCCCTTCCATCCGGGCGGCTTCGACCCGGTGCCTTGACCTCCCCCTCCCTATGAACGATCTCGATCCGCTCTCGCCCAACTCGGCCGACTCGCAGCGGCGACTCCTGACAGCCCTCGCGCTCGCGATGGTGCTCACCTTCGCCTACACCTTCTTCTTCGCGCCCAAGGGGACTCCCCCCGAGGCCGGCGCCCAGGACGGAGGGCAGGTCGCGGCCGTCTCGGATGGGGGCACTCCCGCTCCCTCGACGGGCACCGCCGCCGCGCCGCCGCCGCCGTCCGGGGGTGAGTCCGCCGGGGGCCCCGCGGTGGCCAATGCCGACGCCGCGCCGCCTCCGCCGGTGCGCACCCTGGATGCCAGGCGCGAGTCGGCGCACTACACCTTCTCCTCGCAGGGCGCGGGCCTGTCCTCGGCCGTGCTCCAGGGCGAGAAGATGCGCGAGCAGCAGCACCTCTCGCTCGCCGACGGCTACAAGCTGCTCTTCGGCGGCCAGGTGCCTCCGCCGCCGCAGATGAACCTGGCGCAGCCCATGGCCGGCCAGCCCCTGCCGCTCGCCGTCTCCATCGACGGCCCCTCCGCCCTGTCGGCCGACACCCGCTACGCGGTGAGCGAGGACAGTGGCGATGGCCGCGTCACCTTCACCGCTCGCCAGGGGCCGTGGGAGGTGACGAAGACGCTCGTGTGGCCCAAGGAGGGCTTCGAGCTGGCCTACACCGTCCAGGTGAAGAACACCTCGGCGCAGCCTCTCACCGGCGAGCTGTCGGTGCACTACAACCGCGCCATCAACCCCGAGTCCGAGCACGCCCCCTCCTTCTTCGGCGGCGTGGGCAACCTCAGCTACGCCTCGTGCCACGTGGGCGAGGAGAAGCACAAGCTGGGGCCGGACCAGAGTCAGCCCGACCCCGAGACGCTGCGCGGCCCGGTGCACTTCTTCGGCGTCGACCAGCAGTACTTCCTCTCGGCGCTCTACCCGCTGGATGGCGCCCAGCAGGGCCGCTGCTCGCTGGTGGGCACCCCCGAGGCGCGCGCCGTCGTCGCCAGTTTCCCCCTCACCGCCGGCCCCGGACAGACGGTGACGTACCGCTTCGGCGGGTACTTCGGGCCCAAAGAGCCGGAGCTGCTCGACGTGGTGCCCGGCCAGGCCCTGCGCCAGAGCGCGGGCCTCACCAGCGTCGCCGCCAACCCGCAGCTCGGTGAGACGGTCGACTACGGCTGGTGGGCCGCCATCGCCAAGCTGCTCGTCACGGTGATGAAGTTCTTCCACAACCTCACCGGCAACTGGGGCGTGGCCATCATCCTCCTCACCGTGCTGGTGAAGACGCTGCTGCTGCCCCTCACCCATCGCTCCATGGTCAGCATGGAGGCCATGAAGAAGCTCCAGCCGCGCGTCGAGGAGCTGCGCAAGAAGTACGCGGACGACCGCGAGCGCCAGAACATGGAGATGATGAAGCTCTATCAGGAGGCCAAGGTGAACCCGCTCGGCGGCTGCCTCCCGATGCTCATCCAGATGCCCGTCTGGTTCGCCCTCTTCACCGCCCTGCGCAACAGCTACGACATCTACCAGGAGCCCTTCTTCGGCCCCGTCTGGCGCGACCTCACCTACAAGGATCCCACCTACCTGCTGCCGCTCGCCCTGGGCGTCAGCATGATCATCACCCAGAAGCTCCAGCCGCAGATGGGCGACCCCACCCAGGCGAAGATCATGACCTGGTTCGTCCCCATCATCTTCAGCCTCACGCTGCTCAACTACCCGGCCGGTCTCGCGCTCTACATCTTCACCAACAACATCCTCTCCATCGCCCAGCAGTACGGCCTGCGGAAGTGGTTGGAGAAGCGCGGCGGCGGTGACGGCGGGCTTCCGGCGGGCACGGCCACGGCCACCGCGGGAGGCAAGCGCAAGTGAGCGACGCGCAGGCACCCGAGGCCCTCCCGGCCGGCAATGGCTCGGACTTCCGCGCCCGCGTGGAGCGGCTCCTCACCGACATCCTCGGGTTGATGGGCTTCCCCGCCCGCATCGACTTCAAGGACGCCAGCGATGGCAGCCTCTCCGTCGCCCTCCACTTCCAGGGCGAGCCGCCCCCGGGCGTGGAGCCCGGCAAGCGCAGCCAGGTGGTGGACTCGATGCAGTTCCTCCTCAACAAGATGCTCCACCGCCCCGGCACCGAGCGGCGCTTCGTGCTCGTGGGCGCGGGCATCCACCCGGAGCCTCGCAGCGAGCGGTTGAAGCGCGAGCAGGCCGCCGCCGCCACGCAGGCCCCGGCGGCTCCGGCTCCGCAGCCCCAGCCCGCCCCCCAGCCGAGGGCCCAGCCCCAGGCTCCCGCCCCCAGGCAGGAGAAGGCTCCCGCCCGCGCTCAGGCCCCGGCCCCCCGGCAGGAGAAGGCCCCGGCCGCCCCCGCCCGCCCGTCCGATTCCGACGAGCGCTCCCTCGAGGTGGCCGAGGACCCCGCTCTGCGCGAGGTGGCTCGCAAGCTCGCCGAGAAGTCGGCCTCGCTCGGTCGCTTCTACGCCCTCGTTAACGTGAAACAAGAAGACCGCGCGCGCGTCATGAAGGCGGTAGAGGGCGTTCCGGGTGTGAAGGTCTCTTGCGAGGGCGAGGGCCGCAACCGGCGCGTCGTGTTCACCCCGGCCAAGCCTGCCCCGCTCCCCAAGCGGAGCATGCTGCCGGAGGACGATGACGAGGATGACCTCGAGGGCTGAACCGCCTCGCGGTCCACCGACGAAAGGGCATGCAATGGGCAAGGCCAAGTCGCTCAAGGACAAGCTGTACGGCGCGGCCGTGCTGAAGATGAGCTTCCGGCTGCGCGGGGACGAGGACTCCCCTGCCTTCAAGTTCGTGTACCCCGGCGTTCTCAGGGACCTCGAGCTGGAGGACGCGTCCGTCGAGAAGTACATCGAGGAGAACCGCGAGGCCGTCGAGCGCGCCGCTCGGGGCTCCACTCCCGCTCAGGGCGCCCGGGAGTGACCTCCCTCCGGGGAGCCTTCGGGACGGCCGCCCCCGTGGCCGTCGTGCCGGAGGCTTCCTCGCCCCAGGGCTCGTCCCGTCCGTGTTCGTGACGTCCGACGCATGAGTTCCCCTCCCGCGACCCTCGCCGCGCTCGCCACCGCTCCCGCCGCCGGCGCCGTGGGCATCCTCCGCCTCTCCGGGCCCGCCGCGCTCGAGGCCGGACGGTTGCTCGCCCCCGGCGTCCCTCTCTCCCCCACCCCCCGCCACGCCTACCTGGCTTCCTTCGTCGATGCCTCCGGCTCCGTGCTCGACGAGGGCCTCTTCCTCTTCTTCCGCGCACCCCACTCGTTCACCGGCGAGGACGTCGTCGAGCTCCAGGCCCATGGCAGCCCCAGGCTCCTGCGCATGTTGCTCGCTCGGGCCCTCGAGCACCCCGCCGTGCGCCTCGCCGGGCCCGGTGAGTTCACCCGCCGCGCCTTCCTTAATGGCCGCATCGACCTCACCCGCGCCGAGGCCGTCGCCGACCTCGTCGCCGCCGACTCCGAGGCCGCCGTCCGTGCCGCCGCCTCTGGCCTCGTGGGCGCGCTGACCGCTCGCGTTCGCGCCCTCGAGGAGCCGCTGCGTTCCCTCCATGCCGACCTGGAGGGCGTGCTGAATTTCCCCGAGGAGGCCGAGGGCGCCGATGACGGCGCGGAGTCGCGTGTCGCCGAGCTGCGCGCCTCCGCCGATGCCTTGCTCGCCGAGGTGGGTCGTGGACGCCTTGTTCGCCGTGGCGCTCGCGTCGCCCTCTACGGGCCCGTCAATGCCGGCAAGTCCACCTTGTTCAACCGGCTCGTGGGCGAGGAGCGCGCCCTCGTCGATGACGAGCCCGGGACCACTCGCGATGTCCTGGAGGCCCGCGTCGAGTGGGACGGGCTCGCCGTGTCCCTGCTCGATACCGCGGGTCTTCGTGAGGCTCCCGGGCGCATCGAGGCCCTGGGCATTGCTCGCACCCGTGAGGTACTCGCCTCCGTCGACCTCGCCGTGCTCGTCCTTCCTCCCGGCTCCAGGGCGGCAGAGGCCCGACAGTGGCTCCTCGAGGCCGGGGCCACTCCGGTTCTTCGTGTCTCGGGCAAGTGTGACGTGGTCCTCGGGGGAGACCCTCACCCTGACCCTCTCCCAGAGGGAGAGGGGATTGACTCGGGCTCAACCCCGGGGACACGTACCCTCTCCCCGTCCCTCTCCCGGAGGGAGAGGGGTGATGGGGGCGATGGGTTGCTTGTGAGTGGACTCACAGGTCAGGGCGTCGAGGCTCTTCGCTCCTCTGTCCTCTCCCGCTTGTGGGGCGGTGGTGCCCCCTCCGCCGTCGCCCTCGTCTCCGAACGGCATGCCGATGCCCTCCGGCGCACCGCGGACGCCCTCTCCCGCGCCCAGCTCGCCTGCCGCTTCTCCTCCCTCGAGGTCGTCTCCGGTGAGCTCGGTCTCGCCCTCGAGGCCCTCGGCGAGGTCTCCGGTACCTCCGTCTTCGACGCCCTCCTCGACGCCATCTTCCAGCGCTTCTGCATCGGAAAGTAGACACCTCCTCCCAGCCCAGGGGGATGTCAGACCCCTCCCTAGAATGCGTCCCCTGCCCGGCTCACTCGAGCCGGAGGAGGACAGGGTGATTCCGATGTGCAACAGCCAGGCGGCGTACTCGGCTCTCGAGGCGCTGCCCATGGGATGGGTGGGAGAGATCCTCGACGAGGAGCTGGTGGCTTCGCCCCGGCCGGCGCCAGGTCAGGCCCGTGCCGCTTTCATGTTGGGTGTGGAGCTCGGTGAACGGCTCGATCCTCGGCGCGGTGGGTCCGGGCGCTGGTGCTTCCTCCGCGCTCCCGAGCTGCGGCTCGGCCGTGATGTGCTCGTGCCGGACCTCGCCGGCTGGCGCCGCGACAGGCTCTCCGAGGCCCCAGCTCCCGAGGAGCCGTTCCTCACCCTCGCGCCAGATTGGATCTGCGAGGTGCTCGCTCCCTCCACCGCCGCGCTCGACCGCACCCGCAAGCTGCCGGCCTACGCTCGCGCCGGCGTCTCTCACGTGTGGCTCGTCGATCCCTCCGCCCGCACGCTCGAGGTCTTCCAGCGCGTCAAGCGCGGCTGGCTCCTCGTCGACTCCTTCGAGGGCGACGCCATCGTCCGCGCCGAGCCCTTCTCCTCGCTCCCCCTGGAGCTCACCTCGCTGTGGCTACCCAGCGAGCCGCACCTGGAGGTGGTGCGCTGAGGGCATGAGGCCCGGGGCGCCCCCGCTCACCGCGAGCAGCCGGGGCGCCTCCTCCGCCGTGCTCACCAGCCGGCGCACCGCCCTCAGCATCAGGTCCGTGTCCAACGGCGCCGCCAGGAAGCCTCGCGCCCCCAGCGCCTGCGCCTTCAACACGTCCTGCTCCGGCACCTTGCCCGCCACCAGCAGCTGCGCCCTCGGCCGCCGCTCCAGCGCCTCCAGCGAGGGCAGCGGCGCCAGCACCACCGCGCTCTCGTGCGCCGCCAGCACCTCCTGCGTGCTCGCCATCCCCGCCGCGAAGCCCGCCTCCCCCAGCACCTTCACCAGCCCCGCCGCCGCCGCCGCTCCCCAGCCGTAGATGAGCACCGCGCCCTCCGTGTCCCGCGCCTCCGGCTCCACCTGCTCCGTCAGCTCCAGCAGCTCCGCCAGCTCCTCCACGTCCAACGGCTCCAGCAGCGGCAGCTCCAGCGCCTCCTGGTGCGGGTTCAGGTCCGGCAGCACGATGGTGCGCGCCGCGAAGAGCGGCTCCGCCTCCAAGTGTCCTCCCTCCGTCAGCGCCGCCATGCAGTCCTGGTTCAGCTGCATGTCCGCGTCCGCCTCCGGCAGCGAGATGGCCTCCTGCTCCGGCCGCCTCGCCGTCTCGCCCTCCTCCGGGTACAGCCGCGCGATGGCTCGCGAGATGGCCGCGTCCGTCGCCAGCCTCGGCACCACGCGCAGCTTGCGCGTCACGCTTCGCACCGCGTCCAGCGAGTGCATGCTCGCCGGCGCGGCGATCGCCACCACCAGCACCGTGTCCCTCGGGCCCTCCAGCTTCAGCGGCACCACCCGGTGCATCTCCGCCAGCCGCCGCGGCAACAGCTTCGCCAGGCTCGCATCCAACGGCTCCGCGTCCAGCGTCACCGCCGGCACCCCCGTCTGCTGCGCCAGCGCTCCCAGCACCTGCTCCACCGAGCAGAAGCGCAGGTCCACCACCACCTGCCCCAACGGCACGCCCCACTTGCGTTGGTAGGCCAGGGCCGACTGCAACTGCAGCTCGTCCACCGCCCCCATCTCCAACAGGATTTCCCCCAGGCGCTTCTTCGTCCTCATTGGCTGGCCCCCTCGCGTGCCGCTGCAACGCTCGGTCCCCCCCGGACCCGTTCCATCGGCGTCCATTCCTGTAGGACATTTTCACGTCCCATGTCTTCCGCCTTCGCGCCACGTGCTTTCTTGTTGGCGCCAGTTCCCGTCTGCCTTTGATGGGCTGTCTGGTTAATCCGGGGGTGGGACGCGGCCAGTGTCGGCTTCCGGACGGCCGGGGTCCGCGTGAGGGGGTGGGCTTCCGTTCGCCCGTCTCTCCCCGGCTCGTGCACGGCTGGTCACGTTTGATGCTGGGGCCACGGCTCGCTCATCCCGCATCGGGGACGGCTCGGGGGCCACCCGGGGGCGCTCATGGACACCACGGTGGGTGTAGCGAGAGTGGGTACCTATGCCCAGATGGGAACCTGGCCGTGGGGGCAGCGAGCGCTGACCCGCATCGCCGAGCAGAGGGCGCTCTGCCAGGAGATGGCGACGCGTCCCAACGCGGCCCCCAACGCGGCGGAGCTGGCCCGGGAGGCGCGCGGACACCTCGACCGGGCCACCCAGGCCGCCGACCAGAAGCGGCCTCCCTGGGGCCGCAGCGGCGTGTTCATCGACACCGTCGAGACGAACCTCCACGCGGCCCACTGCTTGATGCTGCGGTACATGCCCCTGGGGGACCTGGAGGCACGGCTGCCCGAGCTCATCTCCTCCATCCGGGAGCATCTCCCCGCGCAGGATCCGCGCCGGGTGGCGGTCGAGGAGCTGCTGCGCGCTGCCCAGGCCTCTCCCCTGTTGGCCGAGTCGAAGCGCGAGACCGTCATCACCGCCGTCCAGGCCGCCCTGGAGGCGCGGGAGCGCGAGTACCTGCGCGTGCGCAGCTTCCGCAACATCGTGTACGGCGTCACCGTCTGTCTCACGCTGCTCGCCGTCGGGCTCGGGAGCTTCATGGCCGTCAACCCGAGCGTCATGCCCATCTGCTTCCAGCCCGAGAACCGGATCGTCTGTCCCACGGCGAGCCAGCCCTATGCCGGGCGCGTGGAGGACCCCGACCCCATGTTCGCCGAGCTCGCGAAGCGCTCGGACTACTTCGTCATCGAGCTGGTGGGGCTCATCGCCGCCGCCGTGGCCGCCGCCGCGAGCCTGCGGCAGCTCCGGGGCACCGCCGTCCCCTACAGCGTCCCCCTGGCCCTCGCGCTCCTCAAGCTGCCCACCGGCGCCTTGACCGCTGTCCTCGGGCTGCTCCTCATGCGCGGCGAGTTCATCCCCGGCCTGTCCGCGCTCGATACGTCGGCGCAGATCATCTCCTGGGCCGTCGTCTTCGGCTACGCCCAGCAGCTGTTCACCCGGCTCGTCGACGAGCGCGGCCAGGCCCTCCTCAACGCCGTGGGCGGCGCGGAGAATGCCACGCTCATGGACCAGCGGATGTCCCCGACTCCGGGCATGAAGTCCTGAGGCCCGGTGACGCCCGCGTGCGTCTCTCCGGCCGACTACCTCGTTTCCGTTCCGGCGAACGGTGAGGTGGTCTTGAAAGCGGACCTGTTGGAGTAGGCACGCACGGCCTCCTCGCCCGCCCAGCGCACGGGAGGGAGGGGGCTGATTTGCGCCGCGAGGCGGGAGCACCCAGCGTGTCCCGGGGCAACGCAGTGGACGCACGCTCATGGAGGCGGCACATGCGAATCCTGGTGATTGGTGCGACGGGGACCATCGGGCAGGCCATCGTGCGGGCGCTCAAGGGGCGCCACGAGGTGCTGGAGGCGGCTCGCAGCCATGGCACCCATCGGGTGGACATCACCTCGAAGGACTCGTTGCTCCAACTCTTCCGGTCCGTCGGGCCCGTCGATGCGCTCATCTCCGCGACCGGCTCCGCCGCCTTCAAGCCCCTCACGCAGCTGGGGGACGAGGACTTCCAGCTCAGCCTCGGCAACAAGCTGATGGGCCAGGTGAATGTCGCGCGGCTCGGGCTCGAACACGTGCGCGATGGGGGCTCCATCACCCTCACCAGCGGCGTGCTCGCGCAGGAGCCGATGCCGGGCACCTCCGCCATCGCGCTCGTCAACGCGGCGCTCGAGGGCTTCACGCGCGCGGCGGCACTGGAGATGCCGCGCGGGGTGCGCATCAACGTCGTCAGCCCGCCCTGGGTGAACGAGACGCTCGCGGCGCTCGGGATGAAGGGCGTGCCGGGCATGCCCGCGGCCCAGGTGGCGCGTGCCTACGTGGAGAGCGTGGAGGGCAAGGGCAACGGGCAGGTGCTCGACGCTCGCAAGTTCGCCTGAGGCGGAGCCGGTGACGGCGGTGCCCCCGGTCGTGCTCGCCGTACGCCGACACCCCGAAAGAGGGCTTCTCTTCCTGCCTCGCTCCGGGTAGCTGAATAGCTCGACCTGCCTCGAGAGGGAGAGCCCGCGTGAACGTGGAGATTCGCTTCCTGGATGCCGCCGAAGCCGCGTCCCACCTGGACGCCCTGGTGGAACTGCTCAGGGACTCCGTCGACACCGGAGCCTCCGTGGGCTTCCTGCCGCCCCTGGATGCCGCCGAGGCTCGCGCCTACTGGGAGGATGTGGTGGCGGAGCTCGTCTCTCCCTCGCGCGGCCTCGCCCTGGCCTGGGTGGATGGCAAGGTCGCCGGCACCGCCCAACTGGTCGAGGCGGACAAGGCCAACGCCCGTCACCGCGCCGAGGTGTCCAAGGTACTGGTGCACTCCGCCTTCCGCCGCCGGGGCGTCGGAGCCGCGCTCATGCGCGCCGTGGAGGCGCGGGCCCGGCAGCGTGGGAAGACCACCCTGGTGCTCGACACCCGCGAAGGCGAGCCCTCCGAGCAGCTCTACCAGTCCCTGGGCTGGATTCGCGTCGGCTCGATTCCCCAGTACGCGGAGATCGCCGGTGGCGTCCTCGTCCCCACGGTCGTCTACTACAAGCTGCTCGGAGACTCGGGACGGTGACGCGTCCGCCCTACCGGGGCACGCGCTCGAGCCGGATGGAGTGACCCTCGGGGCGCGTCACCACGACGAGCGCCCCATCTCCGGCTCGGGTCAGGCACTTCTCCACCGAGTCCGGCGCCGGCTCCATGCACAGGCGCCCCTCCGGCCCCGGCTCCAGGCGGACCTCGCGGCGCTCCAGCTCCACCGGCGGCAGGTGCGCGGAGACCACGTTGAGGAACGTCGCCTTCCCGTCCTCCCCCACCTGCAACTGCAGCAGCCCCACGTAGCGCTCGGGCCGGCCGTTGTAGGTGCCCGGCTCGACCTCGGGCCCCTTCGCCGCGCGCGACCGCGCACACGCCGCGCCTCCGGAGGCCGCCAGCACCAGGCTCGCGAGCAGCACCCGGACCGGCGGCGGACACACGCGGCTCCTCCCTTCCAAGTCCAGGGCGCTCACCTCGACGGCGGCCGCACCTGCACCGTCGAGCGGAGGAACTGCCCCTCCGGGCCGTACTCGCGGATGATCCGCTGGTTTCCCTCCTGGAGCGCCACCACCTTCACCACGGGCACCAGGCCCTCGGGCGTCTCCGCGAAACGCAGGTTGGCGGGCACTTCCGCGATGTCGACGGTCTGCGTCACCTGCTGCGTCTTTCCGTCGATGTACTGGATGCTTCCGGGGTGCTTGGGCTCGCTCATGGGCTGGGCTCCTCTTCCTTCCACGCTCTCCACACTCTCACCGCTTCCCGGCGAGCAGCTCATCGATGATCTTGAATCGCTCCGGCATCATCGCCCGGAACTCGGCCTCGCGGGGTGTTCCCTTCGCCTGTTGGTAGATGAGTAGCGTCTCGGCGAAGTCCTCGCCCGGCGACGCCTTCGCGTACCCCGACGCCACCAGCCCGTCGCTCTTCGCCGCCGCCTTCCAGTCGTCCCAGCGCTTGTCGCTGTCCTGGCTCCCCCACTTCTGCATCGACAGCGTGTGACCCGTCTCGTGGATCATCGTCCCGTCGAGGTAGTCCTGCGTCATCTTCGTCTGGCTCGGGTAGACGGTGATGCTCCCCTCCGCGCCCGCCGTCATGTACGAGCGGAAGTTGGGGTCGTTGTACGTCTTGGCCCAGTAGGCGTCGTCCGGGTTCTGCTTGCCGTCCACCACCACCTGCTTCACCAGCGCGCGGCTGGAGGCCGGCAGCGCCGCGAGCCCCTTGGCCACCTCGTCGATGCTGTGAATCACCCCGGCAGACTTGTCCGGCGTCTTGGGCATGAAGACGGGGATCTTCTTCCCGTCCACCTCCACCTCGTACTTGATGGCGTCCGCCTTGCCCGAGCGGAACGCGAAGTCCTTCACGTCCGAGGGGCCGGTGAGCTTGTAGGGCAGGCGCTTGGTGTCGAAGGTGCCGGCCGGCGTGTCCACCAGGCCGGGCGTCGCGGGCTGGTCGGTGAGGAACTGCTGGAGCTGGGTCCGCTGCCCGGCCGCATCGGCCTTCTTGAAGGCGTCGGACTTCATCAGCGTGTCCAGCCCCTGGCGCGCGGGGGTGGAGATCTCCACGTTGGTGCCGCCCACGTAGCGCAGGAGCTTCTGCTTGTCGGCATCGGCCAGGCCCTGGAACCCGGGCGAGCCGGCCAGCTGCACGAGCGTGTCGCGGGCCGGGTCGTTCTTGGGGTGCAGGGCGAGCTGCTCGAGCGCCGTGGACTTCACCGCGTCGTTGAGGTTGCGGAACGAGGCGCTGCCCGTGAGGCCCTGGACATCCTGCAGCAGCTTCGCGTCGGCGGGCGCCCGGTCCAGCGCCGCGAGCGCCTGCTTCTGGTGCGCGGGGTTGAGCTGGCCGAAGCCCGGGCTCAGCGCGAGCGCGGTGAGGTTCTTCTGGGCGTTGATGTCATTGGGGTGGCTCCCCAGCGCGCCCAGCAGATGCGTGCTGGTGTCCGCGTTGAGCTTGCGGAAGTTGGCGTCCCCGGCGAGATCCTTCAGCCCGTGCGCCAGCTGGCGGTTGCTGGGCGCCTTGTCCAGCGTCTCGAGCATCTGCCGCTGGTGGGTGAGGCTCAGCTGGGAGAACCCATCGCTCTTCACCAGGTCGGACAGGTTGTCCTGGGCGATGGGGTTGCCCTTGAGCTTGTCCATCCGCGCGAGGATTTCCTTCTCCAGCCCGTCATCCAGCCGCTTGAACTTCGGATCCTTCTGGATGGCGGCCGACTCGTCCGGGCCCTGCGGCCTGGGCTTCGCGGGGGCCGTGCCCTCGAAGGTGCTCTGGGCCGCCCGGTTCTCGGTGCGGTTGCTCGCGCCGGAGGACTCCGTGCTCGTGGTGGGCGCGGGCTTCGTCGCGTCCTGCGTCTTCCGGGGCTGCTGCGGCCCCTCGTCGACTCCCGCGGGACGCTGCGGACCGTTGCCTGCTCCACCAATTCGGCTGACCATACGGGGCTCCAGGCTCGCCCGGGAGCGCGGGGATCCGGCGTCTCCGGGGTTCGAGCGGCCATCCATTCTAGAGCCCGCGCTGACTCGGAGTGAATCCCCGGGCCCCCCCGGGTGCGACCCCGTCATCCGAAGAATCGTTGAAAAGCCGACAAGCGCCGGTTACCTTGCGCGCCCCCCTTGTGGAGCGCCTGTCCCAGGCGTCGAGGGGGAAAGACAGACAATGTTCATGCGAAATCGGATTGCCTCCGCGGTACTGGCTGCTGGCTTGATGGCGGGAGTTGCGTGTGGTCCCTCGGACACGGAGCCCTCGCGGGACTCCGCCTCGTCCGGCGCCGAGACCGCCCTGGAGGAGCTCGCTCCCAAGCAGGCCACGGACGTCTTCGCCCAGTCCACGCTGCCCTACACCATCGTCTGGGATGACTTCTCCCGGACGGGCTCGGGCTACAACATCTGCTCCTCGTATTTCTACAGGACCTGCAGGGACTGTTACGTCTACAACCAGTCGTCCTATTACCAGTCCCTTTGCCCCTCTCCCACCGACATCAATCCGGTCGGGTGTCGGGTCTGCAATTACACGTACACCGATCGCGTCCTGCTCCCCGGTGGAGACCTGATCGACGTCTCCATCGAGCACAACGCCACCGCCCCGGACGGCATCGAGTTCCGTCTGGAGTCCGCCCCCAACGTGAAGTGGTGGAAGCAGGTGGCCCTCACCGGCGTGGTGGACTACTGGACCGTGTGGAACCAGAACGGTCAGTCCTGGTGCAACTGGCCCGACCCCCAGACCGCCGGCTGCAACACCAACTCGCAGTGGGCCGACGTCGCGCTCAACCCGGGCTCGCGCTTCGTCTTCTCCAAGACCCAATCCTCCGGCACGCGCGAGGATACCTACGTGCTCCACAACCTCGCCGAGCGCCTCACCGGTGGTGACCGCGTCACCTTCCGCTGGGTGGAAGACATCACCGACCCCAACTGAGCTCCGCTCGTGGCTCGGCCGCACTCCGTGGCTCGACGGGTCTCGTGACTACAGGACGCTCCTCCAGCGCGCGGCGAGGCGCTGGAGCAGCTGCCCATCCGCACTGGCCGGTAACGTGAACCGCGATCGCCACCCCGCGAGCCGGACCCGCTCGACCCACGCCAGTGCCTCCTGGGCCGTGTGGTTCTGGAGCAGGGTGAAGTAGAGATAGGCGTATTCGTCGGAGAGCCGGGTGGCGAAGGTGATGGGGTCGTCCGTGTTGATCGACACGAGCAGGGGCGTGTCCCCGGAGGGCCCCTGTGTCAGCCGCAACGCGGGATGCTCCCCGAGCACGCCCATGTCCGACGTCAGGAGGTTGCTCGAGGGATTGCTCTCGACCGTGACCTCCATGCGCCCGAGCAACCGGCGCAGCCACCGCTGGGCCTCCGTGAGCATGGCCATCTCGGAGTCGTCCAGGCGGACGTCGAGGGGCTGCTCGCCACGCCGGAACCACACCGTCGATGTCAGGTACCTCCGGAGCACCTCGAATGCATCCGAGGGATGGCGGCTGTCGGAGCCCGGGGCCACACGCCGGGGATAGCCCATCCGTTCCACGATGGCGGGGGAATGCCGCAGTCTCCTGGCTTCGAGGTACATGTCGAGGTCGGGCGTGGGGTCGAGATAGACGTCGCGCAGGAGCCGTCGAAGCTCCGCGCGGACCCGTTCCCGGCGGGCGGTTCCTCCATCGAGGTTCCCCCGTTGGTACCGCTCGAGCTCCCAGAGAAGGTCGTCGATCCGCTCCTCCGCGGGCTGGTGGATCATCCGCGCATGGCGAGCCCAGGCACCGACATCCACGCCCAGCGCGACGCCATGGCCGATCCGGTCCCCCTGCTGGAGGGCACCGAACTCGACCAGCTCGTGGATGCGGCGCAGCCCCTCGACGAGGCGCCGGAAATCCTCTCCCACGTGATAGGTGACACGCAGGGGTGGAATCGTCTCTCGCGAGGCGAGCACCCGTGACGCATGGACCGAGGCGCGCCGGGTCTCCGCCAGGATGCCCAGCGTCGGCCAGGAGGGGACGGACAACTCGGTGCTCGCGAAGTCCAGCCCGCGGATGAACAGGAGCATGCTCGGGAAGCGCTCGAGGGCTCCCGCGAGGGCCTGCGCGCGGCGCCGTTGTTCCGCGAACCAGTCTCCGAAGCGCACGCCCGTTCCATTCCCCTCGGGGTCGGCGTGGAGCCGCCGCTCCGGGTGCCGTGCGTTGATGCGCTCCTTCAGGAAGTGGTAGGTGAGGCCAATCTCCGGAGGGCGGAAGTCGGCGCCAGCATCGTGCCGGCGGTGGAAGCGAAGGCTCCCCTCCACCAGCTTCTGGACGTCGCCGCAGACCTGGATCCACGTCTCGGGGGGAGTCCGCCGCAACTCCAGCGCACCCAGGCGCAGATCGGCGCTCTCATGCTCCAGGGCCGCATCCAGCAGCGTGGAGTCCAGGTCCCCGCGCAGCGCCTTGAGTCGACCGAAGAAGCGCTGGAACCAGTCGAGGCCCGCGGTTCCGGACTCCAGGACGAGGAAGGCGTAGGCACGGCAACGGACGCGCTGGTACTGCCAGAAGAACCGCTGGAAGTCCGCGTCCGCCAGGCCGGAGCGGATGGCTCGCTGCGCGCGCGTGGCGAAGAGCGTCTCGGGCAGGAGCTTGCCCGGCACTCCGGGCATCCACGGCGCGATGGGGTCCGCGGCGTAGATCTGCTCGAGGCTCCCGGGGCGCGGATGGTCGTACCGGCCCACCAGCAGCCGGTAGACGTGACCGAGCTCGGCCAGTCCAGGGCCGCCCGAGCCCTTCAGGAGCATCCGCAGGGCGGCACCACACCAGTGCTGGCGCTCGACCTGACCCACCGGATGCCCGTGACGGGAGATGGCGCGCTCGATGGCCTCACGGCAGAAAGCGGCGAAAGACTGTCCCCGGCCCGCCTCGAGGCGCAGCAGGTAGCCCGCCATGAGGGTGCGAGTGATCGCCGCGGCCAGCAACAGGGAGAAGAAGGTCGTCTGGCCTCCAAAGGGCCATGCCTCGTCCGGGGCCGGGGGCGTCCGGCCCGGTCGAGGTCCCTCGCGAAGGAACCATCCCATCCACGAGGTCCAGAGCTGGGAGAACGAGAAGGCGGCCTTCTCGTGAAGGTGCGTCTCGGCGACGGGCTCGTTCAGCACCTGGGCGAGCTGGGGGCTGACGAGACTCACGCGATTGGCCGGTGGCTCCTGCCCACCGAGCGAGTAGAGGGAGGAGATCATCAGGTCCGGCGGGAGGAGGAGGGAGATCCACCGCCAGAGAGCGATGAGGGCCACGGCGTCCGTGCGTGAGGGATGGGCCGCTTCGCGCAGGCGCACCGAGGCTCCGGCTGGTTCGAGGTAGAAGGACGCCAGACGGTACAGGTACGCCTCCAGGGAGACGTTCGGACCCCCGGTGCCGTCCCCCGGGCCCCCCGCGCCGAACCACGCATGGTCCCGGACTCCGTTGAGCACCTCGAGCGAGAGCCCGCGCGCACGAAGCCTCAGGTGCTCCTCCAGCTCGCGAGCCATGGCGCTCGTCGCCGGGTCGAGCACCCCGGGCGCCACCCGTCCCAGTACGACCGAGCCCCGCTGGAATCCCCGCTGCGACAGGAACGGCCAGGCCTCGGCTTCCGCGATCAACCGCTCGTAGACGATCTCCCCCGCCATGGCGCCCTCCCGTCAGGAGTGAGGCTTCTTCCGCGAGGGTTCGTCACCGTCAGCCGGGCCACGGGCCTCGATCCTCTTGACCCAGGGATGCTCGGGGAAGGGCTCATCGATGTTCTCGAGGACTGTCTCGAGCAGGTCATGGGGCACGCCGTCCGCGCGCATGCGCTCGCGACGCATCCGACGAAGCCGGGAGGGATCCATGCCGGCGGAGAGGGCGTACTCGATGAAGACCTGTGCAATGGAGTTCGACAGCGCGGCTTCCGGCGTCCCCATCAGCGGGAGACTTTCGACCCACCTGGCGAACAACTTGTCGCGACGCCCCACCGGCGCCTTCGACTGCTCCGTGAGGTTTCTCAGCAGGGGATCGAACTGCATTTTCGTGGCGACACCTTCGATGTAGGGGCTCCCTCCAGACCTCCAACGCGAAGCCGCACAGTTCCTGAGATAGCTGAGCGCCAATGAATCAGCGACGTAGGGCTTGTGCGTCGCGCTATCCAGCGTGAGCCATCCGCTGAGGTTCTGCACTGTTTCCGCCCAGATGCCGACGAAGTCCTCGTATTCCTTCAAGGACGGCCAGCTCACGGCGGGCCAGGAATGAAACGGTTGCTTGTAATCTGAAAGCGACTGAGTGAAGACGACAGGCCACAGCAACAGCTCCGGGTGCTCGGCTGGAAGGTCGGACGCGTCATCCTGGTCCTGGACATAGTCGAAGATGAGCCTGAACAAGGCATCGAGGGGGGCGGGCAGCTCCGGCGCGCGTCGTACCGGAGCGAATCGCTCGATGTGGAGGGTTCGCTGCGCATCGATCGTGATTTCTCGTGCGTCCCCTTCACGTCCGTTCCAGATGAGGTCGCGCAAATGCTTTCCGAACTCGCTCGCCGCCTTGCTGATGATGATCTTCGTCTGGTAGAGCGAGAACCACTCCATCACGTCAGGGCGTGCCAGCTTCTCCGCGAACACTCGCCACAGACCCACGAGGACGACGGGGGTCCGCGCGTTTTCGGAGATTCGCTGATGGCGCTCGACCTCCAGCCGGGCCGCGGAGGCGAGCACCTTGGGGAGGTTGCCCAGCGCTCTCTGGCGCGACGTGGTGCTGTAGTGTGAGAGCTCGTGCTCATCCCTCATGATGGGCTTGAGTTGGGGCACCTCCAGGCGGTTGATGCTGTTCCAGAGGTCCGCGACGTCGCCCCGGCTGCTCGTCTGCTCGCTCAGGCCTTTCATGGCCTCGACGAATGGATGGGATGGAATGGTCGCGTCGATGTCCTCGAGGGCGAACTGGCGGTCTGGAGTGGCGCGATTCGGGGGCACCGGGGGCACCATTCGCGCGAAGCGTCTCGCTTGAATCGCCCTGGCTGACCACAAGGGGCCCAGTCGCTTCATCAGCACCTCGAGGAAGCTGCGCGCCTCCTCGAGGGGAAGACCGGATTCGGGAGCCGCGATGAGCACGGCTTCCTCGAGCGCCCATCGGGCGTTGACCTGTTGTCGAGGCGAGGCGCCCTCCGAAGGTTCCGCCAGCCTGGCGAGCTCTTCCGCGAGCGCGGGCCAGTCCGATACGCCTTCCCACCAGGCCTCTTTCGGAAGGGTGACACCTCGGCTCCTGGCGATCTGGAGGGCGAGCCACAGGAACTGACGCGCCAGGAGGCTGACATCCCATGTCCCGTGTGGTTGGGCCAGCAGCTGGCGCCAGTAGCGAGCGAACAACACGTGGTCCACGGGGGCCTTCCACGCTGGAAGCACCCAGGGCACGACCACGGCGGTGTTCAGCTGGGAGTTCTTCCAGGAAGCCACCACGAATTGCAGTGTTCCCTTGTCGAACGGTGCGGCCAGCTCGTCCAGACGGCTGCCCTGGACGACATCGGCCGCCACGTCCGCGGCCAGCAACCAACAGGCCGTCAACGGTCCGTCCAACTCTTGATTGCCGAGCTTCTTTCCAAGCTGAGGGGCGGGGATATTGGAGACCAGGTACGCACGGAAACGGAGCAGATCCTGGAGCGAGAGGGTGCTCCCACTGCTACCCGCTGGAATCCCCGCCACGGGCTCGAACTCGCTCATCAACCGGACCTTCTGCGTGTTGAGCTGGAGTCGTCCATCCATCCGGGAGCTCTTCACCATCTCGGTGAGCTCCCGGTGTTGGGGGGCCCACTCCTTCACGGTCTGGTCCCAGAGCCACTTGATGATTCGAAGCGACGCGGAAGAGGGGGGGCCCTTTCGTTTGACGTCGTTCTCCTTGCGGAGTCTCGCCGTCAACTCGTCGATCTGCCGCAATCGCTCCGGGAGCAGCTCCGCGCTCTGCTCGTTCTCCAGGAGATAGTCACGAAGGGTGGGCGGATTCGCCGGGTATTCGCGGGGAATCTCCGGAGGCCGGACCTCGACCGTGTACTGCTTGAGGAGCTTGCGGATCTCCCGGATTCGCTTCACCCGCTCCCTGTGCGTCAGCGTGTCCAGCCGGAAGCGCGCCGAGCTGGGGATGTCCTTCGCGTAGATGTCCTCCGCCAGCCTGCGGGAGTCCTCCTGATCCTTTGGCCCCTTGCCTGCCTGGTTCTGCAGGGATTCCTGCAACCTCGAGAGGAAGAGCTTGCTGTCTCCCGCCACCAGGAACGCCAGCCGCGGATGCCACAGCTTCCGCAGCAGCTCGAGCAGCTTCACCGAGAGTCGCGGATTCATGTCCGCGTCGTCGATGGCCAGCAGGAACAGCGGCTTCTTCCGGTACTTTCTCGCGTAGTCTTCGACCAGCGCATCGAGCGCCTCGCGGAACCGCTGCGGCAGCTGTCCGCGTTCGAGCTCCTCATCGATGGTCTCGATCACGTAGGCGCTCATGTCCCGCCGCCCCACCCTCCCCTCCAGGCTCTCGTCCCAGGTGACCAGCAGCTTCATCAGTCGCAGCCACTTCTCTCGAAGCTGACTGAGGGCCGGGCCCTCCCAGGGCAGTGATGGATTCTCCGGCGCGACCGGTGTCGGGGGCTCCACCGCCTCGACGACGCGCTTGAGATGCCCCGCGATGTGCAGCGGCAGGTTCGTCTGTGGCGGCAGCGGTTGGAGGTCGATGAGCCCGATCGGGATGATCCGATCGTCCATCTTCTCGAACTTCTCCGGAGGCTCCTCCCCCAACACCTGCTGCCCGTACGCATGGAGCAGCGTCACCACGAGCGTGGATTTACCCGTGCCCCGGTCTCCGTCGATCAGCAGCACCCGGTTCGACCGCTTCCCCTCGATGTGCGGCAGGTAGGAATGTTCCCGCGCCGGCACGGGCGCGGAGGGCCCCCGCTCGTTGGCCATGTCCTGCAGCGCCTCGGCAATCGCCTTGCCCGCGTTCCACTGCGCCCTCGTGAGCCGCTTCAATGGCAATGGCGCCGCTTCGGGCCGGGGGGCCGGTGCCTCCTGCCTCTTCTTCTTCGACTTGCTCATGGGCCTCGGTCTCAGAGGCCCTCCCCGTTAGTCGAATGCCCCTGGCCTGCAAAGGGTGTCGCGCCGCGTCAGCCTCGAAGCTCACTCCCGGGTGACTCCCGGGTGACAGTCAGCACCCGCCCTCCTCTCGCGCGGTGTTCACCTTCTCCTGTTGCCTGCCCGGGCTGCCGCCTTGGGAGTGGCGGGCGTGCGTCACATTCGCGCCCCCGCTTCTCCACCCGGGAGAACCCATAGGAGGCTTCCATGGCTACTCCCGCACCCGCGGCTCGACAGGCCCTCAAGGATGCCAACGCGCGTTGGCCCAAGCGCAAGACGGCTTCCGACGGCATCATGGGCGACGCTCGCCACCAGAAGACCAAGTCCGATCACAACGACGGCAACGCCGTCGACATCACCCATGATCCGGCTTCGGGCGCCACAGGTGATGAGATCGCCAAACACGCGCTCAACGACAGCCGCGTCACCTACGTCATCTGGAACCGACGCATCCACTCCAGGGACGGGCGCGGATGGCGTCCCTACCGGGGCTCCAATCCACATACCCATCATTGTCATATCAGCATCCGTGCCTCGGCTCGCGGTGACACCCGGCACTGGGGCTGGTTCACTGGAGGGGCTTCTCCTCCTCCTCCCCCCTCGCGCCGCCCTCCCCCCAAATCCCTACCCGCGAGGAACCTCAAGCGCGGCTCCAAGGGCCCCGAGGTCCAGCAGCTCCAGGCCGCTCTGGTCAAGCTGGGGTTCATGACCCAGTCCCAGTTGAACACCGGCCCCGGCGTCTTCGGCCCTCAGACCGAGCTGTCCCTCAAGAAGTTCCAGGCCCGTCACGGTGTCCCCTCCACTGGCTTCTACGGACCCCTGACTCGCGCCGCCTTCTCCAAGCTGGGCTTTTGATGGGCGGCCCTGGCTCTCTCTTCTTCCCTCACCCCAGCCCTCTCCCAGAGGGAGAGGGGGCTTCTCGCGGATTCAACCCGGGGGACTCGATACCCTCACCCCGTCCCTCTCCCGGTGGGAGAGGGGTTGGGTGTTACCAGGTGGTGTCCGGGACCGGCGCCGACAACACCTGACGCCTCTCGCTCACCACCCCCAGCTTCACTCCCAACTGGTACAGCGCTCGCGTCTGCTCGAACACCGGCTCCCACGGCGCCGTCACCTTTACCCCCGTCCCCTCGTCGTCGCTGCTCTCGCCCTTCTGCTGGCCCAGCAGCTCCGACAGCACCTCCGCCGCGCTCTTCTTGCGCGGGAACGTCTCCACCCTCACCCCTCCCTCCAGCTTCGCCGCCTCCTTCGCCAGCTTCAGCGCCACCGCGTACCCTCCCAGCTCGTCCACCAATCCCTTCTCCTTCGCGTCCTCCCCCGTCCACACCCTCCCCTTCGCCACCTCCCGCAGCTTCTCCACCGGCATCTTCCTCCCCTCCGCCGCCTTCGCCGTGAAGTCCTCGTACACCCGGTCCAGGAACGCGTCGTTCCTCGCCAGCTGCTCCGGCGTGAACTCCAGGTCCGAGCTGTACATCGTCGCGTTCTTCCCCACCCCCAACGGCTCCCAGTTCACCCCCAGCTTCTCCCACAGGTCCGCCGTCACCATCTTCCCCCCGAACACCCCGATGCTCCCCGTCAGCGTCCCCGGCTGCGCCACAATCTTGTCCGCGTCCATCGCCACGAAATACCCACCGCTCGCCGCGTACGTCCCCATCGTCACGATCACCGGCTTGCCCTTCTCCCTCGCCCTCCGCACCTCCCTCCTCACCGTGTCGCTCGCCACGTAGCTCCCTCCCGGGCTGTCCACCCGGAAGATGATCGCCTTCACCTTGTCGTCCTCCGCCGCCTTCCTCAACGCCGCCGCCACCGACTCGCTCCCCATCGTCACCTCTCCCGACATCGGGTTCGTCGAGCTCTTCCCTCGCGCGATTCCCCCCGCCCCGAAGATGAGCGCCACCGTCGGCCCCGTCGTGTTCGGCCTCCCCGCCCTCTCCAGGTACTTCTCCAGGTACAGCAGCTTCGCGTCCTTCCCCGCCTCCTCCTTCACCTTCGCGTACACCTCGTCGCGGTACAGCAGCCCGTCCACCAGCTTCGCCTCCACCGCCTCCTTCCCCAACAGCGGCGCCGCGTCGATCGCCGCCTTCACCTGCTCCTCGCTCAGCTTCCTCCCCTCCGCCACCCCCTTCACCATCTGCCCGAACATGCTCGTCAGGAACCGCTCCGTCGCCTCGCGGTGCTCCGGCGTGTACGTCTGCTCCGTGTACGTGTTCACCGCGTTCTTGTACTCGTACCGCTTTCCAATCCGCGGCTTCACCCCCAGCTTCGCGAACGCCTCGCGCGCGAACGGCGTTTCGATCGCCGCCCCCACCACCGACACGTCCCCCGACGGCTGGATGTAGATTTCGTCGAACGCCGACGCCAGGTAGTACGCCCCCGTCCCGCTTCCCCCCTCACCGAAGGTGTCCGCGTACGCCACCGCCTTCTTCCCCTTCGCCCGGAACGCCTTCACCGCGTCCCTCAGCTCCTGCACCACCGCCGTGCTCCCCGGCGCCCCGTTGAGCCTCACCACCAGCGCCTTCACCCGCTCGTCCCCCCCCGCCTTCTCCAGCGCGTCCACCGCGTCCCGCACCGTCAGCTTCTCCGACCCGAAGGCGCTCGCCAGCGAGTCCTCCGGCAGGTACTCCACCAGCGGCTCGTCCAGCTCCAGCTCCAACACCACGTTGCCCGACGGCACCCCCGGTTTGCTCGCCGCCCCCAGGATGGCGAGCCCCACCATGGCTCCGAAGATGAGAAGGCTCAGCGCGCCCACTGCGGCGAGCGAACCGATGATGAAGCGTTTCATGCGCGAGGCTCCTGACACCTGCGTGTATGCCGAAGGCTTACTACCAACCGCCTCCCAACACGAACCCCGCGTCTTTATTCGCCCGCGCCTCCCGGTGCGGCGAGCAGCCGTTCTCCCTCCCCACTCCGCCCCTTCCACGCGCCTGGCATGCGGGCGGGCGTCCCTCCACTGTCCTCCAGAAGCCCTACTGTCCGCCCGTGAATGGGTTGACGGTTTAGGCCCGTCTTCCCGGAAACGTCCGGAGGGCCTGGAATGAAGTGAGGGGTCTCCCCGCGTTGTGGCGATGCCTATTTCTTTCGAGGAGACGACACGCATCCCCGGCAGGACCCCCCTCATGGACGACATCTTCTCACTTCCAGTGCAGACGCCTTCTCCGGCCGCGCGGCCCCTCCACGGCTCCACCCTGAGCTTGCTGGAGTCCCCCTCGGCCCTGCGTGACCCGGAGGTGCCCTTCTCCGAGCCCGTTCCGGTCCGCGTCCATTCCGTCCGGGGCGCCGGGGGCGTCTCGCTCCGTGTGTACGACGGGGGCGATCTGTACGGGCCTCCCCTGCTCTTCATCCACGGCTTCTCCCAGTGCCACCTGGCCTGGCGCCGGCAGTTCCAGAGCGCCCTCGGGCTGGGCTTCCGTCTGGTCGCCGTGGACCTGCGCGGCCATGGCCACTCGGACAAGCCTCGCGATGCCTATGGTGACGGGCGGCTGTGGGCCGAGGACCTCCGGGCCGTCATCTCCGAGCTCTCGCTGGAGCGTCCCCTGCTCGTCGCCTGGTCCTACGGCGGCCTGGTCGTCTCCGACTACCTGCGCCACTACGGCCAGGAGGGGATTTCCGGCGTGAACTTCGTGTCCTCCATGGTGAAGTGCGGCTCCGAGGAGGGCTTCGCCCTGCTCGCGCCCGAGATGCTCGGGCTCATCCCCGGCCTCTTCGCCCAGGACGAGGCCATCAGCCTCCCCACCCTCGAGCGCTTCGTCTCGCTGCTCCACCACCAGCCCGTGTCGCCGGAGACCCGCGACGCCGTGCTCGCCTACACCCGGCACGTGCCCCCGCATGTGCGCGAGGCGCTCGGCTCGCGCGTGGTGGACCACGATGACGTGCTGCACCGCCTCACCGTCCCCGTGCTCGTCTCGCACGGCCTGGAGGACCGTGTCGTGCGCCCCGAGTCCAGCCGCCACATCGCCTCCGTGGTGCCCGGCGCCCTCGTGTCGCTCTACTCCGGCATCGGCCACTCCCCCTTCTGGGAGGACGCCCGCAGGTTCAACCGCGAGCTGGCCGCCTTCGCCGCCCGGTGCTGGTAGGGCCGGCGCTTCAGGCCTCGGTGAAATTCGTGCCGGTGAGGCCCTCGCGCTCCAGGGCCTCCTTGAGGTCCTCGGAGATGATGAGGGCCACCGTCCAGCCCCAGGGGCGGAAGATGCGCGCGTCCCCCACCTTCGCGGGGTCGATGCGCATGCCCGAGACGACCCGGTACTGACCCACCTTCTCCGGTTGGCCATCTTCGGGCTTCCAGTAGTGCACTTCCCTGCACCGGGCGTCGTCGATGCAGCGGATGATTCGCAGGGGGTTGAGAATGAACCAGGGTCCCTCGTGGCCGTCCACCTGGACGGGGAGGAACTGGACTTCCTGGATGCCCAGACGCTCGAAGAGCTGAACGACGCGGCCGTGGACCACGGGGATGGAGAACGCGGCCATGGTGAAGTCCAGTTCCCGCCCATCGGGCCTCACGGGGAACCGGGTCGTTCCCCAGGGCTCGATCCGTCTGCCTTCGTCGAACTGCCAGGGGTCGATCTTCTGCCCGTGCTCGTCGACGGGGCTTCTCAAGTGCCATCGATCGAGGGATCGCCTGTCGTCATCCAGGTCGAAGAACCGGTTCATGCACTCGCCCTTTCAATCCACCGTCTTCGTTGCCAGCTGGTGCAGCTGAGCGCCGGGAGTGCATATCTCTTTCGCCAGCTTTCTCAATGCCTCCACCAGCATGCTGCGACAATGCTCGGTCGATCGGCATTGTAGGACCGCGATCCTCAGCCTGCGGTACACTTCCAAGTGGTACGCCTCTGGATGGGGGCCTTTGTGCCCCTTGAGGTAGACGAGGTTTTCGGCAGCATCCAGACTCATTCCCGCCATCTGGAAGAGTTCATCGAACTGCGGTGTCCACGGACCGCCCCGGTACGTCGAAATTTCATTCTTGTTGGTGGCGAGGTGGTGCCACTGGTAGCCGTCCTTCTTCTCGGCGCCATCGGTGCAGGCGCTGCCCGCCGCGCCCGCCGCACTGGCCGCCGTGCCGGTCGCCACTCTGGTGATGATGACGGTGCCGTCGGCCACCATCCGCACCTCCGACGCGCTCACCAGCGTCGCTCCTCCCTCCCATGCGAACCGGGGCGGCAGTAGCGACCCGAGGCCGCCCTCGGGCACCCGGGGCAGGCCCTTGGCTACTCCCACGCTCGCCACCAGCATCAGCACCCGCAGCGCCGTGCCTCCCATGGCCCTGCCGAAGTGTTCCGCCGCCGCCTCGAGTTGCTGCACCGTCCTGGCTGAGTCCGTCTCCTGGTACAGCCGCACGCAGGCCCGTGCCAGCTGGGTGAGCTCCAGCACGCCCACCGTCAGCGCCAACACCACCGTCAGCGTCGCGGCGAAGGCCTTGGTGAAGACGGGCTCGGGCGCCAGCCACGCCGCGAAGTACACCAGCACCGAGAGGGCCACGCTCGCCAGGAAGACGGGCGAGCGGAACAGTTCCCCCGCCGCCTCGCGCACGCCCTCGCCCATGTAGCGGGGCGAGAGCTTCAGGGCCAGGACGAGGGGACTGTTCTCCAGGGACTGGGGCAGCGGCAGCAGCGGTGGGCCGTACCTGGACAGGTACTCCTCTCTCAAGCGCACTTCCCATTCCGCGGGCTGGTTCTGGCTCGTCCCCGCTGATGCCAGGACGAGCCGCAGCCGGGACTTCTCTTTCAGGGGCAAGGAGTCGTACAGCGCCACGAGCGCCTTCCTCGCCTCCTCCACGCTCAGGTGCTCCAGTGCACGGTCGCGCGCCACCGGCTCGAAGGAGAGCCGCAGCTTGCCTCCGGGCAGCTCGCTCGTTCTCACCACCTGAGGCTCCGCCCGCGGGCCTACGCCCTCAGGGATTCCAGCCGGTGACGTGACGCACGAGAGGGGTAGAAGGAGCAACAGGACCACGGCGACGCGCGGCAATGCGAGCGGTCTCCTCATGGCCCGACAGCATGCACGACACGCGGGATGCCGCGCGTTGGTTCGTCATGGCGCGCGTGTTGGTCTTCTCTCGTGGCTCGTGCGTGCTCCAGGGACGGAACCCGGGGCGGATATACCCTCACCCCAGCCCTCTCCCAGAGGGAGAGGGGGCTTTCACGGCTCCGCTCGTTTGCTCCCCCGGGTCACTTACCCTCCCCTCTCTTTCTCCCCTTTACCCTCGTCGGGAACATGGACGGAGCATGCCCGGTTGGTAGCTTCCGCACGCTGTCCCGGAACCTCCTCGCGAAAAGCAGGCCTTCCCGCATGCTCCTCTCCCCTCGCCTCCGACTCCTCGTCGCGGCCCTCCTCCTCTCCTCCGCCCCAGCTCTCGCCAAGGCGCCTACTCCCGCTCAGGTCGCTCCCTCTCCCCAGAGCAGGTCCAAGGCCGGCTCCCTCGCCCCCTTCACCAGCGTCGAGGGCATCACCGAGTACCGTCTCGACAACGGGCTCCGCGTCCTCCTCTTCCCAGACCCCACCAAGTCCACCGTCACCGTCAACGTCACCTACTTCGTCGGCTCCCGCCACGAAGGTTACGGTGAGACCGGGATGGCCCACCTCCTCGAACACCTCTTGTTCAAGGGCACCCCCACCACCCCCAACGTGCCCCAGGCCCTCACCCAGCGCGGCGCTCGCCCCAATGGCACCACGTGGTTGGATCGCACCAACTACTTCGAGACCCTCCCCGCCTCCGACTCCAACCTCGCCTGGGCCCTCTCCTTCGAAGCCGACCGCATGGTCAACAGCTTCATCGCCAAGAAGGACCTCGACAGCGAGATGACCGTCGTCCGCAATGAGCTCGAGCGCGGTGAGAACAGCCCCTCCCGCATCCTCTCCGAGCGCGTCATGAGCGCCGCCTTCATCTGGCACAACTACGGCAAGTCCACCATCGGCTCCCGCGCCGACCTCGAGAACGTCCCCATCGACCGCCTCCAGGCCTTCTATCGGAAGTACTACCGCCCCGATAACGCCATGCTCGTCGTCGCCGGTAACTTCGAGCCCCAGAAGGCCCTCGCCGAGGTCCAGAAGACCTTCGGCCGTCTCCGCAAGCCCTCCGAGCCCGTCCCCGTCACCTACACCGAGGAGCCCACCCAGGACGGCGAGCGGCTCGTCACCCTCCGCCGCGTCGGTGACGTCAGTGCCCTCGCCGCCGTCTACCACGTCCCCGAGGGCGCTCACCCCGACTTCGCCGCCATCGACGTCCTCACCCACGTCCTCGGCAACGAGCCCTCCGGCCGCCTCTACAAGGCCCTCGTCGAGACCAAGAAGGCCGCCTCCGCCGACGCCGACAACTTCCAGCTCCATGACCCCGGTGTGCTCTCCTTCTCCGCCGAGGTCCGCGAGGGTCAGTCCCTCGACGCCGCCCGCGATGCCCTCCTGAAGACCGTCGAGGAGTCCTCCCGCACTCCCTTCACCCCCGACGAGGTCAACCGCGCCAAGACGGCCCTGCTCAAGTCCGTCGAGCTCATGCTCAACAACTCCGAGCGCGCCGCCATCCAGCTCTCCGAGTGGGCCGCCATCGGCGACTGGCGTCTCCTCTTCCTCCACCGCGACCGCGTCGAGGCCGTCACCCCCGCCGACGTCACCCGCGTCGCCGAGCAGTACCTCAAGCCCTCCAATCGCACCCTCGGTCTGTTCTTCCCCACCGCCAGGCCCGACCGCTCCGAGCTGCCTCCGCGCGTCGACGTCGCCGCCATGCTCCAGGGCTACAAGGGTCGCGGTGAAATCGCCCAGGGCGAGGCCTTCGACCCCTCCCCCTCCAACATCGAGAAGCGCGTGCAGCGCTCGCAGGCCGCCGGTCTCAAGCTCGCCCTGCTCCCCAAGAAGACCCGCGGCGAGATGGCCACCGTCGTCTTCTCCCTCCGCTGGGGCACCGAGAAGGCCCTCTGGGGCCGCGCCGATGCCGCCGAGTACGCCGGCGCCATGCTCATGCGCGGCACCAAGAAGCACTCCCGCCAGGAGCTCAAGGATGCCTTCGACCAGCTCAAGGCCCGCGTCAGCGTGAGCGGCCGCGCCGATAGCGCCAACGTCTATGTCGAGGCCCCTCGTCAGCACCTCCCCAAGGTGCTCGAGCTGGTCGCCGAGGTGCTCCGCGAGCCCTCCTTCGACGCCAAGGAGTTCGCCCTCCTCAAGGAGGAGCGTCTGGCCGCCCTCGAGGCCCAGCGCAGCGAGCCCAGCACCCAGGCCTCCATCGCCTACTCCCGCGCCCTCTCCCCCTACGCCAAGGGACACCCCTACTACGCCGATACCCTCGAGGAGGCGCTCGCCGGTCTCAAGGACACCACCCTCGAGCAGGCCCAGTCCTTCTTCCGCGACTTCTACGGCGCCTCCCAGGGTGAGCTCGCCGCCGTGGGCGACTTCGACGCCGACGCTCTCAAGAAGCAGGTCGCCGAGCTGTTCGGCGGCTGGAAGAGCCCCGCTCCCTACGAGCGCATCGTCTCGCAGCCCTACAAGCCGGTCGCCCAGGCGCTCTCGCTCGAGACGCCCGACAAGGCCAACGCCTTCTTCCTCGCCGGCCAGGGCCTGTCCCTGCGCGATGACAACGCCGACTACCCCGCGCTCGTGCTCGGCAACTTCATGATGGGCGGTGGCTTCCTCAACTCCCGTCTGGCCACGCGCGTGCGCCAGCAGGAGGGTCTGTCCTACAGCGTCAGCAGCTCGCTCACCGCGGGCTCGTTGGATCCGGTGGGCAGCTTCTCCTCCTATGCCATCTACGCTCCGCAGAACGCGGGCAAGCTGGAGAAGGCCATGCGCGAGGAGCTCGAGAAGGCCCTCCAGAAGGGCTTCACCCCCGAGGAGCTGGAGAAGGCCCGGGCGGGTCTGCTCGAGTACCGCCGCACCGGCCGCGCCAACGACGGCGGCCTGGCCAGCACGCTCGTCTCCTACCTGTTCATCGGCCGCACGCTGGAGTTCGACGCCGCCTTCGAGAAGCGCATGAGCGAGCTCAAGCCCGAGGACGTGCGCGCCGCCATGGCCAGGTACCTCGACTGGAAGAAGGTGACGGTGGTCAAGGCCGGTGACTTCGCGGGCGCCGAGAAGAAGGCCAAGGCCCCCGTCGTCAATCCTCCGGCTCCGTAGTCCCTCTCCGTCACTTCCCCTCTCCCTCCGGGAGAGGGTCGGGGTGAGGGTCGTGCGGCCCCCGGGTCGCCACTGCCCTCACCCCGTTTCATTTCGTGGCGATGGCACAGGCGATGGGCACCGACCCCGCGGGCCTGAGCTCCGTGGTGACGTCCTGGAACCCGCTGGCGTTCAGCAGCGCGGCGAGCTCCACCGCCGTCTCCCGCGACGTCCGCGCATTGGCGCCGCTCGAGCGGGGTTGCACCGCGAGCACCAGTCGCCCACCCGGCCGGAGCACGCGGTACAGCTCCCGGGTGACGGCGAGGGGCTCGGGCCAGAACTGCGCGGAGTTGATGGAAAAGGCCTTGTCGAAGGAGCCATCCGGAAAGGCGAGGGAACCGGCGTCTCCGGCGTGGAGCTCCACCCTGCCGGCGCGAATGGCGTCGGCGTTGCGGCGCCGGGCCTGCTCCACCATGACGCCCGACTGATCCACTCCGGCGACGAAGGCGGCGATGCGGCTGACGCGGTGGATGTCGACCCCCGGGCCGAAGCCGACCTCCAGGATGCGCTCACCGGGGCGCGGGTCCACCCGCGTGAGCACCGACAGGCTGCGCCCCCGGTTCTTCCAGGCCATGAGCCGGCCGGCGAGCGCGCCCAGCAGTCCCTCCGGCCTGCCGAAATGACGCATCCACCCGGGCATCCGGGAGCTCGCGACGAGCCGTGGAGGGGCGCCCGGGTGCACGCCTCACCCCACCGCGGAGACCTGGCTCCGGCTCACCGCCTGGTACCGGGGGCTCATCGCGCGCAGCTTCTGGACGGACTCCACCACCAGCCTGCTCACGTGGTCCACCTCCTCCTCGGTGTTGAAGCGGCCCAGTCCGAAGCGGATGGACGAGTGCGCCAGGTCATCCTCCACGCCGCACGCCTTCAACACGTACGAGGGCTCCAGCGCCGCCGTGGAGCAGGCCGAGCCCGAGGAGAGGGCCACGTCCTTGAGCGCCATCATCAACGCCTCGCCCTCCACGAAGGCGAACGAGACGTTGATGTTGCCCGGCAGCCGGTGCTCGAGCGACCCGTTCAACGTGAGCAGCTCCAAGTGCGAGAACAGGCCCTGGCGCAGCCGCTCCCGGAGCCGGAGCACGTGGGTGGACTCCTGCTCGAGCTCCTCCAGGGCCAGCTGCGCCGCCTTCCCGAATCCCACGATGGCCGGGACGTTCAGCGTGCCGGAGCGCACCCCCTTCTCCTGGTCCCCGCCTTCGATCATCGGCGTGAGCCGCACCCGGGGATTGCTCCGCACGTACAGCGCCCCCACTCCCTTGGGGCCATACATCTTGTGCGAGGAGAGCGACACCAGGTCCACCTTCGCCTCCTCCACGTCGAAGGGCACCCGCCCCAATCCCTGCACCGCGTCACAGTGGAAGAGGATGCCCTTGCGTCGACAAAGCTCCCCGATGGCGTTGACCGGCTGGATCGTCCCAATCTCATTGTTGGCGAGCATGACGCTGACCAGCAGCGTCTTGTCCGTCATGGCCGCCTCGAGCCGCTTCAGGTCCACCCGCCCATCCTTCTCCACCTCCAGATAGGTCACCCGCGCGCCCGGCATCGGCATCCGTAGCCAGCGCTGGAAGACCTCGTCCCGCTCGAAGTCGTGTCGGGCGGCCAGCGCGGCTTGGTTTTCCGGGGTGACTTCCTGTCCGCTGACCTCCGACAGCCGAAGCCTCTTCAACCCCTCGATGTGCTCGGCTCGCGTCCGCTCCAGACGCTTGCAGGCCTCGAGCACCGCCTTGTGCTCGGTTTTCAAGGTAATGAGATGATCTCCCCTTGCCTTGTAGGCCTCCACCACGCCCTTGATGGCGAGGTTGTCGGACTCGGTGGCGCCGGAGGTGAAGATGATCTCCCGCTTCTCCGCGCCAATCAGCTCCGCCACCTGTGCGCGCGCCCTCTCGACGGCCGCCTCCGCCTTGCGGCCATGGGAGTGATTGCGCGACGCGGCATTTCCGAACTCTTCCTTCAGATACGGCAGCATCGCCTCCAGCACCCGCGGGTCCACGGGCGTGGTGGCATGGTTGTCCATGTAGATGGGGAGTTTCACGGGAGCCTTTCGGGTGTCCGGCCGGCGGCGCGGATGTCTCCGTCACCCGCGCATCATGGCCGCGCTGTCTGACATCTGACAAAAAGAATTGTTTTCGTCCCGCTGTCAATAGTATTCACATCCATGAAGTGATTCCGACAGTTGCAACCGGGTTTTGAATCCCGAGGCACAATGACATTCGTCCAGGGTTTCGTCCTGCTGCTGGCCTCGTTCGGGGCGGGAGCATTGAAGGCAGTGGCGGGGGGCGGGACGTTCTTGATCTTCCCCGCGTTGATGTTCACCGGGGTGGACCCCATCCGCGCCAATGCCACCAGCACCGTCGCCCTGTGGCCGGGTGACGTCGCCAGCGCGCTCGCCTACCGCCGCGAGATGCAAGGACTGGGACGGCTCACCGCGTTATTGAGTGTGGCGAGCCTGCTCGGCGCCGCCATTGGCGCCATCCTGCTGCTCAACAGCTCGCGCGCCACCTTCGGCGCGCTCGTCCCCATCATGCTCCTGGCGGCCACCCTGCTCTTCAATTTCGGGAGTCCGTTGCTCGCCAGGCTCCGCGGAGTGTCAGAGGCCGATGCTCCTCCGCTCCCCCTGGGCCTCTCCCTGGTGTTGCAGTTCCTCGTCTCCATCTATGGAGGCTATTTCGGCGCGGGACTCGGCATCCTGATGCTCTCCCTCTTCTCCCTCATGGGGTTGAAGAACATCCACCAGGCCAATGCGCTCAAGTCCGTGCTGGGCGTCATCCTCAATGGGCTCGTCACCGCCATCTTCGTGGGCGCCGATGCCATCGCCTGGGAGCACGGCGTGCTCGTGACGATGGGCACCACCTCCGGCAGCTTCCTCGGCGCCGTCCTGGCCCAGCGCGTCGAGCCCGCGCGCGTCCGCTCCTTCGTGGGCGCCACCGCCTGGGCCATGACGGGTTATTACTTCTGGCGCGGTGCCTGAATCCTGGCGCGTGTCTGAATCCCTACCTGCCTACCGACTGGTCGGGTTTCTCCCGGCTGTCGCGGTGCGTTATGGGAATTCGAGAGGATTCCCAATGTCACGGTGCGGCAAAGAAATCGTCACGGAGCGTATGTCAGACCGTTGACAGATGATGAGCCATTACCTCATAAACACTGACCCGCAAATCAAAGGGAGGTCGGGCTTGTCTTCTTCTTCGGGAAATACCGGGGGACGTCTCTATCAATTTGGAATCCTGAGCGACGTTTCCCAGAGGGAAGTTCGCAACCAGTTCGATGGATGTCGACTGTGTTGGGCTATCTCGGAGGAGGGCCAAAGACATCCGGCGAACATGATCGTCCATTCCACGGACGAGCACGTCATCCTGCCGGCGCTGGGCTCCATCATCGAGGGGTATGTGATGCTCGTCTCCAAGCGGCATCGCAGCTCGGTGGCCACGCTGAAGGCTCCCCAGGCGGACCAGGTGCAGAGGGAAATCGAGTCCGTGCTCGCCCTGGTCCAAAAGCAGACGCCCGCCACCCGCTGGGTGGTGTTCGAGCATGGCACCACGCTCGACTGTGGTCTCAAGGCCTGCTGTGTGGATCATCTCCACCTGCACCTGCTGCCGGTGGACATGGACCTGGCGGCGGATCTCGCCACCCGGCTGTCGTGCGAGGCGCGGCGCATCGAGGCCATGCACGAGCTGCGGCAGGTGCGTGAGTCCGGCGCCGACAATTACATCTACGTCCGCAACCCGGACGGCGCGCACTACGTCCTCACCCCGCCCGCCTATTCCTCCCAGTTCGTCCGCCAGGTGCTCGCCGAGCGCAGCGGCAAGGGCGACCGCTGGAACTGGCAGCACCACCCCATGGAGGATGACTCGGTCAAGACCGTGCGCATGTTCCGCGACGCGGGCATCACCCCTCGCGGCATCTACTACGCCCACGCCATCGAGGACCTCTCCACCGCCGAGGTGAAGGAGAACATCCAGCAGGCGCGCGCCACCCTGGCCCGCCACTGCCCCCAGGCCACCCTGTTCTCCATGTACGAGCTCCTGGAGAAGTCCCTCAAGGAGATCGACCTGCCCGAGGACCGGCTCAATGCCTATCTCGTCGAGACCGAGCGCAGGTTCATCGAGGCGTCGGATCTGCTCATCGTCGACCTGTCGCGCCCCAACTGGCAGTACGTCGGCTCGCTGATGGAGATCGTCTACGCCGCCGAGGTGGGTATCCCCGTGGTCGCCATCGTGGGGGATTCCACCATCCAGGGCCGCCGCTGGCTCAAGGCCCACGTCACCCGCTTCGTGAAGACCGCCGACGAGGCCTTCGCCCTCGCTCCGAGCCTCCTCCAGAAGCCCGCGCAGGCCCGGTAGTCTCCCGTTCATGCGTGTCTGCGTTCTCGGCTCCGGCCCCTTCGGCACCTCCCTGGCCAATGTGTTGGCCGTGCATTGCGACCAGGTCTGGCTCTGGGGCCGCAACGAGCAGGTGGTCTCCAGCGTCAACTCGCGGCACGAGAATGGCGTCTACCTGGCTGGTATTCCGCTCTCACCGAGAATCCGCGCCACGTTGTCCATGGAGGAGGCGCTGGAGGGGGCGCGGCTCGTGGTGTCCGCCGTCCCCTCGCACGTCACCCGCGAGGTGATGCGCGCCGCCCTCCCCCATCTGCCGTCCGGCGTTCCCATCCTCACCGTGTCCAAGGCACTCGAGAATGGGACGCTCTTCACGATGACGCAGCTGTTGGAGGACTGTCTCCCCAAGGCCTTCCACCCCTTCATCGCCCTGCTGTCCGGCCCCTCCTTCGCCCAGGAGCTGGCCCAGCGGCGGCCCACCACGGTGACCATCGCCGCCCGCGACGAGCAGGTGGCGCGCGACTGCCAACGGCTGTTCCAGACCGAGACGCTCCGCACCTACACCACCACGGATGTCATCGGGGTCGAGATTGGCGGGGCGTTGAAGAACGTCATCGCCCTGGCCGTGGGGATGACCGAGGGGCTGGGCTTCGGTTTCAACACGCGGGCCTCCCTCATCACCTGGGGGCTGCAGGAGATTTCCCGGCTGGCCGTGCACCTGGGCGCGGACCCGCGCACCCTCAGCGGACTGTCCGGCATGGGGGACCTGGTGCTCACCTGCACCGGCGAGCTGTCCCGGAGCTGGCAGGTGGGCTTCGAGCTGGCCCGGGACCGCGCCCTGGAGGACATCCTCCGCTCCATCAAGAAGCCCTCCATCGAGGGCGTGAAGACGGCCCTGAGCGCGCATGCGCTCTCGCAGCGCACCGGGGTGGAGCTTCCCATCTGCCACCAGGTGTACCTCGTCACCCACCAGGGCAAGCGCGCTCGTGACGCGATGACGGAGGTCGTCGAGCGGCAGTTCCGGCAAGCCGCGTAAGGTAGGGCTCTCCCAGCCCCGAGGCCCTCCATGTCGTCCTCCTCTTTCTCGCAGGTCCCCCGGGAACGGTGGGTCGCCTCCAACCGGCTGGCCTTCGCCATCCGGGACGCCAACCCGGTGAGCCCGGGGCATACCCTGGTGATTCCCCACCGGCTGGTGGCCACCTGGTTCGAGGCCTCGCTGGAGGAGCAGCACGCCCTCCTCGCGCTGGTGGACGAGGTGCGGCGCGCGCTGGACGCGAGCCACCGGCCGGATGGGTACAACGTGGGCTTCAACGTGGGAGAGGCCGCGGGACAGACGGTGTTCCACCTGCACGTGCACGTCATCCCGCGCTACCGCGGAGACATGGAGGACCCGCGCGGCGGCGTGCGCCATGTCATCCCCAGCAAGGGGAACTACCTGCTGCCCAGGTAGGTCGCCTCAGCGCGCCCAGAGCAGGCCCAGCTCCAGGCGCAGGGGCGTGAAGGGCTCGGCGTGCACCTGCTCCTGTCCCGCGTGCGTGCCCAGCCGCCTCCAGCGGCCTTCCTCCAGCCCGTACACCTCCAGCTCCCGCCGCAGCGGGTCCACCAGCCACAGGTGGCGCACGCCCTCCCGGGCGTAGACCCGCGTCTTCTTCTCCCGGTCCAGCACCGCCGTGGATGGGGAGAGCACCTCGCACACCCAGTCCGGCGCCAGGGTGACGCCCACCACCTGGGGCATCTCCGGCATGCGCTCGCGCCGCCAGCCGGCCAGGTCCGGCACCAGCACGTCCTCGCCCAGGTGCAGCTCGGGCTCGAACAAGAGCAGCCAGCCTCCCGGGCCACCGTGCCCCTGATCGAACGGACCATCGAGCTGGGAGTTCAGCCTCCCCGCCGCGCGTGCGTGCGGCAAGGCGGGCCGGGGACTCACGTGCAGCTCGCCGTCCACCAGCTCCGCCACGAGGTGGGGCGGCACTGCCTCCAGGTCCGCATAGGTCGCCTTGCGCTTCTGCCCTCCGCCCATGTCCCGAGCATGGGCAGCCGGGCGGGCCTCTTCAAGTGGGCTCCAGGACTCACTGCTGGCTTCGGTACTCATACGGGCAGACTACACCCGACTTGAAACGTTGTGTAGCCCTGGGTGACTGTAAAGGTGACCTTCCTCCGGCGCTTCGGCGGGCCGCTGCCTCCCCGGCGAGCGTGCGAGCGCGGAAGAAGGCTCCCGCGTCATCTCCCGCTGGTCACCTGGGCCGTCAGGGGCTCCACCTGGACGGGCTCCTCGCTCCACAGGAACGCGCAGGCCGCCAGCGCGAGCAGGAGCATGATTCCCGCTCCCGCCTTCCTCACCTGCGAGCGGCGCTGGGCGCTCTCCGTGGGCTTCTCTTCCCTGGGGCTCGCGGACGGCCTCGGCTCCTGGAGCTGGGGCGGTTTCTCCAACCGGATGGTGGGCGCCTCCGAGCGCTGCGGCGCGCGCTCGCGGATCGTCATCGCGTCCGCCGGCTCGGGTCTGGGTCCTTCCGCCGTCCGCCGCGGGACGGGTATCGCCGCCGCGGGCGGTGGTGTGGGCACGCGCTGCATGGGCTTCGGCGTCGGGGCCCGCGCCTGTCTCACCGGCCCGGGCACTCCGCTCTCGACGACCGTCTTCTCGTCCCCGGGCCTCTCCGTCACCCGCGCCAGCAGCCTCGCCAGCTGCCAGGCTCCCACCGGCTCCCCCGTGCTCAGGATGAAGTGCTCGAGGTCCGATTGCAGCGCCCGGCAGTCCGCATAGCGCTGCTCGCGCTCCTTCGCCATCGCCCGCTCCAGGATGCGCCGCAGCGCCGGCGGAAGCTCCGGCCTCCACTTCACCGCCGGCACCGGCTGCTCGTACAGGATGGCCCTCACCAGCTGACCCTCCGAGCCCGCCTCGTACGGCTTGTGCCCGGTCAGCAGCTCGTAGAGCACCACCCCCAGCGCGTACACGTCCATCCGGCGATCCATCTCCACTTCCCTGAATCGCTCCGGGGGCATGTACGCCAGCTTCCCCTTCACCACCCCCGTCTGCGTCCTGAGCTCCTGGCCCGCCATCTTCGCGATGCCGAAGTCCACCACCTTCACCGCGCCCTCGCGCGACAGCAGGATGTTGTCCGGGCTGATGTCCCGGTGGATGATTCCCAGCGGCTCGCCCGTGGTGGGGTCCGTCCGCTCGTGCGCGTACGCCAGGCCCTCGCACACCGAGGCGATGATGCGCGCGCAGCTCGCCGGCGGCAGCTCCATCCCCGCCTCCCGCGCCCGCTTCGACAGCACCCTCAGGTTCAGCCCGTCGATGTATTCCATCGCCAGGTACCAGGTGCCGTCCGCCTCTCCGAAATCGAAGATCTGAACGATGTGCGGATGGTTGAGCCGCGCCGCCAGCCGCGCCTCCGCCAGGAACATCTCCACGAACCGACCATCCGCCGCCAGATGCGGAAGGATGCGCTTGACCACCAGCTCCTTCTCGAAGCCCATCGGCCCCGTGGCGCGCGCGAGGTACACCTCGGCCATGCCTCCGGTCGCGAGCTTGTCGAGCAACTGATACCTGCCCAGCTTCATCGGTCCTGCCCCCAGGTGGCACCCCACTGTGCTCACCCCAACCCCCGCCGGGAAGTGCCGGATTTCCGGTTCATCCTCTACCCGCCAGACATTTCGTCCGCAGTGTCCACCTGTTCACTGCTCGCCTCGGGGCAACGGGGGCCGCCCCCCCGTGCAGTCCGCTCAGCGGAGCACGGAGAGTAGGACCTCGTAGGGCCGGTAGCATGTAGTGGTGGTCCAGCCGGCACGGGCCCGCGGTGTTGAACCAGCGGGGCATGGTGGCACCGTATTCAGGAAGGGCGATTCCCGATTCCATCGACGTGTGCCACGCTCCCCGGTCCGCTCACTCGTCCCAGATGAGGCCCAGGTCCAGCTCGTGGGCCTCGAAGGGCTCGGCGTGCACCCGGCTCTCGCCCTGGTGGCTGGCGAGCAGCTGGTAGTCCGTCCCCTCCAGGCGTAGCACCTCCAACGTGCGCGTCTCCGGGTCCGCCCGCCAGACGTGCCGTACCCCCGCGCGTGCGTAGAGCCGCAGCTTCGTCTCCCAGCTCAACGCCCGCGACGTGGCCGTGCGCACCTCGCACAGCCAGTCCGGCGCGAGCCGCAGCGTCTCCCCTCCCTGTGGCTGCGGCATGCGCTCGCGCAGCCAGCCCCCCAGGTCCGGTACCAGCACGTCCTCCCCCAGGTGCAGCTCCGGCTCGAACATCAGCCTCCACCCTCCCGGCCCTCCCCGGCCCTTGCTGAACGGGCCTCCCAGCTCTCCGAACAGCTCCGTCGCCGTCACCATGTGCGCGGCGCCCGGGTGCGGACTCACGTACAGCTCGCCCTCCACCAGCTCCGCCACGTGGTCAAAAGGCACCGTCTCCAGGTCCGCGTACGTCGCCTTGCGCTTCTCGCCACCGCCGCCCGCGTCCGCTGCCCCGGTCTCCGGGCTCGCCTCCTGGGGCACGGCTTCCGGTGCTCCGCTGGGTTCGCGGGTCTCTGGCCGTGCGGGTTCCGTCTCTCCGCTGGACTCGCTGTTCTCCTGCCGTGCGGGTTCCGGTGCCCCGCTGGGCTCATGGGTCTCTTGCTGCGCGGGTCCCGGCGCTCCGCTGGATTCACTGGTCTCTTGCTGCGCGGGTGCCGACGCTCCGCTGGATTCCGTGTTCATGCCCGCAGGCTATACACTACTTCTCGTATCCTGTAGCCCAAGATGCCTGGAAAGGTTACGTGCTCGACGTGATTCCGGGTCTCGAACCCGGTTGGACGCGGACCTGGCTCTCATCCATCAGGTCATTTCCACTCAGGTGACGGGAAAAGTGGTTTCCCGCTTGCCCTCGTGCTCGGCCTTCCCCTACCGTGCGCCCCTTTTCGTGGAGGCCTCGCGTGCGCTTCGGGTCCTGGCTCCTCCTCCTGTGCCTCCTGTCTTCCCTTCCGGCCGCCGCACGCGAGGGGCTCGGTGCGCCCGTGCTCCGCAGGCGCACGCTCGTGCTCTCCTCCCGTCCCGGTGACGTCCCTCCCCTGCTTCTGCACGTGGCCCCGGGTCTGGCCACGCTCGTCCAGCTCGCGGCGCCGTTGAACCGTGGCACCCCGCGCCTCCCGGAGGGCGAGACGCGCATGGAGCTCCTCCCCGTGGGCGAGGACTCGTGGGTGCTCGTGCCCACCTCTCCCCTCGCCGAGGGCGAGCAGGTGCTCCTCTCCTTGGAGGGTGCATCCGGCTCCGAGCCTCTGCGCTTCCTTCTCGTCTCCCGGCGTGGCGAGGTGGATGCGCGGGTGCGCGTGGTGCCCGCCCCGGACTCCGCATCAGATGGGGACGCCGCGGAGGCCCTGGCGCTCCAACTCCTGGACGCGCCGGAGGCTCGCCCCACGCTCGCGTTGCCCCAGGAGGTGATGGACCTCCATCCGGGGCGCTCGCGTGCTCAGGTCGATTCCGTGCTCTGGATGGGCCGGCGCCTCTTCGCCACCGTGTCCGTGAGGGGCAGCGGAAAAGGTTCCCGACCCTGGCGGTTGGTACAGGTCCGGCTGCGGACGGTGCTCGCGGATGACTCCTCATGGGAGTGGTCCGCTCGTCTCGTTTCTGGACGGGTGGGCGTGGGTCGCCAGTTCCACGTGTTCACCAGCCTCCTTCCAGAGGAGGCCTCGCGCCTGGAGCTGTCATTGGATGGAGAGGACGCCTCGGGTGAGTTCCAGCCACTCCCTGGGAGCGCGGGGCCGGTGCCCCCGTGAGGCGTCCACTGCACCCGAACCAGCTCCGCGCCGGGGATTGCGTGCGGGACTTCCGCATCGTCCGCCGACTGGGAGTGGGAGGCTTCGCCTTCGTGTTCCTCGTGGAGCGAGCGGGTCAGCACTACACCCTGAAAATGGCTGCTCAGCCTGCCTCGGAGGCGGATGAGGACCGGGTGGATGCCTGGATGCGCCGCGAGGTGCTCTCGCTGGAGTGCCTGGCGCACCCGCACCTGCTGCCGGTGCTCGAGTGGGGGCGGTGGCCCGTACCGGAGACGGGCTACGCGTGGTTCGTCACTCCCTACGTCGCCGGGAGCACTTTTCACGCGTGGCGCTGGCGTGAACAGGCCTCGCTGCACAGGTCGGTGGGTGTTCTGTGCGGTGTGCTGGAGACGCTGGAGTCCCTGCACGAGCGCGGCGTGTGCCACCGGGACATCAAGGCGGACAACCTGCTGGTGCGGAACGGAGACGACCGGCCATTCCTCATCGACTTCGGTGCGGTGCATCTGCCCTGGGCCCGCGCGCTGACGGAGGGGCTCGCGCCCGGCACGCTCCATTGTCAGCCACCCGAGGCCATCGCCTTCCTGGTCTCCGAGGCCGCACGTCAGGGTTCGCGTCTGGAGGCCCTGCCCGCCGCCGACCTGTATGCCTTTGGTGTGTTGCTCTACGAGACCCTCACCAACTGCCACCCCTTCAACCCCCGGTTGCCGCTGGAGCAGTTGTTGGTCGCCATCGCGTCCTCGCCTCCCCCCGAGCCCCAACGACTTGCTCCCGAGGCACCTGTCTCGCTTTGCGCCCTGGCCTTGCGGTTGTTGTCGAAGGAACCCGGACAGCGCCCTCCGAGCGCTCGGGCCGTGCGCGAGGAACTGGAACGGCTTCGCGAGCAGGAGGGACACACCGCGCCCTGGCAGGCTCCAGCCCGGCTTCCCACTGAGTCCGCGCGGGGGCCGGAGCCTTTTCCAGACATGGACATGCAGGAGGAGACACCGGAGCCGGAGTCATCGCCTTCCGATGCAACTCATCTCCTCGCGCGTGTCTGGAGGGCGCTCCGGTGGCCCGTGCGCGTCGTGGCGTTGGTCTTCGTCCTGGGATGGCTCGGCATAGGGTGGACGCTTCTCCGCGCGCCGGCTCCTCCGGCGCCTTCCGTGAAAGGAACGCAGCCCGTGCCCTCCGCTCCCCTTCCCGAGTCCTCCTCTTCCCCGGCGCAGCCATCCGCTCGCCTGTGCGCGCTGCTCACCCATCTGCTGGGCGCGACCGTCGCGCCACTCGTGGGGTGTGCCACCGTTCCCTCTCGGCCCGACCCCATCGCCTACCTCGCGAGCTGCTCCCCCGAGGCCCGCGCCACCCCCGTCAAGCTGGGCTTCGCTCCCCAGGAGAATGCCTCCTTCCTGGAGACCGGAACTCCGGCCTCGGACGATTCCATCGAGGAGGGCGGCTCCATCAACGTCAAACCGGGTCCCGTCACCGCCACCATGCTCGCCGAGGTGAAGGGGCAGGAAATGCGCGTGATGATCTCCGGCCAGGCGACGGCACTGCCCCATCGCCTCTACATGCAGTTCGACCAGCTCCTCCTGCCGGATGGCACCGCGCTGCCCATCTGCGGCGTGGCCGTGGATGGTCTGCACCAGTACGGCATCCCGACGTACGCGAAGTTGCCCATGCGTGGCGCCCGGGTGGACCCGGCCAAGGTGGACAAGAGTCCCGGTAGCGTGGTGCTCAACGACCCGCGCTTCGAGACCGTGCTGCAGGGCCCCGAGGGCTATCCGCTCCCCCGCGTCGGCTGGGCCCCGCCGGACTGGCGGTGACGCTTCGCGCGAACTGGTCTGACTGTCGGACCAGTTGGTCGAGAGCGCGCCCGGAAGCCTCCTCTCCACCACCGCGCGGCACTACGCCCCGGGGTGGCGTGGCCTCCAGCGTGTCGAGCACCGCCCGGCGCGTCTCGGGCCTCGCGTCCTTCAGCCGGCATGATGTTCGGCACCGCGGGCGTCGCTCTCGTGGGCGCCGCGGTGTCGTGGCTCATCATCCAGGCGGACGCGTCAGCCGAGCCCGTCGCCGCGGACTCGGTCCCCCGAGGCGCTCGCCATAGGGACGGCGGGGGAGCGGCCTCGTAGTATCGGACCCATGTCCCTGCCTCGCCTCCGAACGCCCCACGCGCTCGTCCTCGGGCTGCTCCTCGTGGGCGGCCCCTCGCGCCCGGCCCTCGCGGCCGACGATGACTTCGAGCGCTACGTCGCCGCCGCCCGGCGCCTCTACGACAATCTCTCCTATGAGCGCGCGCTCGATCAGATCCAGCGCGCCCGCCGCATCTCCAAGGGCGTCGAGCAGGACGTCACCCTCGGCCTCTATGAGGGCATCATCCTCGCCGACCTCGGCCGCTGGGAGGAGGCGCGCGAGTCCTTCCTCACCGCCCTCCTCCTTCAGCCCGACGCCTCCCTCCCCGTCCGCGTCTCGCCCAAGGTGGAGAAGGAGTTCGAGGCCCAGCGCGTCCGCGCTCGCCAGGAGCTCGCCCGGCTTCAGTCTCCTCCCGTGACGCCCGGACCCGCGCCGTCCAGCTCCGCGAAGCCCGGCACTGCTCAGTCCAACGCGGCGAAGCCCGGCACTGCGTCCGGCCCCGCGAAGTCTGGCACTGCGTCCGCCCCCGCTCCGTCCGCCTCCGCGAAGACTCCGCCTCCGGTGGTTTCCTCGGATCGTCCCGAGCAGCCTCCTCCCAGCCGTCTCTCCCCCTCCGAGCCCTCCCCCGCCGTGACTCCCTCCGTGGTGGAGACCGCGCCGCGCCGCGCTCCCGTGGTGCCGCTCGCGCTGCTCGGCGCGGGCGTGGTGGCCGGCGGCCTGGGCGCCTACTTCGGCGTGAGCGCCAACGGCCAGCTCGCCGATGCGCGCGTGGCCCCCCTTCGCGAGGACGCGCTCGCCAAGTTCAATGACGCCCACGGCAGTGCCCGCACCGCCAACATCCTGTTCGGCACCGCGGGCCTCGCCGTCGCCAGCGCCGTGGTGACGTGGTTCCTCCTGCCGGGTGACGTGTCCTCGCCCGCTTCCTCCTCCGGGGAGACGACCCGATGAAGCGCTTGTGGTGGGCCCTGTGTCCGATGTTGCTGCTCGCCGGCTGCCTCCTCCCCGACGAGCAGGAGTTCCTCGACGAGCGCGTGCGTGCCTGCGGCAGGGACTTCTCCTGTCCCTCGGGCCTCTCGTGCGTGGAGGGCTTCTGCGTCGCGTCGGAGGTCGATGGTTCCCAGTGCACTCCCGCCTGCGCGCCCCACCAGGCGTGCTCGGGCGCGAGGACGTGCGTGCCCCGGTATTCGGCGCTGGTGGTGACACCGGAGGAGGGGAGTCTCGTGGGCGGTGGCCCCATCTCCGTGCGCGCCGAGCTGCGGGTGGGCACCGGCCTGGCTCCGCTCTTCCCGGACACCCTGCGCTTCAGCGTGGTGCGCGGCGACGGGGGCTCGGGCGGCACCCTGTCCCAGGTCGCCCGGAGCGAGGGCGTCTACACCACCCAGTGGACCCCACCCGGAGAGGGCGAGTTCCTCCTGACGGCGGCCTACCCCGGAGACGGCGGTCCGAGCACCACGGTGCGGCTGACGGTGGACACCACGCCCCCCTCCTTCTCGGTGACGGTGCCTCCGCCGGAGGTGGCCGCGCCCTCGGGGGGCACCACGTTCTCCGACCCCGCTTCCGGCGACCTCTCCAAGCCGTGGCGGCGTGACCAGGTCGTCTCCGTGCAGGTGCGCTCGGACGAGCCACACCTCGTCCCGAGCAGCGTGCGGCTGCGCGTGGAGGGCACGGATGGCTCCCTCACTCCCGCGGGGGACGTGGTGCCCTTCACTCAAGGGTGTGACGCGCGCTTCTGCGGCACCGCCCAGGTGAAGCTGTGGGAGCCCGTCTTCGGCGCCTTCCGCGGCTCGCTGCGGCTGCTCGTCGAGGGCTCGGACTCGGTGGGCCATGCCGGCGGCGGCTCGGGCAGCGTCAACGTCACGCGCTGGAAGTGGGCCTTCGACGGCGCCTCGGGGCCCATCCGCTCCAGCCCCGCCCTGGGGCCCTCGGGCACCGTCTACTTCGGCTCGAGCAGCACGCTCGGCAAGGTCTTCGCCGTGCTGCCCGACGGGCGCAAGAAGTGGGAGGCGCAGCTGGGCTCCGTGGACGGCAGCCCCGCCGTGGGCCTGTCCCCCGGCGGCACCGAGCGCGTGTACGTGGGCGTCACCTCCAGCAACACCGGCGTGCTGTACGCCCTGGATGGCAGCGGCGGCATCCTCCGCTGCCCCATGGCGGGGACCTTCACGGTGGGCCCCACCCGCTCGGCCGTGTCGCTCACCCGCGTGCGCTATGACGTCGAGTCGGCTCCCCTCGAGACGGCCATGGTCCTGGTGGATGGCAGTACGTCCATCGCCGTGCTGCGGCCGGATGCGCAGGACTCGCGCCAGTGCCTCTTCCCCGGCGGCCCCAACAACTTCACCGCCGAGCCCGGAGCCGCCCTCGTCACCCGGGGCCAGGACGTGTTCTTCGGCGGCTCGAATGGCCAGGTGTATGGCTACCGCTTCACCGGCACTCAGTGGAACGCCCTCTACGCCTCGCCTCCGAGCGTGGGCGCGCGGGTGACCGGGCTGGCCCTCACGGGCGAGCGGCTCGTCGGCGCGGCCAGTAGCGCGACGATAGAGAATGTCGGCGGCGTCTTCTCCCTGCTGGCCGCGGATGCGTCCGGCCTCTGGCGCTACCCGTCTTCCTTCGGCACGCTCCACGCCGTGCGGCAGCTGTCCATCGGCCCGGGAGACACCCTCTTCTTCGGCCGCGACCTGTCTTCCGGTTGGGGGGACCTGTCGTGGATGCAGTTGGGCGCCTCGTCGCCGGGCTACTCCGTCGTGGGCTCCGGCAGCTACAAAGCCGCTCCGGTGCTGGGCGCCGGAGGCCTCGTCTACACTGCTTCCATGCGCAGCCAGCCGAGCGATCGTCCCGACGTGGCCGCGTGGAGCTCGGACCTGCGCACCCTCCTCTGGCGGCTCACCGACAGCGTGGGCGCCGTGTCCGCCTCTCCCGCGCTCGACTGCGCTCGCGCGGGCGACGGCGGCGCGAGCCCCGCCTCCCTGGGCACCCTGTACGTGGGCAGCGAGGACGGCAAGCTGTATGCCTTCGTCGTCGACAGCCGCGGCCTGGATACGCACGCGCCCTGGCCCCGCTACCAGCACGACTCGCGCAACACCGGCAACCCGGAGACGCCCATCTCCAGCTGCCCGTAGCTCACGTGGTTTGATTTGCAGCCGCGAGGGGAGGGCGGTGCGATTCCGTCCTCCCCTTTTTCGTTTTCTCGCTCGCGGGGCACTCGGGGGAACACCCTCACCCCAGCCCTCTCCCAGAGGGAGAGGGTGATCGGAACCCGAGGCCCTCGAGACCCTCACCCCAGCCCTCTCCCGGAGGGAGAGGGTGCATCGCGACTTGCCTTCCCCTTGTTCCCACGTGAGAAGAGACCTGAGCCGGGCTCGCGCGTCGCCTGCCCGCCTTCTCTCCTGCACGACATGATGCTCCGGTACGACGTCATCGTGGTGGGCCTCGGCCACGCCGGCTGCGAGGCCGCCCTGGCCTGCGCTCGCATGGGCCTGTCCACCCTCGGCCTCACCCTCAAGCGCGACCGCGCCGCCGTCATGAGCTGCAACCCCGCCGTCGGCGGCACCGCCAAGGGCCACCTCGTGCGCGAGCTCGATGCCCTCGGCGGTGAAATGGGCCGCGCCGCCGACCTCGCCGGCACCCACTTCAAGACCTTGAATGCCTCCAAGGGCCCCGCCGTGCAGGCCACCCGCGTGCTGTGCGATCGCGACGCCTACGCGCGCATCATGCAGTCCGTGCTGTGGGCCCAGCCCCACCTCACCGTGCACGAGGCCGAGGTGTCCGCGGTGGTGGCCGAGGGCGGACGCGTGGCCGGCGTGGTGCTCG